>CAIXRH010000210.1 GCA_903921785.1 uncultured Pseudomonadota bacterium
ACGCGGTGTTCGTCTTGGTATCCTCTCGAACTGGGATGAGCGCCTGCGTACGCTCTACCACCGATTCGCGCTCGATCGGATGTTCCCGTACCTCATCTGTTCGGCGGAGCATGGCATCGAGAAGCCGGACGCCCGGCTGTTCCACATCGCCTGTCGGGTCGCCGGAGTGGCGCCGCACGAGGCGGTCCACATCGGCGACAATCCGGAAAAGGACGTAGAGGGCGCCTCCCGCGCTGGCCTGCTCGGGCTCCAGTACGACGAGGATCGGGGCTGGGCCGGCGTGGAGGCCGAGCTTGGACGAGTGCGGCGTATGACCGGGCTCTACGCCAGGGCTTGACGCGTCAAGATTTGCGTTCTCCCTGGGTTTTGTTTAGGGTCGCGGGTCTCCTCTGAGGTCCGCGCTGTCGCCGTCCCGTCTCCTATTGCCCGTCGCCCTGGTGGTCGCGCTCTTCGCGCCGACCGGCCGGCCCGAGGCCGAGGAGATCGTCTCGGTGCCGCTCGACCCCACAGCGGTCGCGGTGGATCACCTCGCGGCGCTTCAAGCGCGCGTCGAAGCCGGGGAGATCACGCCGGAGCTGGTCGCCGAGCTCGATGGCGTGGTGGGGGAGCTCACGGCGCGTGTGCGCACCGGCGCCGCGCCCGAGGCGGAGCCCGTGCTGCTCCGCGCCTTCGAGCTGCGGGTGCGGGTATTGCAGGGGCGCGGGGAGCTGCCTTCCGGGTACCGCGGCGAGTTCATCGCGGCGGTCGCGCCGGGCGCGATGTTCGCCGATGTCACGGCGGATGTCCCCGCCTCCGTCACCATCGCCCAGGCGATCATCGAGAGTGGCTGGGGCAAGTCGGCGCCCGGGTACAACCTCTTCGGCATGAAGGGGGAGGGGCCCGCCGGGTCGGAGCGACGTCGGGTCGTCGAGTACCGCCACGGTCGCCGCGGCGTCCGAAAGGACGCCTTCCGCGCCTACCACAGCTTCACCGAGTCCCTGGAGGATCACGCCCGGGTGCTCTCCACCAGCGCTCGGTACGCGGCCGCCAGGGACGTGGCCGAGGACCCTGCGGCCTACGCCGCCGCCCTCCAGGGCCGCTACGCCACCGACCCGAAGTACGCCACCAAGCTGATGGACCTCTCGGATCGTTACGTGCTCGACCGCTTCGATCAGGCACCGCCGCCCGCGCTGGCCGACGAAACGCCGTAGCCAAAACGGCCGACGGCCGGCGCCGGTGAGGGCGTCGGCCGTACGGGTTCGGTCTGGGGGCTAGTCCGGGGCGCCCGTGTCGCCGGTGTCGCCGTTGGGGACGTCGTTGAGCGCCGCGCCACAGTTCTCGTGGGCCACGAAGGTCATGTCGGTCCCGACCGGCTGCAAACCATCGTCCATGAAGGCCCACGCCCGCCAGCCGGTGAAGTGGTGCGACTGGGTGAAGTCGTAGGCCTTCGAGAGGCTGGTCACCGGGCTTTCGTAGGTCACGATGATGGGGCTGCCGCCCACGCACACCGAGCCCACCGCCTGGTCCGCTTCGCCCCAGGTGCCGTCCTCGTCCGAGTCCATGAAGATGCGCGGGGTGAGGGTGCTGTAGAGCGAGCCGTCTTCGGTGGTCACGTACTTCGGGGGCGTGCCTTCGAGGCTGAACATGAAGTCGTCGGCCACGTTGGTGACCCAGCCTTCGTCCTGGACGGGCTCGTGCTCGTAGGTCCAGCCGAGCGCGAGGGGCTCGCCCTCAACCTTGCCCTTGGTGCCGGCGATGGGGAGCGCGTCCACCGGGCGGACGGTGTCGTCCATCAGCACGATGCGGTCCGTCGAGGCGTAGCTCATCTTGCCCTCGCCCGGCGTCGCGACGTACCAGCCCGCACGCTTCCCGTCCTTCCCGCTGAAGTACATCAGGCGATCGGAGCTGACGCCGAGCACCGTGGTGGGGATGCTCTCGTCGAGCTGCTGGGCGAAGAACCAGTAGCTCACGGCCATGTTCGGCTTCTCGGGGTTCTTGTCGCGGGCGGGGACGCGGGCGGGCACGGTGATGGACGCGAGGCCGTCGGTGACGGTGCCCTGGGCCAGCGGCGAGCCGATCCAGGTGATGTGGCCGTCTTCGTCGAAACGGAGCGGGTAGGCCGTGACGACGGTGTTCTCACCCTCGAATTCGACGTGCACGGTCGGGCCTTTCGGCGCGGGCGCGAGGGCGGCTTCGGTCGGGCTCACGTCCGAGGCGGAGTCGGCGCAGGCGAAGAGGGCGAGGGGGATGAAGGAGATGAGTTGCATGGTGGTTCAGGCCTCCGTGCCCTTTGGTGGGCACTTTCAAGATCGGAAGAGGGGTTCGACGGCGTGAGGCCCGGGGGAGAAAAAAGATCGAGGCGGGGTCGCCTTTCGACGGCCCCGCCTCGGACCTCACGCCGCGGGTTTCAGTCGCAGCTGGCGGACATCCGCACCCGGTCTTCGAGAACCGCGCGCCCCTTCGGCCCGCTGGTGCCGGTCAGGGCGTTCCACCCGACGGACTGATGCCGGTGGACGATCTGATCGGCCACCGCCACGTCGGAGGGTTCGTCGAACCAGCGCAAGAACGCGCCGGTGTCGCGGACGCAGGCGACGCCGATCGCGGCCTCGGTCTCTGGATCGAAGCCGAGGAAGCCGTCGCTGTCCACGTAGGCCACGGGCTGGAGCATGCCGCCCTCGGTGTCCGGCGGGCCTTCGAGGTGCAGCCCCCACACGCCGTTGTCGACCGCGCCGACCACGCCTTCGACGACTTCGCCGCCGGCGAGCAGCGCGATCGCCACGGTGCTCTCTTCGTCGGTGCTCACGTCGGGCACGGCGAACGGACCGCCGACCGTGAACTCCTCGACCGGGCGGAGCCCGAGGATCAACGGTTCGATCCCGAAGGACCGCCACGCCGGGTGACCGCCGCCGGCCTCGCGGATGGACCAGCCGGCGGGCGCGGCGCCGGGCGTGAGGTCGTAGCTCCACACGATCGACGGCGGCCAGAGCTCGCGGATCGCGCCGCCGCTGCCGTCGGCCATGGCCTGGCGGATCACGACGCGGTACTCCGCGCTGGTCTCGCCCACGGGCGGCGCGGGCATGGCGAGGGAGATGTACCCGTCGACCTCCACCACGCCTTCGGCGAGCACGGCGCCGAACGAGGCGGGCTTCCCGGGGAACTGCTCGACGATCTGCGCGAGCAGCGGGCCGTCGTCCTCCGAGAGGTAGTCGGTGATCTCGGCCTTGAAGACCGGGGCGGAGTCGGCGCCGAGGGCGGCGCTGGTGGCGGTGATGTCTTCAGCGGAAGGGGCGGTGCAGGCAAGCGCGAACAAGACGATGGTCATGGGAATCCTCCGGACGTCCCGGGGGATCGGCCCGGAGCCGCAGGCGGATGAGGGGCGGGTGCGACAATTCGCCGGGGTCCCCGGAAGACCCGACACCGCGGGCGGAGCGACCGCGCCTCGACGGGCAGGGTCCGCGATCGGCCTCGGGATTTGGGCGCCAACCACCGGGAGGTGCCGTCCCCACCCGGGTCAGGCGCAACCACCGTCAGCGCTCCGCTTCCATCGCCAGCCTTCGGACGCCCGCGTGCGCTCGGCGACGCCCGCGCCCACGCGGGTCGTGGCTGGCCCACTCTTGGGCTCGCGAGGGTGGAGCAGGGCCGGGAGGTGGGACCAAAACCAAGGACGTCCCTGAGGGAGGCCGAGGCCCCGCTCAGGCGAACTTCACGTCCTGAAGCGTGATGCCGAGGCGGCCAATCCGGTAGTTCAGGTTCGACCGACTGATGCCCAACCGGCGGGCCGCGCGGGCCTGCACGCCGCCTTCGGTTTCGAGCGCCGCCACGATCAGCGCCCGCTCCCAGCGGTCCAGCAGCGCGGGGAGGCCGCCGGCGTCGATCTGGTCGAGGTCCGTGCTGCCGTCCGCCGCTTCCCGTCCGCTCGTCCCTGACGAGTCATCGGGCGGGTCCACGGTGGCGTAAGCGTCATCGGGGAGGCGGATCGCGCGGATCTCGCCGCCTCCGGAGAGGATCAGCGTCCGCTCCATGAGGTGTTCGAGCTCGCGGACATTCCCCGGCCATCGCCAGCTCTTCAGCGTGGCCGCCGCTTCGGCCGAGAGGGTGGGCGCCGGGCGTCCGTGGCGCTCCGAGAACCGCTGGAGGAAGTGCTGGGCGAGGAGCGGCACATCGTCGAGGCGCTCCCGGAGCGACGGCAGCCGGATGGGGAAGACGTTGAGCCGGTAGAACAGGTCCGGGCGGAACGTGCCGCCGCGAACCTCGCTGCGCAGGTCGCGGTTGGTGGCGGCGACCACCCGCACGTCCACCTTCACCGCGCGTTCGCCGCCGACGCGGGTGAAGGCGCCGCCTTCGAGCACCCGGAGCAGCCGCACCTGCACCGCCGGGGGGATCTCGCCGATCTCGTCGAGGAACAGCGTGCCCCCGTCCGCCTGCTCGAACTTGCCCTGGTGGGTGCGCACCGCGCCGGTGAACGCCCCCTTCTCGTGGCCGAAGAGCTCGGACTCCAGGAGGTTCTCGGGGAGCGCACCACAATTGACCACCACCAGCGGCGCGGAGGCGCGCCGGGAGCGGTAGTGGATCGCGTGGGCGATGAGCTCTTTACCGGTGCCGGTCTCCCCCTGGATCAGCACCAGGGTGTTGGAGTCGGCCACGGCTTGCACCTGCTCATAGACCTCCTGCATCACCGCGGTGGCGCCCACGAGGTTGGCGAAGCCGTACTTCGCATCCACCTCGCGACGAAGCTGCTGCACCTCGCGGGCGAGCGCCCGGTTCTCCAGGGCCCGTTCGAGGAGCAGGAGCAGCTCGTCGCGGGCGATGGGCTTGATGAGGTAGTCGGCGGCGCCCGCCTTCATCGCCTCCACGGCGTCGGCCACCGAGCCGTGGCCCGTCATCACGACCACCCGGGTGTCCGGCCAATGCAAGCGCACCTCGGCGAGGAGGTCCATCCCCGAGCGCCCCGGCATCTTCACGTCGGTCAAGAGCACGTCGAACGGCTCGTTGTGCAGCCGCTCAAGCGCCTCTTCGGCGTTGTCGCTGAGCGTCACCGCGTAGCCGGCCTTGCTCAGGTTCACGTTGAGCGCGCTGCGCACCGCCCGATCGTCGTCGGTGACCAGCACCTTGGTGGCGGGCGGCGGGGGCATCAGCGGATGTCGAGGGTGTAGGGCATCAGCGCGAAGACGTGCTCGTCGCGGAGCGCGGAGAGCTTCCAGAAGTCCTGGAGCTCGGCGGGGAGCTCCACCTTGGGGGCGAAGACCGCCTGCACCTTGCTGGCGGCGCGGGTGAGCCGGTCGGGCAGCGGCATCGGTCCGGACCAGGGGTCGAATACCACCAGGGAGTACGGCGCGTTGGGGTCCATCCCGGCGCGGAGCCGGGCGTCGTCGAGCGCCTCGTAGAAGCCGCCGTAGCTGTCGATGAGGTGTTTGTCTCGGGCGCGGCTCCCGGACCAGACGCGTCCCCGCGCGACCTCCTCCACCTGTGCAGGTTCAAGGCCGCGTCCCGCGCCGACCCGCTCCTTGAACTGGTCGTACGTCTCGCCGATGAGCCGGTCGAGGGCGGCGTACTCCACGGCGTCCATGGGGCGGGACATCGAGAACATGGAGGCGTTACGCCCGCGCGCGGTGATCTCGCTGTTGATCCCGAGCTTCCCGAACAGGCCGGCGGCGTTGTACTTTCCGCCGTAAACCCCGATCGATCCGGTGATCGTGCTCGGCTCGGCCCAGATCGAGTCGGCGCCGGCGGAGACGTAGTAGCCGCCGCTCGCCGCGTACCCGCCCATCGTCACGACGACGGGCTTGCCCGCCTCCTTGACCTCCTCCACCGCGCGCCAGATCTCGTCGGAGGCGAAGGCGCTGCCGCCCGGGCTGTCCACCCGGAGGACCACGGCCTTCACCGCACGCGAGTCGGCGGCTTCTTCCAGGGCCTTCACCACCGTCCGGCTGCCGGTCGCGGCGCCACCGAGCAAGCCGCCGGAGGTGGTCTCCCCCTCCGCGATCGCCCCGTCCACCACCACGACGGCCACCGCGCGTTGCGGCTTCCAGCCGCTCTCATCCACCTCGCTACCGTAGTCCTTGGCCAGGTGATAGTCGGCGGGAAACACCGAATCCAGGTCATGGCTGAACTGGTCCGGGTAGTAGAGCCCGTCCACGAGGCCCTTCGCGAGCGCCTCGCGGGCGCTGTACGGCCCGCCGTCGATGATCGCCTTCACCTCCTCCGGGCTCCGCCCACGACCTTCGGCGACCCCCGACACCAGGGTCGCGTAGAGATCGTCGATCAGGGCGTCCATCTCCTCGCGAGCCGGATCGCTGGAGCCGGTGCGGGTGAAGGGCTCCGGCCCGGACTTGTACTCGGCGCGGTGGGCGTACTGCGCGCCGACCCCCACGAGATCCATCGCGCCCTTGTAGTACTGCACCTCGGCGGAGATCCCCACCAATTCGAGTCCCCCGGCCGGGTGCATGTAGACCTTGTCGCACGCCGAGGCGAGCAGGTAGGTGCCGTTGGACGCGTCGCCACCCATCCATGCCGCGACCTTCTTCCCGGAGTGGCGAGCGCGAAGGATGAGCCCTCGGAGCTCCTCGATCTGCGCCATCGAGAGCTGTACGCCGTCGAGCTCGAGGAGAATGCCCTTGAGGCTGGGGTCCCTCGCCGCGGAGTCGAGGCGCGACATGAGCTTGAAGTACGACTCTTCTGAGGGGCCGAACAGGCCCGGCTGAGGCTGGTAGGGCACGTCGCCCTTGATCTTGATCTCGGCGATCTGCCGTCCGGGCATGAACAGCTTGTCGCTCCCCCGCACGCTCGTGACGTACGCGCTTCCGCCCGGGGTGGCGCCGGCCGAGTTCCCGTGGCCCCCCACGCCGACGGCGATGTCGGTGAAGTGCAACTCCACGGAGCCCCCGAAGCCCACGGGTGCGTCGGGGGTGAAGCCTCGGTCGGCCCAGGCGCGCAACCACACGCCCCGCGCCGCACGGACCCGCAACGCCGCGCTCGCCGAAGAGAGGAGCGCGGCGTCCACCGGCGCGTCGGCCTGGTAGTCCAGGTCGAGCGTGAACGTGTCACCGAACGGGCGCAGCGCAAAGCCGGCCGCGTACCGGGTGACCACGCCGAGCTCCGGCGCGGGCGACCCGAGGTTCTGGACGGAGCCGCCGATCCCGAGCCAGGGCGCGGGCCGCCAGCCCAGACCGAGGTCCCAGCTCACAAAATTGTCATCGCCCCCCTCCGGCAGCTCCCAGTGCAGGCTCGTCCCCATCGCGAGGCTGTCCGCCAGCTTCACCGACACGGCGCTGGAGAGGGTCCACCACGCGCTGTCGCCGACGTCGCGGTAGCTGACGCCCGCGCCCGCCCCACCGCCGGTCGTCGCGAAGGTGAGCTGGTTTCCCGACCACGCCCCGAGGTTGTCGGTTCCGTACCAGGTCGCGAACAGAGGGTCTCGGTCGAAGCTCAATAGCGCTGGATTGAGGTACAGCGTGTGGGCCCCGTCCTCTCCAGCCACGCCGCGGAAGGGGAGCTCCGGTCGTTCCACCGGCTCGGCGAGCGCGCGGGTCAAGGCGAAGAGCAGCATCCCCGGAAGGTAACGGGCCGACGCGCCTCGCGGGGCCCCCAGCCCTTGACCACAAAACCCACGACTCGATATGGCTGCATGGGATCATACGCATCTAGCTTTTTTCATTGGCGCCTTGCGCGAGCATGCCGCGTGCGTGAGAATACGGGGACCGCTTCCCCCACCGCCGGTGTCTCTACCGGCGACCCCCTCCCGCCCGGGGCCCTCCATGCGCAACGCCCTCCTGCTCCTCGCCGCGCTCAGCTCGTTCTCGCCCGCGTGGGCGGAGGCGCCGTCGCCGTCCGAAGAGGCCGACGCTCCGTCGGGATCGACGGGGGCCGCGGCCGAGGCGGCGCCATCCGCGCCCGCCGGCTCCGCCGCGCCGGCCCCGTTGATGGAGTTGCAGGCGGCGTTGGGCCAGCTCCCGACGATGCCCGTGTTCTCCCGATCGTCCATCTCGCTGGAGGTCGTCAAGGCCTCCACGGGCGAGCGGGTGTACGGCTATGGCGACGATCGTCTCTTGATGCCCGCGAGCACCATGAAGCTGGTCACCAGCGCCGTGGCGCTCCGCGAGCTCGGCCCGGCCTACCGGTTCCCGACCTGGATCAAGTACGACGGGGAGCTCGGGGCCGACGGCGTGCTCGATGGCAACCTCTACGTCATCGGTCAGGGCGATCCAACGATGGTGGTGGAGCGGATGTGGCGGATGGTCGCCGATATCAAGGCGCATGGGGTCAGCGAGATCAAGGGCGATGTGGTCTACGACGACAGCTACATGCAGGCGGACAGCGTCTGGGTCCCGCACTGGGACAAGCCCGAAGACCTCGAAGACGGCTCCACCTACTACTCGGCGCTCGGCGCGCTCTCCCTCAACTACAACATCGCCTCGATCGTCGTTCGCCCCGGGGCGTCCGTCGGCGTCGCCGCCAACGCCGCGTTCGACACCCCGAGCGACGCCGTCGTCCTCGACAACCAGCTCACCACCGGCCGGGCCAAGTCGAAGTACTGGGTGAAGATCGAGCGCACCCTCGACGAGAAGACAGGCAAGATCGCCACCTACAAGCTCACGGGCAACGTCCCCGTCGATCACGAACCCGACACGCTCTACCGCACCCTCGCCGATCCCACTGGGAACTACCTCTCGGTTTTCCGGGACATGCTCAAGTCCCAGGGCATCAAGGTCAAGGGGAAGCACCGCGTGGCCGTGGCGAGCGCCGAGTCGAAGCTGCTCCTCAAGGAGGAGTCGGAGCGGCTCGCCGAGATCATCACCGACATGAACAAGCAGTCCAACAACTTCATCGCCGAGCAGATCCTGCGGGCGGTGGGTGCGGAGAAGGTCGGACTCCCGGGCACCACCGACAAGGGCGTGAAGGTGCTCACCGACTACATGGCGAGCCTCGGCATCGCGCCGGACCGTTACAAGTTCGTCAACGGTTCGGGGCTGTCGCGTGAATCCGTGATCGCGCCGAGTGCGATGGATCGGGTCCTGGTGGACATGTACGGGAATGTCGATGTCGGCCCCGAGTACCTCACCACGCTGGCGGTGGGGGGCCGGGATGGCACGCTCTGGCACCGGTTCCGCGAAGATGGGATGGAGGGACGGGTTCGTGCGAAGACGGGCTCGCTCGGTGGGGTTTTCTGTCTCGCCGGCTACGTGAGCGCGGTGGACGGTACCGACTACGCCTTCACGTTTTTCGTCAATGATCTCGATGGTTCGACGGCGCGCGCACGCGCCGCACACGACCAGCTCGTCCGGGCGCTCGCGGGGGTCACGGGCAATCTGGCTGAAGCGGGCGATGGCGGAGGAGACTGACCCCGCGTTACGGTGGCGCGCAGCCCCTCGGAGTCCTTGCATGACCCGCACTCGTTGGCCCGCTCTCTTCGCCGTCGCGGGCCTCCTCGGCGCCCTCAGCGCGTCCCCTCCCGCGCGTGCCGGGGATGGCACGACCCAGGAGGTGCCCGTCGCCGCGCCGGCCGAGTCGTCTCCCGACTTCGACAAGGAGCTCCTCACCGTCGAGCAGCAGGTGGATGCGCTCAAGGAGCGCGTCTTCCGGAGCAAGGCCACCTTGCAGCTGCTCAAGGAGATCGTGATCGAGGGCAGCTCATCCGGCGCCCGGGCCACCATCTGGCATGTGAACAAGCTCTCGCCCGCGTTCCGAATGGAGTCGGTCCAGTACCTGCTCGACGGGCAGTCCAAGTTCAGCAAGGCCGATCCCGGGGGTAGCCTGGATCAGAGCCGTGAGTTCAAGATCCACGACGGCGCGGTTCCCCCCGGCAACCACAACCTCTCCGTCGATCTCAAGATCCGTCCCACCGGTGGCGGCGTCTTCACGTACGCCAAGGACTACGAGATCAACGTCCGGAGCAACTTCGCGTTCGCAGCGGAGCTCGGCAAGGCGTGCACGGTCCGGGCGGTGGTGAGCGATCGGGGCGGCGCCGTCGAGTCGTTCGAAGAGCGCGCCAAGGTCGACTTCGACGTCAAGTGTGAGCGGATCACGGATGCGAAGTAGCCTCCTCGCGCTCGCGCTCGGCTTGTGGCCGGGAGTGGCGCTCGCCGCCGCCCCGGCGACGGGAGATCGGCTCCACGACCTGGAGGACGAGCTCGGCAAGGTCAGCGGCGCCGTGGATGACACGCGCGTCAACTTCTCGGACCGTTCCGGCCTCATCGGGGTCACCGAAGCCCGTCGTCGGTATGAAGACGCCGTCTACTCCTTCCTCGTGGGCGACTTCGAGTCGGCGGCCACCAGCTTCTACATCCTGGTGCAGTCCCGGGCCCTCGGAAACGCCGACCTCGCGCGCGACTCCGAGTGGTACCTGGCAGAGTGTCTCTTCGAACTTGGGAATTACCGAACGGCCGAAGAGGCCTACCGGTCGATCGTCGACAAGGGGCCAACGCACCCCTACTTCGCGGACGCGGTCCGGCGGAACCTTGAGGTTTACTCGCTCCTGAAGGACGATGAGTCGTTCAACAGCTACTACCTCACCTGGATCGTCTCCGGAAAGGTCCCGGCTACGGATATCGTTAGCTACACCCTCGCGAAGTCTTTTTCGCGGCGCGGTGAGGCTGCCCGCGCCAAGTCGATGTTCGACTCCATCCCGCCCACCAGCGCCTGGTACACCCGCGCTCGCTACCAGCTCGGCGTCGCGATGATCTCCGAGGGGAACCTCAAGCAGGCGGTGAGCGAGTTCCAGAAGATCGAGACCGCCCCCGCCCAGGACGAAGACCAGCGGCGGGTGCAGGAGCTCGCGATCCTGGCCTTGGGACGTTTGTACTACGAGATCGGCGACTTCGCGCAGGCCAGCACCTACTACGGAAAGCTCAATCCGAAGTCCAAGGAGTTCGCCGACAAGCTCTATGAGGCGGTGTGGGCCTACATCAAGCAGGGCTCAGCCGCAGAAGCCGCGTACGACGCCGCGCCTCGCGAGTCCCACGAGGCCGAGCTGGCCCAGACCGAGGCCAACGCCCGGTGGAAGGACGCCCTGGGGCAGGTGGATGCGTTCCTCGTCGCCTACCCCGAGCATCGCTACACCGCCCCGATGAAGGTGCTTGAAGGGCATCTTCACATGAAGCTCAGGGAGTACGACGCCGCCCGCACCTCCTACGAGGAGGTGGTCTCCGCCTACACGCCCGTCGCCGCCCGGCTCAGCGAGTTGAGCATGGGTACCGGCGAGGCGGAACGATTTGTCGAGCGGATGGGGGACACCGGGGGCACCTCGGGGCTCCCGGCCTACGCAGTGGAGATGCTCCTCGGGGACCCGGTGGTGAAGCGCGGCCTGGGTGCCTACCTGGAGACCACCCGCCAGGAGCAGGACCTCGCCCGCGCCGAGCGCGACGTGGCCGACCTCCAGACCGCCCTCTCGTCCGACACCGACACCCTGGGGATGTTCGTCGCTGCACGAAGCGAGCTGGGCGTCATGCGGGGTTCCGCGCTCTCGATGCGCGGCCGACTCCTCCACGCTGAGCTCGACTACCTCCGGGCGCGCGCGAGCGGCGCCTCCAAGTCCGAGCTGACGGCGCTCTCGCAGGAGCTCGATGCGATGGCGGAGGCGAGCTCCGCGTCGGACTCGGGCGTCGGCGCCACGTCCGACAAGCTGCAGATCTACGAAGCGCAAGTGCGCGAGGTGCAGCAGCGGGCGTTCCGCGTCCAGCAGGTCGCCGAAGAGGCCGCTGCGAGCGGACGCAGCCTCGAAGAGGTGATCGGGAGCGGCACATCCAAGCTGTCGCCCGGCGACATGGAGAAGGTACGCTCCGAGCTCGCCGTAGCCCGCGCCGATCTCGCGAGCGCTTCCGGCGAGCTCGATGCGCTCCAGTCCGAGGTCACGAGGAAGAAGCTCATGCGCGCGGTGGAGAGCGGCTCCGTCACCGAGGACGATGCGGCGCGCAAGGCCGCGATCACCTCCTACGGCGAGTTGCGTACCCGGGTCGCGGGCTATCGTCGTGTCGCGCAGGACACGGACAGCGCGGCGATCTTCGCCCAGATCGACCGCCTCTGGTCCCAGCTCGACGGGGTGGAGACCACCTCGAGCGACGCCGCTCGGGCCGTCGCCTCCGGTGAAGCCCGCGAAACCCAGGCGGTCCGGCAGCGGCTCGCCGCCACAGCGCAGAAGGTCACCGAGCTCCGGCGGGACGTCGACGGCAGCGTCGGCGCCACCCGCTCCGTGGCCACCCGTGCGGTGCTCCGTGGGCTCCGCCGCCTGCAAGGTGAATTCGAAGACGACGTGATCGACGCCGAGAAGGGCATCGTCGACGTGTACTGGCTCCGCCGAATCGAGAACGCCGACCAGCAGGACACGCTGGTCGACGAGCAGGCGGCCATGCTCCACGACCTCGACACCCGCTTCCGCGTGATCCGGGAGAACCTCGACCAATGAGCGCACGCCTCCCCGTCCCCCTCTTGCGGGTCACGCTCGCCCTGCTCCTGCCGGTGGCGGCGCTCCCCCTTCGGGCAAGCGCTGCGCCCGTTGCCGCGGATGAGCAGGAACAACGTGTGTTCCGCGACACTGCCGAACGCTACGCCCAGCGGATGGGCGAGTTCCAGGGCGATGTCCGCGAGATCGTCGATGCGGCCGAGGCGGAAGAGCGCGCCCGCATCTCCGATTCGTTCGGTGCCGCGATGGCGCGCAACGAGGAGGATGGCAACACCCTCCGGCGCGTCACCATCGCGAAGCTGGAGTCCTTCCTCCAGAAGTACCCCGACACGCGCTACGCCCCGGACATGAAGTTCCGCCTCGCGGACCTCTACTACGACGAGGCCGAGCTCGACTTCGTGGCTCGGATGCAGGAGTACGCCGTTCTCCAGGATCAGGCCGACGCGAACCCGTCGATGGTCCTGCCGGAACCTCCGGAGAAGGACTACCGCAAGCCCATCGCGCTGTACGTGGACATCCTCCGGAACTACCCGGATTTTGCTTACCGTCCCGACTCGCTCTACATGCTGGGCTGGTGCTACGGCTCCGGCAACGCCGCGCAGCACAACGACGAAGCCGCACGCGACGCCTACGTGGAGATCGTCACCAGGTTCCCGAAGTCCGCCTTCGCCAACGACGCGAACATGCACCTCGGCGAGTACTACTTCGACCTGCCGGGCATCCCTGGCGACCCGACGGTCAACGTCCGAACCGCGGTGATGTACTACAACGCCGTCATGGCCGACGGCACCGAGGGCCGGAACTACGACAAGGCCATGTACAAGCTGGGCTGGTCCCACTACAAGATGAACGAGTACGACAAGGCGCTGGCCTACCTGGTCCAGCTCCTCGACTACTCCGACACCTTGTACGCCCGCACCGGCAGCATCGCGCAGACGCGGAAGGAAGCCGTCGAGTACCTGGCGATCTCCTATGCCGACCTCGCCGATCGTCAGGGGAAGTCCCCGGTGGAGGTGGCGCGCGCCCACCTTTCGAAGGTGGGGGACCGCAAGTGGCAGCACGACGTGGTGGAACGCCTCGCGGACATCCTCTTGCTTCAGGCCAAATTCGAGGATTCGATCGACACCTACGCGTTCCTCCAGAAGCAGTGGCCGCTCGATCCCAAGAATCCGATCTACCAGTACAGTATTTCGACGATCTACGCGAAGAAGATGCCGGTGAGGAACGACGCCGCCGCCGCCGAGGCGCTCACCGTCCTCAGCAAGAACTACGTCGAGGGCACGCCGTGGTACGGGGCGAACAAGAGCAACCCCGACGCGATCGCCCAGGCCCGCGGCTACATCGAGTCCTCGCTTGCGACGGTGGCCTCCGACAAGCTGGTGCGGTGCCAGGAGGCGATCGCCGCGGGAGATCCGACCGCGCAGGCGTTGTGCCACGACGCCGCCGTCACCTTCCGCGACTTCCTCCAGAAGTACCCCTTCGCGGCGGACTACGACCAGGATGAATGGTACGAGGCGCTCGCGTGGTTCCTCGCGGGGGACTTCCCGGAGGCGGCGACCCAGTACGCCCAGGTCCTCAAGAACCCGCGTAGCAAGTTCCACGACGGCGCCCGCTTCCAGTTGATGAAGGCGCGGGAGCAGATCGTCAAGGCGAAGTACGGGAAGATCGACGTGGTCCCCGAAGGTGCGCTGGTGAACAAGTCGGTCACCACGCCGTACGGCAAGCAGATCGTCCAGTACATGATCACCGACGAGCAGAAGGCCTTCGTGCTCTCCGCCGACGACATCCAGGATCGCGAGTTCACCGACCCGGACTGGATTCCCCTCCTGGAGAAGGTGCGTCCGGCGCTGGCGTACAACGCCGGCCTGATCAGCTACCGCTTCGGCGATCTCCCCGACGCGCGAAAGCGCCTGCTCGCGGTGTACACTCGCTACCCGGCGACGGATCAATCCAGGAACGCGGCCGCCTTGCTCGTGCAGACCTACGTCGACGAAGGGGACATCGCCTCGGTCGAGCAGTGGGCCAAAAAGCTTGGCCTCACCGACATCGCCGAGGAGGCTGCGCTCACGCTCTGCCAGGCGTTGATCGATGCCGGCAAGCACGGGGACGCCGCGGTGTGCCTCGCCAAGTTCCGTCAGGACTACCCGGGGCCGGACAAATACACGAAGGTCGCGCACTACAAGTACGCGAACCAGCTCGATCTCGCGGGGCGCACGGCGGAGGCCAACACGCTCTTCGAGCAGTACATCAACGACTACTCGGACGACGAGAACGCCAAGGGGCTCTACTTCCGCATCGCGCAGGGCTACAGCTCGATCCTCGATCTGAAGACCGCGATCAAGTACTTCGACAAGCTGGTGGATGTCACCAAGGGCCAGCACCCCGACGCGCCGGCGGCGCTGTACAACTCCGCGTTCCTCCGCACGGGCACCGGCGATCACGAGGGCGCGGCCCGGAAGTACGAGGAGTACGCGAAGCTCCCCGCGGCGGGTACTTCGGGGGAGATCGAGAAGATCTTCTGGCTGGCGGGCGAGCAGTGGGAGCTGGTGAGTCCGGTGCAGGCGATCTCGTTCTACGAGCGCTACCTCGGCCATCCGAGCCACTTCGCCAGCATCAACCCGAGCCACGCCATCATCGCCGAGTACAAGCTCTCGCAGCTCTACCTGGCGCGTGGCGACAAGGCTCGGAGCGCCAAAAAGCTTGAGGAGCTCGATCAAACCTTCCGCGAAAACGCGGCAGCCGGTGTGAGTTCCGACGCGCGGAAGCTCGCGGCGCTCAGGCCCACCCAGGAGCTCCTCGCCGAGCTGGATGACTTCAAGAAGTACGCCTTCGGGAAGTCCAAGAAGGACGAGAAGGCGAACGTTGAATTGGTGCGCTTCAAGAAGCCCGAGGCGCTTCGTAAGCTGGTGGACGACTCGCTCGCCCTCATCCAGACCTACCAGGACTTCGACGCGGCTGCTGCGGCGCTCTACGTCCAGGGGGCGGCGTACTTCGCCTACGCCGACATGATTTACAAGGTGCCGCCACCCGCGGGCCTCACCGAGGAAGAGATGGGCATCTACCAGGAGGAGCTCGACCGGGTGCTGTCGCCGCTCCGCCTCGCGGCCGAAGACGCGGCGAAGGCCCGTCTGCAGGCCTCGCTGGAGAAGGCCCGCGTCGACAAACACTGGTCAGTGTGGAACAGCAAGGCGGTGGAGCTGCTCCACGACTTCTCCCCGAGTGAGTACCCCTCCGAGCGGCAGGAAGGTCGCGGGGTCATCGACGGTTCGCCCATCCAGTTTGCGGATCCGGCGTCGCCGGTGCCGCCCGCGGCGCCGGCCACGGGAGGTGCAAAGTGAACCTGCTCCTCCTGCTGGCCCTCGCCTGCGTGCCGAAGACGGCGCCCGTCGTGCCGCCGGTCTCCTCGAATGCCGTTCCGGTGCCCGTGGTGGCGGCGATTCCCGACGCAGCGCCCATCGACAGCGCGCCGGTGCCCGGCACCCCCGACGCGGCTCCCGCGTGGACCGCCCCCGTCCCCGCTGGTCCCGACCAGACCATCTCCGACGCCGTGGCGATGCTCACCACCCGCGACGCTGGGCGGGCACGTCAGGCGTTGGACGCCCTGAAGCCGCTCACCGGGCAGTACCCCGACCGCGCCGAGATTCCGTACAACATCGGGCTCGCTCATCACATCCTCGGGGATGACACCGAAGCCCGCCGCGCCTGGCTACGCACCACCGAGGTCGACCCCACCTTTGGCCGGGCGTGGCTGAATCTGGGCATGCTCTCCATGGCGCGGGGGCAGACCGAGGCCGGGCTGTCAAGCTTCCAGGCGGGGATCCGGCAAGCGCCGAACGATGTGGCGCTGCGGGTGGCGGCGATCGACGCTCACCGCGCCCTCAAGCGCTACGACGACGCGATCGCGGAGGGGCGGGCCGCGCTGCTCATCGACAGCAAGGCGATCGGCGTCTACAACGCGCTCACGGTCGTCTACCTTGAGACCAACCAGCTCGACCTCGCCAAGTTCATGGCAGGAAAGGCGCTGGAGGCCATCCAAGGCGCCGATCGTAACGCCCAACTGCAAGCCAACCTCGGCGAGATCTCGCTCCGGCAGGGCTACACGGGCGATGCCCTTGCGGCGTTCAGCAAGGCGCTGGAGCTCGATCCCAACCAGCTCGGCGCGCTGACGTTCCTCACCAAGTACGACCTCGACAATCGCAACTACCGCGACGCGATTCCGCTGCTGGAGCGGATGGTCACGCTGCTCCCAGACAAGGTGGGTCCACGGATCAACCTCGGGATTGCGTACCGGGGCGACGGGCGCTTCGAGGACGCCATCCGCATCTACAACGAAGCCCTGAAGCTCGATCCGGGCAACCCCGAGCCCCACAAGAATCTCGCCGTGCTCTATGGCGACTACCTGCGCTCCTACGACACGGCGATCGCCGAGGTCGAGGCGTATCGAAGGGGAGGGGGTGGCCCCGCCGCCGACCTCGATGCCTGGGTCGCCGCGATCCGGAAGGACCAGGACAAGGCGCGGAAGCGGGCGGAGAAGGAAGAGAAGGACCGGAAGAAGCGGGAGGCGGCCGAGGCAGCGCTGATCCCGCCGGAGCCGGTACCGGCGCCTCCGCCTGAGCCTGCTCCGTCCCCGGCGCCTGAGGGTACCGTCGCCCCGGTCCCGACGCCGTCGCCTGCGCCTACCGGGGCGGAGCCCTGGGGCAGCCCGGCTCCCGCACCCCAGCCTGCGCCGGCACCTGAGCCGGCCCCGGCGCCTGCACCGGCCCCCGCGCCCGCACCGGCCCCCGCGCCGGCCCCGGCGCCCACCGGCACGGATCCCTGGGGCAACCCGGCGCCCGCACCCGCGCCCGCCCCTACGCCCGAGCCGGCGCCAGCCGATCCTTGGGGCAACCCCGCTCCCGCTCCGGCGCCCGCGCCGGAATCTCCACCCCCCGACGGGGGTTCCGCGCCGTCACCCTGGGGAGGTCAGTGATGCTGCTCGCCTTGATCCTGGTTTTCAGTCCCGCGAACGCCGGCACGAAGTTCACCGAGAAGCTCACGGTGAAGATCCAGAAGCCCGAAGTCGCGATCATCATGAACAAGCAGAACCTCACGCCGAAGTACGACCTCGCCCTGGAGCAGAGTTTCCTGCCCAAGGTCGTGGAGAGCGTGCAGCAGAAGCCGTTCTAGCGCTCGATGGACTTCATCGCCTCCGAGTTCGCGAAGGGAGGGGTGTTCATGTACCCCATCCTCGCCTGTGCGCTCAGCGCGCTCACGATCGCCTTTGAACGGGTGTTCTTCGTCTATTTTCGCGCGTCTGTGCATGGCCCGGCGTTCATGGGGCAGGTGCAGCGCCTGATGCTCGACGGCGACATTGAGGGGGCGCTCCGCCTCTGCAACGCCGAGCCGGCCGCATCGCTGCCCAAGGTGGTGAAGGCGGCGTTGTTGCGCCATGATCGCCCGGAGGCGGAAGTTCGGGACGCGGTTGAGGAGGCGACCCTCGAGGTGCAGCCGCAGATCAACCAGCGGATCGCCTTCCTGCCGATGATCGCCAACGTTTCCACGCTCATCGGTCTGCTGGGCACGATCCACGGGCTCATCCAGTCGTTCGAGGCCGTAGGCCAGTCGGACGCCGTCGAGCGTGGCAAGGCGCTCTCCGGGGGTATTGCGGTGGCGATGTACGCCACCTTCTTTGGCCTGGTGGTCTCCATCCCCACCCTGGTCGTCCACGGGGTCATCGCGGCGCGTGCCAACGCGATCCTCGACGACGTGGATCACTACGGCATGAAGATCGTGAACCTGCTCAACGCGCTGCGCACCGCCGAGGAGTCGTCCGGAGGGGCGCCCGTCCTGCCGTTCCCGGGGCGGTGATCGTGCGGAAGCGACGGAACCCCGTGGGGGCGGAGATCGATCTCACGCCGGTGTTGTCGACGATCATCCACATCATCCCCATCGTCCTCATCGCCGTGCGCTTCGTGACCATGAACGAGCACGTCGTTGACCGCGCGCCGATCCAGGCCAGTGAGGCGCCAAGCCGGCAGAAGCTCGACGAGCAGGACGCCGAGCGCGTCGTGGTGCGCATTCTCGGCTCGGGCTTCGCAGTTCATGGGGCCGCCGAGGCAGACACCGTGATCCCGTGCCGCGCGCCCTGCACGCCCGCGGACTACGACTACGCGCAACTCAGCGACGCGATGGTGGCGGCTCGCGACCGTCACCCAAAGACCCAACAGGTGATCGTCGCGCCGGCGGCCACCGTGCCCTACGAGGTGATCATCGGGGTGTTCGACGCGGCGACCCACCGGAAGGCGGGCGGCAAGATCGAACCGCTCTTCTCCGATCCGGTGCTGGTCGACGGCGTTTCAGAGGCATCGTCCGCCGCCAGCACTCCCGCGACCGGCTCGCCTGGCGCTGCAACCCCGTTCGCGCCACCGTCGGGCGTG
This sequence comes from uncultured Pseudomonadota bacterium, assembly GCA_903921785.1. Lineage (GTDB taxonomy): Bacteria > Myxococcota_A > UBA796 > UBA796 > SXON01 > SXON01. Next base: position 18,790 of record CAIXRH010000210.1, read on the forward strand.
CCGTGAAGAAGTACAAGCGCCACGCGCGCCGGAAGCGCAACGAGCTGGATCACGGGCTGATCATCACCTCCATGGTGGATATGTTCACCCTGGTCCTGCTCTTCCTCCTGGTGTTCTACGATCCCAGCTACGGTGGCGACAGCAGTATGGAGCTCCCCCATGCGTCGGTCGAGCGCGCAGTGGAGAAGGGGCCCAGCGTTCGGGTCACGCCCGAGGCGGTGACGGTCGAAGGCAAGTCGGTGCTGCGGCTGGCGAATGGGCTGGTGGGCCCAGACGTCGCGCGCTCCGGTCCGGCCGTGGTCCCCGTGGTCGAGGCGCTCACCGCGCTCAAGTCGACCAACGCGCCGCCGTCGGTGGACGCAGAGCCAGTGCTCTTGGTGGAGTGCGACCGGCGGGTGGCGTGGTCGGTTTTGCGCGCCGTGCTCGATAGCGCTTCGCAGGCGGGCTATCCGCGGTACCGGTTCGTGGTCCTCGGCGGCGACTAGCTGCCTGCTGCGCGGATATTCGTCCCGCGGTATCTTTTTTGAACTCCGTTGACGCATCGCTGTCTACAGCCGCGGTAGATTTCCCCTACAGGTGCCCATGTCTGCTGCCGCTCAAGCTCAGCCCGTCCAGAAAGCGCTCCCGAAGGTGCTCCGTATCGGCATCGTCCAGGACGGAAAAGTCACTGAGCGCCTGATCCGCTCGGGCGACGCCGTCTCGGTGGGGGACAGCACCAAGGCCACGTTCGCCTTCTCGGGCCACGGGCTTGGCCAGATTCACACGCTCTTCGCCCCGGCTGGCGGGAGCTACCAGCTGGTCGTGTCGCCTGCGGTGGAGGGCAAGATCTCGTGGAAGGACGGGATCCGAGATCTCAGCGATCTCCGAGCCCGCGGCGAGATGCAGAAGAAGGGCGAGCACTGGGCGCTTCAGCTCAATGAAAACGTGCGCGGCAAGGTCGTCCTCGGCACGACCACGCTGCTGTTCCAGTTCGTCAACGCCCCGCCGGAACCCGTCCGCGCCGTGTCGCCGGCCGACTTCCGTCCGCGCTTCTTCAACGACGACGACCCGCTCTTCCTCGGCCTCACCGCGGTCTTCAACGGCATCGCGCTGCTGTTCTACGTGGCGGTCATGCTCCAGCCCCACGTCGAGGAAGACCCGATGAAGCTCTTGAAGAGCACGCTCGACCTCTACCCGGACAAGGAACCGGAGGAGGTGGTCATTCAGGTGCAACCCGAACCGGGCAACACCGAGGACACCAAGCCGGCCGAGACCAAGAAGGCGGACACCAAGCCGGCGGCTACGTCCAAGGCGACCTCGGCCCCCTCGGCTGAATCGGTCACGAAGCAGTCCCTGGCCCTCCAGATGTTCGGCACCGCGGGCGAGGGGAGCGATCAGATGGCGCTCGACATCCTCGGCGACCAGCAGGCGATGAGCGGCCAGCTGGACGCTGCGCTCGGGAACGTCTCCGGCGCCGAGGTGGCGACCGCCGGAAACGTCGGGCTGATGGGTGGAAAGGGTGGTGGCCAGGGCGATGTCGCGGTTGGGATCACCCGGTCGGACGGTTCTGCGGCCGGCACGGGCGATGCGGCGGTGATCAAGGTGGTTCGCGCCAAGGCGGTGGAGGAGGCCGGCGAGCGTACGGATGATGAGGGAGATGGCAGCGGCGTCGTGAAGGTCGTGAAGGGGAGCAAGGCCCGCATCGAGACTTGCGTGCAGCAGGCCCTGAAGAAGGACCCCACGACCAACGGCCGCGTCGCGGTCGGCTGGGGGGTCAACAAGGGCAAGGTGATCGACGCCCACATCACCTCGAACAGCACCAAGAACGACGAGCTTGGCGCATGTGTCCTTCGTACGGTCCGTAGCCTCCGCTTCGACGAAGGCTACAGCGGCACGATCGACGAGTACGCCTGGGTGGTGTCGGGCGTCGAGTGATCTTCGGAGGGTAAAGATCGGGCGGGGCTGCACGATTCGGGGTATGCTGCTCATACCTCCCTCTACGTCCGGAGCGCCCATGTCTCTCTTTCTCCCGATTCTGCTCCTCGTGGGCTCGCCCGCTGAGGCGGCCACGCCGGGGGTATCGAGCACGGTGGAGCAGTCCTCCACGGCTACCCCGAAGGAGATGGCGAAGAACGCCACCGAAATGATCGGCGAGATCGAGGCGGCAGTCACGACGGTGACCAAGCTCCTCGAAACGGCAAAGAACGAGAAGCCGAAGAACGAGGAGATGGTGAAGTGCTTGGAGGACAAGCTCCCTCCGCTGGTCACCATCAAGGAGATCGCGGGCCGCACCCACTCAGAGATGCAGTCGCGGCTCGCCGCGGGGCAGGGTGGAACGGAGTATCGGCAGTTGGCCGTTCTCCACGGTCGCGCGACGGAGCTGCTCGCCGCGGCGCAGCAGTGCGTGAAGAGCACGGCCGGTACCCCGGGGAAGAGCAACAACTCAATCACCGGCGGGTCCGAGGCGATCGAGGTGGCTGAGGTGGACATCGCGCCGGATGTCCCGGTCTCTCCCTTCTGAATCTTCCTCTTCGGTGTCCAACTATCGGCCGCCATCCGGCCGACAGGTTAATCGTCGCCCCTCAAGCTGTGTAGGAACGTTGCGGATGAAGAAGGTGTGGATGAACCGGGTTTTTGCGGCGGCCGCGCTGGCTGGCTTCGCCCTTCCCGCGTTTGCGGCCCCGGGGGATCACATCCGCACGGGGGACACCACCATCACCCCTTCGGTGATGACGGGTTTTGAGGCCCACTCCAACCTCTACCTCTCGGATGGCGGCACCACCTCCCCGGAAATCGGGGCGTTTGCCTGGGTGCTCAAGCCCGGCGTCGATGTGGACGTGAAGGGCCGATCGGTGCTCTTCAAGTTGGGCGCCGGCTACGAGCTGAAGAAGTTCATCGACTTTGCGCCCGAAGATGACTTCCACCCCGAAAACGCCGACCGCTTCGCCGATTTTGATGTGGATGGCGAGCTCACCCTGTTCCCCACGTCCAAGGTCGGGGGCAAGCTCACGGATCACCTTGAGAATGAGGCGATCCCGGCCGAGCTCCCCACGGAGACGGGCAACGGCACCGCCAACGTCGTCCACACCGGCAACGATCTGAGCGGTGGCTTCGTCATCCGCCCCGGCAGTGCCCTAACGGTCAACGTCCTCGGGCAGTTGGGCTTCGACAACTACCTCGTGCCGCACCAGCTCACGATCGACGATGCGGCCTCGTCCGCCTCATTCAACGATCGGCTCCAGTACGGTCCGATGTTGGATGTGTCGTACAAGTTCCTCCCGAAGACCTCCTTCGTGGGCAACTTCTCGTACAACTTCCTGCGGTGGGAACACAACCTCATCGAGGCGGTGGGCCCGGATGTAGAGGGCTCCTCCGTCGGCTCGTACCTCGGTAAGCCGGATGCGGACGCATGGCGTGCCAACATCGGGCTCACGGGGCAGTTCACCCAGAAGCTGGCCGCGCAGGCGCTGGTCGGCTTCGGGGTGATGACGTACGACCAGCAGTCGGTGCTCGATGACCCGCTCGCGAGTGGGATCGAAGCCTCCGCGTCGGAGCTCTCCACCGTCGGCAAGGAGAACTTCGGCACGGACACCTCGCCGGGTGATGGCCTCCTGATCAACCTGCAGCTTTCGTACGCGCCGCTGAAGGGCCACACCCTCACCTTCGGGTACCGAAAGGACTTCCAGGACGCGGTCTTCACCAACTACGTGGCCTACCACTACGTGTTCCTGCGCTACGAGGGCTCGATTCAGAATCGGGTCGGAATCGGTGGTGAGCTCAGCTATCGCTTGGATAATTTCCACGGCGAGGTCGCTCGTGGTGACCAGAATCTGCTCGCGCGCGTGAGCGGCTCCTACAAGATCACCCCCTACCTGTCCACGGGACTGTCCGGTTCGTGGACCCGTCGCGCGTGCGCGGAGGTCGACTGCGAAGGGGTGTACTACTCCACCCAGTACGACGACTTCGCCGGCACGCTCGGCCTCACGTTCACGTACTGAGTTCGGGTTCAGCGGGTGGTGCGGTCCTTCGCGCCGATTGTGGGTGCGATCCCGCGCCCTCGGGGCTACCTTGGCTATAGGTGTGCTGATGCGTCGCCTCGCCCGGAACCTGATGCTCCTCGGAGGGCTCGCCGGCGCGCCGTCGAGCGCCCGTGCGGATGATCCTGCTCCTGCCCCGCTCGTCGATCCGTCCTACGAGCTCGGCATCGGGGACGTGCTTCGCGTTGATGTGGTGACGGACCCCGAGATGAGCGGTTCGCTCCCGGTCGGCTCCGATGGCACGGTGGACCTGCCCGTGGCCGGTCGAGTGAAGGTCGTCGGCTACACGCTGGATGGGGCGAAGGAGCAGATCGAGGCCCACCTCAAGGATGGGTACCTCAAGAACCCCCAGGTCACCCTCTCGGTGCTCAAGCTGGTCTCCAAGATCCTCAAGGTCACCGGTGGCGTCGCCACGCCGGGCGAATACCCGATGACCTCTCATCACTTCCTGGTCAGTCAGCTGCTGGTACGCTCGGGCGGGTTGGTGGACCCCAGTACGCCCACGGCTGAAGTCTGGCGCGACGTCGCCGGGCAGCGTGAGGTGATCCCGGTGGACGTGGTGGCGCTCTCTCGCGGTGAGCGCGCCGCGGATCTGGAGCTCATCCCCGGCGACACGCTGGTGGTTCCCCCGGCCCAGCAGATTTTCGTCGATGGAAACGTGCAGAAGCCCGGTGGCTACATGTTCCGCGACGGCACCACGCTCTCGATGGCAGTGGCGGCAGCCGGCGGCACCAACGGCACCGCGTTGACGACGAAGGTGAAGCTCATCCGCGGCGAGGAGCAACAGATCGTGAACCTGCACCGGGTGCTCAAGGGGCTGGACGCCGACGTCATGCTCAGGCCCGGGGACCACGTCTACATCCCTGAGTCGCCGATCTGAGCCACGACGTCGGGTACATCCTCGCGCAGCTCTCGACGCGTCAAGGGCAAAACGGTAGAGTCACCGTGACGAGGTGTCCCCTTGGCACGTGTACGCTCCGACGATCCCGCGACCGCTACCCACGAACAGCCGGTGCCGGTGGAGATCGCGCCCCTGGTCCGCCGGGCGAAGTCGCGCGCGGCGGACGACGAGCCGGTGGAGATCGGTCCCCGTAAGGCGCCCGGCTCCACGACGTCCCGTCCGAAAGGCTCCGCGAAACGGCGAAAGATGGATGCCGGGCCGGAGGTGTCCGCACGTCGGGCACAGCTCGGCCAGATCGGAACCATCGCGGGCCTCGCCGGCAGCTCCTTTGTCATCCTCAGCCTGGCCTCCTGGTCCCCATCCGACGCCTCGCTGTCGGTCGCAAACTCGTCGGGCGCGGTGATGAACTGGTGTGGGCCGGTCGGAGCCTACGGGGCTGACCTGCTCTACCAGGCCTTCGGTTGGGCGAGCTGGTCGGTCCTGGTCGTGGCGGCGTGGCTCGTCCTCCGCCTCGCCGGCCGGGTTTCCAGCTCCCTGTGGAACGTGCTGCTCGGCAGCGTCGCGATCTGGATGTGTGCTACGGCGTTGGATCTCGGGTTGGGCGGTGACCCCGGCCGAGCCTTCCCGCCGGGGGGCCTCGTGGGCGTGCTCACGGCGAAGGCGCTGGTGACGCACATCGGTCATGTGGGGGGCGCGCTCGGTGTCGGCACCGTGCTCCTCTCCGCGCTCACGGCCCTCTTCGGGATCAACTGGCAGCCGCTCGCCGCGGCCACGGTCGAGCGGGTGCAGACCGGGACGCCCAAGGTGGGCAGGCTCCTCGGCGCCGCCACGGTGGCGGCCGGTCGAGGCGCGCTCGCGGTCGGAGCGCGCGCCGGGAGCGCGGTACGAGCGCGCTTCGGAAGCGAGGAGGAGTACGACGACGACGAGGAGCTCGACGTTGAGGAGGAGGATTCGCTGGGAGACTCGCCCGTTCCCGCTGGTGCGCCCGCAGCGGCGCTCGTGCCCAGCCGGCCGGCGCTTCCGGTGCGTGTCGCGCCGCCGCGGGACGAGGTGGTGGACCCGGTGGAAGATCTCCCTTCGGTACACGGCAGCGTCTGGTCGGCCGCGGCGGCGCCGAAGTCGCGCTCGCCCTTCGCGCCTGCCCCCGTCGACAAGCCGACCCAAGCGTCGCCGCGGACGCTCGTTGAGGTGGAGCTGGACTCGGATCCTTCCGTGGACGCGGGTAGCCGTCGCGCGCCGGCGGTGACCGCGTCCCGGGCCCCGGCGGCGCGCGAGCCGGCGGTCCGCGAGCCAAACGGCGGTCGTCCGCCCGTTGTTCGGCCCCCGATCCTCGCGGCCCCGGTGGACGAAGATCCGTACGACGTCCCCGCGCCTCGGGTGTCCTCTCCCGGAGTCTCCGCGGGCTCATGGGCGGATGACGAGCTCGACGCGGTGGACGACCTCGCAGTAAACGCCCCGATGTACTCCGAGGATCCCCCGACGAACGCCTTTGGCTTCGGGCTGGGTGGGGACCCTCCCTCCCGCCCGTCGCTCGCGGGGGCTCCCGCGGTAGCGGTGGCCGTGACGCCCATCGTGTCCGTACCGGCCGTATCCCCGGCGTTCGTCCCCGCTCCGGCGATCGAGCCGCAGGTGATCATCCCGATCGCTCCGCCGCAGGACCTGGTCCCTCGCGGCTCGAAGGGCAAGAAGCAGGCCGCCGCGGTGCTCCCCGGCAACCTCGTGTCTGGCGGCCGCACGGATGACGGCGCCGCGATCCGTGAAACCAACCAGCCTTTCCAGCTCCCGCCGCTCGGTCTGCTTGATGAGCACCCGGCGATCGTCGGTGCGGCGGACGAATCTCGCCTCCACGATCTTGCCGGAAAACTCACGCTGAAGCTACGGGACTTCGGCGTGGAGGGGCGCGTCACCGCGATTCGACCGGGTCCGGTCATCACCATGTTCGAGTACGAGCCCGCGCCGGGCATCAAGCTCAGCAAGATCGCCTCGCTCGCGGACGACGTGGCGATGGCGCTGAAGGCGATCGCCGTGCGCATCGTCGCGCCGCTTCCGGGCCGGGGTGTCGTCGGCGTGGAGGTCCCGAACGAGATCCGGCAGACGGTTTGGGCCCGTGACGTCTTCGCATCGAATGAGTTCCGCAGTCAGCACCACATCCTCCCGATCATGCTCGGCAAGGACACGGAGGGCCGCCCCTACGTGGCGGACCTCGCGAAGACCCCGCATCTGCTTGTCGGCGGCACCACCGGCTCGGGTAAGAGCGTCGGCATCAACGCCATGCTCGTCTCGCTCTTGATGACCCGTACGCCGGAGGAGCTCCGCCTCATCCTCATCGATCCCAAGATGTTGGAGTTCGAGCTTTACAAGGAGATTCCGCACCTCCTCCATCCCGTCGTCACCAACGCGACGCTGGCGAGCAAGGTGCTCGCCTGGTCCTGTGAGGAGATGGACCGTCGCTATCGAATGCTCGGGGACTGGAAGGTCCGGAACATCGAGAACTTCAACCACAAGGTGGAGGTGGAGTCGGAGGACTGGACGCCCGAGAAGGCAAGGTCCTACTTCCCGGACTGGCCGGCGGGCCAGCTCATTCCCACGCCGAAGAAGCTACCCTACATCGTCATCGTGATCGATGAGCTCGCCGATCTGATGATGGTCGCGAGCAAGGATGTCGAGACGAGCATCGCGCGCATCGCCCAAAAGGCCCGAGCCAGCGGCATCCACCTCATCGTCGCCACCCAGCGACCCTCGGCGGACGTGATCACCGGCCTCATCCGCAGCAACATGCCGTCGCGGCTCGCGTACCAGGTACGTACCGCCACGGAGAGCCGGATCATCCTCGACGCGATGGGCGCCAACGCCCTGCTCGGCAAGGGCGATTCGCTCTTCGTCCCTCCGGGAGCCAGCGCGCTCTCCCGCATGCACGGCCCGTTCCTCAGCGACGAGGAGGTCAAGCGTGTCGCCGACTCGTGCCGCGCCCAGGGCAAGCCCAACTATGCCCCGGCCATCCGTCTCGACGAAGGCGACGACGACATGGGGGAGATGGAAGAGCTCGACGAGGAGATGTCTCGCTACTACGATGAGATCCTCGAGCTCGCGCTGGAGAAGGGTCAGATCAGCACCTCGATGATTCAGCGGCACCTCAAGCTCGGCTACAACCGCGCCTGCCTCCTGATGGAGCAGCTGGAGCACAACGGCATCGTCGGCGCGGCAGATGGGGCGAAGCCGCGCAAGGTCTTGGCCCAGGACTAGTCGAGAACGACGCCGACCCTGGGGAGCCCGGCGGCTCGGGTGTGCGGCTTCGCCGCGGAGGCGTGCGGTGCCGAGTCATTCGAGGCACGCGGCCGACAAGGCCGCGAGCACGCCGGAGCCCGG
>CAIXRH010000211.1 GCA_903921785.1 uncultured Pseudomonadota bacterium
CCCGGCGCGGCGCCCGCCACGACCCCCGCTCCTGGCGCGGCGCCTGCCCCCGCGCCGGCCCCCGGCACCGCCACCCCGAGCACGGGGATCCCCGGGCTGTCCCCGGCCGATCTGCCCAAGCTCAAGAAGAAGAAGAAGGGGGGATGATGTTCACCCTGCTCCTCGCCTGCGCCCTCGCCGCGCCGCCCGCGTCGCCGACCGGCCCCTCGTCCTGCGAGGCCGTACCGCCGGGCTCCAACCAGTACAAGCTGGCCCAGGGCTTCGCGTACGCGCGGATTCCCACGGTGAAGGCCCGGGAAGAGGCGATGGCCGCCGCTCGCGCCGAGGCCCGCTCCAAGCTCCACGGCGAGCTCTGCTCGGCGATGCCGGGCGATTGTGAACGGTATTCCGGCTACATCACCGAGTGGCAGACCCCAGGGGTGTACGACGAGAAGACCCGCCGCGCCTGCGCCACGGCCGTGGTGGAGCTCCGGCTGCTCAACCCCGACCGCCAGCGCGCCGACGCCGAGGCGAACATCGCCAAGCTCGGCGACGGCCTTGCCAAAAAGCTCGTCGCCGCCGGGGTCACCGCCGTGCGGCTCACCGACCCCCACCGCGCCGACGGCTGCGCCCTCCCCGAGCTGGAGCCGGTGCGGATGTGGGTGCGAAGCCGCCTCGGCAACGCCGGCATCGCCACCCTGGCGGACGACGCCCCGGCCGAAGCCGCCGAGCTCGACCTCACCGCCTCCGTGGCCCAGGGCAACGTCACGCTCGCCGGGACGGTCACCCTCGCCGACGGCAAGCAGATCGGCAGTGATCCGGTGTCGTTCTTCGCCAGCGCCTACAACGTGCCCGCCAGCGGCGCGCAGTGTGTGGGCAGCGCCCGCCTCGGGCTGGACGGGCGGGGACAGCGCCGTGGCGAGGTGAACCTCGACATGAAGGTCCCCACCCGCGGCGGTGGCCTCTGCGTGGGCCAGCCGGTGGAGCCGGTCCTCACGGTGGATCGCGCCGCCAAGGTGCACGTCTACAGCGTGGACGCGAGCGGCGCCGCCTACCACATCTGGCCCATCGAAGGCGCCGATCGAGTGGAAGGCAGCATCGACCTCGGACAGTCCTGGGCGGTCCCAGGCAGCAAGGGCAACGACGAGACCCTGGTGGCGATCGCCGTCCCCGAGACCGGCGGGCTCGGCCCCATCGCCGGCCACGCCGGCTTCTGCCGGGTGAAGTCGCTCTTCGGCGAGTCGCTCTACCCGGCGGGGGCCACCGTCGTGAGCCAGACCTGGCACGTGGTCACTGGCGAAGCCTGCGGCACCCCGCCGGCCGAGATTCCTTCCCAGGCGCTGCTCGAAGAGACCCTCAACGGCGCCCCGGAGTGCCGATGAGCGAGCCCGCCCCCAACCCCATCCCGCTGATCCTGTGGTCTGCCTTCGGGATGACCCACCTCGTGCTGGTCTTCATCACGACGCTCATCCCGCCCCAGCCGTCGAACCCGGGGATGGTGCTCTTCGTGATCCCGGCGCTGGCCTCGGCCACGATCTCGGTGGGCGCCCGCTCCATCTTCAAGGGCAATTTCCCGGCGCAGACGTTGTTCATCGTCCGGTGGGCGCTGGCCGAGTCGGCCACGCTCATGGGGTTCGTGAGCTGGTACATCTCCGGAGACCGCCCGGTGCAGGCGGTGTGTACGCTCGCGGGGTTGGCGGCCTGGGCGATCGCCATGCCTCGCGACGTCAGCGCGTGGGGTCGGCCGAGCTGAAGACGAAAACTGAACCTCCGTTCTAGTTTGTGAACGAGGGTTCCCCCTCTCGGCCCTCCTCGACCGTCGCGAGCCAGGACACACGTCGGCGGCGCCGCCAGGCGGGATTGCCGCGGCCGGCGACCGTGGCCGTCCGGCGAACGCCACGGCGGCGGTCGCCCGACGAGCGGACCCTGCGTGGGAGCGGGAGCGGACGCAGCGCCCGCCCGTTCCCCATTCCCGCCACCCAAAAACAACGAAGCGCCGACGGGCAAGCCCACCGGCGCTCCGGAGAACCTCGGGGTTTAGCCGAGCTTCTCGATCTCCTTCTGGAGCAGCGGCGCGACCTCGAACAGGTCGCCCACGATGCCGTAGGTGCTGTACTGGAAGATCGGCGCTTCCGCGTCCTTGTTGACCGCCACGATCACGCGCGAGGTGCGCATGCCCGCGAGGTGCTGGATCGCGCCGGAGATCCCGAGCGCGAAGTACAGCGAGGGGTTCACGACCTTGCCGGTCTGGCCGACCTGCTCGGAGTGACCGGCGAAGCCCGCATCCACCGCGGCGCGGCTGGCGCCGACCGTGGCCTTGCAGGCGGCCGCGAGGGGACGAAGCACGCTGTCGAACTGCTCCTTGGACTTCAGCGAACGGCCGCCCGCGACGATGCGGTCGGCCTCCGTGAGGTCCACCGCCTTGTTGGCGGGGGCGACGGTCTCAGTGACCTTCACGTCCACGTCGGCGTCGGTGACGCCGGCCTCCACGTTCACCACGCTCGCCGAGCCGCCCGCCGGCGCGGAGACCGGAGAGCTGTTCGGACGCACGGTGAAGATGCCGACCGCGGACTTCACGTTCACGTCGACCAGGGCCTTGCCGCCGTACACCGGGCGCCGCCCGACGACGTTGCCGCCTTCGTTGCGAAGCTCGGTGACTTCCACGCCGAGGCCGGCGCCGATGCGCGCCGCGAGGCGGGGGAAGGCGTCGCGCGCGGGGGAGCTGGCCGCGGCCAGCACCGTGGACGCACCCGAAGCCGCCACGCCGGCCGCGAGGGCCTTGACGTACGCGCCGGTGGAGTAGCTGGCGAGCGCCGGCGAATCGACCACGTAGACCTTGCCGGCGCCGTACGCGCCGAGGGTGGACGTGTCGCCGCCGCCGATCACCAACGCAGACACCGGGCCCACCCCGAGGGAGGTGGCCTTCTGGAGCAGCTCGTACGCGGTCTTGCGCGGCTGCCCGTTGTCGAACTCACAGTAGACGAGGATTCCGTTGCCCATGTTCTTCGTATCCTCCTAAAGGACCTTGGCTTCGTCGCGGAGAAGACGCACGAGCTCGGAGACCGCAGAGGCGGTGTCGCCCCCGAGGATCCGGCCCGCCGGCCGCGCGGGGGGAAGCCCCATGTTGGTGTAGGTGACGAGGGCCGCGCCCGCGCCGACGGAGCCGGCGTCCACGCCGAGGTCCGCCAGCTTCTTGACGGCGATCTGCTTGGTCTTGGCCTTCATGATGCCCGGGAGGTTCGGGTACCGGGGCTCGTTGAGACCCTTGTCGGTGGTGACGACCGCCGGGAGCGTTCCCGCCACCAGCTCACGCACGCCGCCGCCCGCCGCGCGCTGGGCGGTGAAGCCCTCGCCGGAGACGGTGAACTTGTCCACCCAGCTGACCTGGGACCAGCCGAGGACCTCGGCGATCATCGCCGGGACCGCGCTCGCGTCGCCATCGACGGCCTGACGGCCGGCGAGCACGAGGCCGACGCCTTCCGCCTTGAGCGCGGCGGCGAGGGCGCGGGCGATGCCCAGGCTGTCGCTGCCGGCGAGGCCGGGGTCGTCGATGCGCACGGCGCGATCGGCGCCGCGGGCGAGGCCGTCGCGGATGCGGGGGTCGGCGTCGGCGCCGCCGATGGTGAACGTGATCACCTCGGTAGCTCCGCCGGCACCCTTGATGCGCAGGGCCTCTTCGAGCGCGTACTCGTCGTAGGGGTTGATCTCGAACTTCACGTCATCCGTGAGGATGGCCGTGGCATCCGCGTTGATGCGGATGCGGGTGTCGGTCGCGGGGACCTGCTTGAGACACACGCCGATCTTCATGTTTCCTCCGAGGTGGTGCCGGGGCCCTCCGGAATGGAGAGGCCGCGGATGAAGATGCTCGCCACCGTTTCGGCCGCGGCGTCGAGCGAGAATTTGCGATGTTTGGCGAGGATGAACTGCATGGCCATCTCGTCCATCGCGCCGAAGAAGGCCCACATGGTCATGAAGGGATCGATGTCCTTGCGGATCACGCCCCGCTCCTGGCCGCTCCGCACGATCTCCGCGAAGATCGCGAGGTATTCCCAAAGTTTTTCGGGACGGTACTCCTTCAGGAACTTGTTGGAGAGGCGCAGCTCGATCTGCAGCACCTCCGCCAGCTCGCGGTGATCCTGCACCTGGCGGAAGTGGTAGCGCGCGAAGGTGCGCACCTGATCCAGGGGCTCGGTGATCCCCTCGAGCGCCTCGCGGAGGCCGGCCAGCAACAGATCCATCTTCTCTTCGAAGATGGAGAGCAGCAGGTCTTCTTTGTTCTTGAAGTAGAGGTAGATCGTGCCATCGGCGACGCCGGCCGCGTCCGCCACATCGGAGATGCGCGCGGCGTTGAAGCCCTTCTCGGCGAAGACGCGGATCGCCGCATCGAGGATCAGCTCGTGCTTGTCCGTACGGTCGCGCGAGGGTTCGGGAGGGGGGACGGCCATGAATGAATGACGGTTCAGCGGCTTAGCCGGAAGGCGCCGCGGGGGCCAGTCGGGAAGTACCGCGAAGCCGCGGGCGCGCCGTCACCAGATGGTCAAGGGGCGCTTCCTGACGCCAACGCCGTTCCTGGCGTACACACGGCCGCCGGCGCCGCTGCGGTCACCGGGCGGCAGCGCTCCCCGACCCCCGCTGCGCCATCGGGCTGGAGGAACCACGGGGTCGCGTCCACCGCGCCGTCGGCGTGGAGATCGAGGGTGACGAAGCCGGGGCGGCGGTCGATACGCGGGTCGGAAGCCGGCGCGCCGAGGCGGCCCTTGGCGGCGCTTCCGCTCACCACCTGCACCACGGTTCCCGGGACCGCGTCGATCCGTAAGAGTGAGATCGCGTGTTCGTGCCCGGCGACCAGCAGCCCGTCCCCGCCGCGGAGCGCGCCCACGAGATCGGCGGCGTAGGTGCGGTATTGTGGGTGCCCCATCTCGGTGTGGATCACGGCGCCCAGCGACGGCTGCCCGTGCGGCCCGACGTCCGCCGCCGGGTGGTGCCCGAGCACGATCGGAATGTGCCCCGCCATCTCTTCGCCGGTCACCGCCGCGAGGATCTCCGCCCTTGCCCCCGCAGAGTCCTCGATGCCCCGCTCGCTGTCCACGTAGAGGCGGACGAAGGGGGTGCCCGCGACCGGCACGCGCTCGACCGGCGGGCCGAACGCGCGGGCGTGGGCGCCGAGGTCGTGGATGAGGTCGGCCTCGCGGCCGAGGCGGTCGCGGAGCGCGGCGAGCTGGAGGTAGTCGTGGTTGCCGGGGACGAAGGACACCTGGGCCGGGGTGGGGCCGGCGGCCACCTGCGCCGCGAGGATGCCCCTGGCGCGGGCGATCCCCTTCGGCCGCGGGCCGACGCCCGCTTCGTAGACGTTGTCCCCCAGCCACACGATCTCAGCGTCCATCCCGGTGGCGGCCTCGCGCATCGCCGCGGGGAGCGCCGGCAGCAGCCCCATCGTGCCGGCGCGGGCATCCTCGGGCTCCACCCCCGCGTCCCCTGCGACGACGAGCCGGAAGACCACCCCCGGCGACGGCTCGGGCGCGAGGGGGGCGAGCGTCAGTGCCGCCGGGTGGGGGAAGGGGACGCACGCCGCGAGGAGGAACCACATCCGACGCCGCTTAGCGCCTCCCGGCGGCCGCGCTATGCTCCGCGTGATGCTCGCCAACGTCTACTCCGCGATGCACGCGGCCAAGGCGCTGATCCTCCTCGGGTTCACCCTGATGGTCGCGCCCTTTTGCGCCGGGGCCTTTGTGCCGCTCACCGGGAGCTTCCTGGTGGACAGCGTCGTCTGGCTCCTCGCGATGCTGACGGTGCTCGGGGCCCAGGTCGGCGTGTCGGTGGTGTGGTGGCGGCGCCAGGGCGGCCTGAGCCTCGCCGCGTTCGACGAGCTCGCGATGGAGGCGCTCGCGCTCCTCGGCGGCGGCCTCGGGGGCGTCGGGTGCCTGGCGGCGGTGGTCTTCCCGCAGCCCGAGGTCAGCGAGCGGAACATGCTGATCCTCGGCGGGGTAGGCGTCGTCTTGCTCCTCGCGGCGGGCTGGGCGGCGGTCACCACCGTGCGTCGGGCGAGGTCGTTGATGTCGGGCGGCTGACCGCGCCGCGCACGCTCGCTCCGCCCCGGGCGGGCGCCCGCGGGTTACGCCGCTCACCCCGGAGTCACGATGGATTCGTTCCTGAAGTGGACACGACGCGGGTTGCTCACCGTGAGCAGCCTCGGGTTCCTGGTGGGAATCGTGGTGTCCGCGGACGACGCCTGGCGCGACGCTGGCCTGGGCATCATGCTTGGTTCGGTGCCGATCTTCCTCCTCGGGATGGTGCTGTTCACCGCCGCGCAGGCGGGGTGGATTGTGGCGGTCGGACTGGTGGGGATGTTGTCCCTGATGGGCCTCGGGTTTTACCTCTCCCACTTCGAGGGGATGATCGCCGCGGCCGGTGGCCTCCTCTTTCCGGGCTCCATCCTGCTGATGGTCGCGTGGGTGTGGTGGTTCTCGGTGGGCGCGTCGGAGGCCAAGGCCGGTCGACTGCGCGCCACCGGCTTCGGCGCGACGGCCCGCATCGTGGCGGTGGAGCTTCAGGGAACCACGTTGGAGTCGAGCGGCTCGTTCCCCCGCTACGGGGTCCGGGTCACCGTCGATACGCAGATTCCTGGCGGACGAACGGTGCGCGGGCAGGTCGAGGCGCTGCTCCCGGAGACCCGGATCGCGCAGCTCACGGTCGGGAAGCAGGTTCAGGTCCGGGTGGACCCCGCGGACCCGTCCAGCGTGGCGTTCGAGACAGAAGTGTAGGGAAAAGGCGGGGTTCCCCCTCCCGGCCCATCCACACCCTCGCGAGCCAGGACAAACGTCGGCGCGGCGCCTCGGCGGCGCGGAGCGCCACGCGTGAGGCGGACCGGCGGGCGGACGCGGCGAGAGGTGGCCTCGCCGGCCTGGGCCGGACGGCCGCGGCCGGTCCCCGCGCG
>CAIXRH010000212.1 GCA_903921785.1 uncultured Pseudomonadota bacterium
CGCGGTGCCGGAAGACCAGGGCATCACCGACGCGGCCATGGCGCACGCGATCGCCACCCGGACCAACTACTCCTGTCAGTACCGGGTGATCACGCCGACCGGCCTCCAATGGGTGGAGGACCGGGGGGTCATCCAGTTCTCCCCAGAGGGCCAGCCGCTACGGGTCATCGGCCTCGCGCAGAACATCACGGCGCGGAAGCTCGCGGAGCAGGAGTTGGAGCGCCACCGGGAGCTGCTGGAGCGGCTCGTGGCCGATCGCACGGCGGAGCTGCTCGTGGAGAAAGAGCGCGCGGAGGCGGCGAGCCGGGCGAAGAGCCAGTTCCTGGCGAACATGAGCCACGAGATCCGCACGCCGCTCAACGGGATCCTCGGGCTCGCACAGGTCGGCCGGCGGGACCCCACCGCCTCCGCTCGCCAACAGGGCGTCCTCACGGGGATCCTCGAGTCGGGGCGGCTGCTCCAAGTCGTGATCAACGATATTCTCGATTTTTAAAAGATTGAAGCGGGTAAGATGGACATCCTGTCGGCGCCGCTCGATCCCCGCCGCCTCGTGGACTCCGTGCGGCGCGCCGTGAGCGTGGACGTCGAGCGCAACGCCCTCTCCTTCTCCGTCCGCGAAGGGGTGCTGCCGGCCGGCGTACTCGGCGACGAGCTCCGCCTGCAGCAGGTCCTCCTGAACCTGCTCTCCAACGCCGTCAAGTTCACCCCTGCCGGGGAGGTTTCGCTGTTCGCGGGCGCGGAGGGCGACGAGCTGGTCTTCCGGGTGACTGACACCGGAATCGGCATCGATCCGGCCGATCTGGAGCGCCTCGCGCAGCCGTTCGAGCAGGCGGATCCCACCACCACGCGTCGTTTCGGGGGCACCGGGCTCGGCCTGGCGATCAGCCGGCACCTCGCGGAGCTGATGGGCGGACGGCTCACCGCGGCGAGCGGCCTCGGGCAGGGCAGCCGGTTTGAGCTCCGGGTGCCGTTGCGGCCGTGCGCCCCGCCCCCGCGTCCGGAAGCCTACCCCTGGCGCCCGGGACGTGCCCGGCTCACGGGCCTGCGCCTGCTCGTCGCCGAAGACAACGCCATCAACCGGGAGGTGCTGGAGACGCTGCTCACCGACGAGGGCGCCGAGGTGGTCTCGGTGCCGGACGGTGCCCAGGCGGTTTTAGCGGTGGCGCTCGATCCCCGGCTCGACCTGGTGCTGATGGATGTGCAGATGCCCGAGCTCGACGGCCTCGAAGCGACCCGGCAGATCCGTCGATCCGGCAGCGCCCTCCCCATCGTCGGGCAGAGCGCCCATGCGTTGCCGGAGGAACGTGAGCGGTGCCTCCGCGCGGGGATGCAGGCCTCGCTCACCAAGCCGGTCGATGTCGACGAGCTGGTGGGCACCGTGCTGCGGTGCATCGCCAACCGTGCACCCGGTACCCTTCCCTCCGCCGCCCCGGACCTTCCGGCATCGGGTCGCGACGGCGACCCTTCGTCGGCTCCGGTGTTGGCAGCGGAGACCGCCGACGCCCTGCGGGCTCGGGTCGCGACGGGCGACGTCGAGGGGCTCGCGGCGCTCGCGCTTCCGCTCGTCGCCCTCCAGGGCAGCGCGGGAGTGCGGGCGATCGTGGCGCTCGCCGAGGCGGTGGTGGCGCAGGCCCGGATCGTCGCCCCGGCCACGATGGGCACGGCGTTGGAGCTGGCGGACGCGCTGGATCGGTGGCGCGGCGGCGGGGTGCTCCCCGGCTGATGCCTGCCGAAGCCGCCCCGGGGGCGCGCGGACGTTTGTCGTGGCTGGCCACCTCGGGCTCGCGACGGTCCTGCCGAGCTGGGCGGGGGAACCCTCGCCATCGGCCCCGGATCATCCGGTGGCCGCCTCCGCCTCCGCGTCCTGCTGCGGCGCTTGCGCCACCATCGGGAACTCCACCCAGAACGTCGCCCCGTTGCCGGTGACGCTGGCGAAGTCGACCCGCCCGCCCATCCGTTCGGCGAGCCCCCGTGCGAGGTGCAGCCCCAGCCCAGCGCCGCCGCGAGGGCGGTTGATCGAGGTGTTGGACTGGGTGAAGCGCTCAAAGACGTGCTCGCGGAACGACTCGGGGACGCCGGGGCCTGCGTCCGCCACCGTGATGCGCAACCACCCCTCCCGCACCTCCGTGCTCACCCGTACTTCCCCGCCGGGACGGGAGACCTTGCACGCGTTGGAGATGAGGTGCCCGATCACCTGCTCCAATCGGCGGCGGTCGGCGAGCACCGCTCCGTTGGTCCGGTTGTCGAGCGAGAGCTGCACGCGCCGTTCGGCGGCGAAGCTGTCGAACGAGCGGACGGCGGACCACGCGACCTCGCCAGCCGGCAGTTCGGCCGTCTCCAGGGCGAGGGCCCCCCCGTCGAGCGCCTGGGCGTCGAGCAGGTCGTTGACCAAAACCAGGAGCCGGTGGCTGTTGTTCGCCGCGATGGTGAGCAGCTCATCCCGGGCGGAGATCGCGTCGGGATCGATGCCGAGAAATGGCCGGGCGCGCAGGAGCGCCACGGCGCCGTGGATCGAGGTGAGGGGAGAGCGGAGCTCATGGCTCACCACGGCGATGAACTCCTCCTTGAGCCGCTCGGTACGCCGCGCATCGGTGACGTCGTGCACGACGCCGGTGACCGCCGGGCCGCTCGGGGTGTGGGTGCCCAGAAGCTCGAACTGGAACCACTCCTCGCTGCCATCCGCCGTGACGCGCCGCGCGAGCACCCGTCGCCGTTGACCATGGAGCAGGCCACCCATCGCGCCGAACACGCTCCCGCCGCCTTCGACCTCGAGGCCCTCAAAAGCAGAGTTTTCCCCGAGGAGCTCGCGGAACCGGTCGGAGACCTCGCGGACCCCCTCCGCGGGATGCCACTGAAACACGCCGGCCCCGGCGGCGGCGATGGCGCTGGCGTACCGCGCTTCGCGCTCCGCGAGCCGCTCCTGGATTTCCCGCCGTTCGCGCAGCTTGGTGAGCGAGGCGAGGGTGACGCCCCACAACAGGCCCATGCTCACGACCACGTTGGTGAACCGACCGACCTCGGAGTCCACCGGGCTGGGCCCTTGAGGGCCCTGGAAGCCGATCCCCAGGATGGCCGCGGACACGCCCAGCGCCAGGAACAAGACGGCCCGCCGTTGCATGACGAACGAGCCGACCACCGGCAAGCAGAGCATCGCCGCGAAGCTCGCGCCGCCGCGCATGCCCCACTGCAGCGCGTCCATCGACACCGCGATCGCGGCGCCCGAAAAGAGCACCCCGGCGGCGAGCTCGATCGCTGCGGAACGAAGGAGCACCCCCGCGATCACGACTACACACACCCCGAACCACGCACCGGAGAGCGAGAGCTCGGCCATCGCCGGATCCGTGAGCCGGTGCACGATACTCGCCACCATCAACCCGGTGCCGGTGAGCCCGAGCATCGCCAGGGTGCGGGCGCGCGGTCGGTCGGGGTGGTCGGTGATCCGCATGTTCGGCGGGAGCAGCCAGTCCACCAGCGCGTTTGTCCGGAGTCGTGACATCGCCCGTAAGGTGTACCCGCGGGAACGCGCGTCCGCAACCGCCAGGCGGGGTAGAAGCTCGAATGACCTTCGTCCTCTCCGCCGCGCTGGCTGCGCCGCTCTCCACGCCGGTGTTGCGGGAGGAGGCGCCCCCTTGGACCCCACCGCGCGTGCCGACGGTGGAATTGGTGGAAACCGCGCGGGAGGCGCTGCGCGCGGGGGATGCGATGGGGGAGTGGGGCCGTACGACGGTTCCCGCATGGGAGCCGGGGCCCGCCGACGCCGCGCTCCGGTGGATCGTCGCCGTGGGCGATGCCGACCGTGCGGCCGGGGTGGACCGCCTCGCGGACCCCGGATTCCTGCGGAGCTGCCTCACCGCCTGGCGCTGGGTGCCGGACGTGCCGCGGGAGGGTGAGCGCATCCGGCTGACCCGGTACCTGGTCTACGGGGTCGCCGGGGAGACCGCCCCGACGGGTCTGTTCCAGCACGCGCTCTGGGCGCTCCCCCACGACGAAGCCGGGTTGGACGCCGCGAGCGCCGAAGCGCGGCGAGCGACGCTCGACCGCTTCCGGTACACCCGGCAGGACGTCGCGGCGGGGGTGTACGGCGCGGGGGGCGTCGCTGCGGGGCACGCGGAGCCGCTGGTGTGGCTCACCCACGAGGCCCACGAGCAGGCGCTGCTGCAGGGGAGCGTCGCGGTGGAGGTCGGGGGGAAAACAAGGTTGTTCAACGTGTTCCGCAACAACGGCATCCCGTACGACAAGCGGGAGCACGACACCACGCGCCAGCGGGCCTACTGGTATTTCCGGAAGATCGACGCCGTCCGGGGGTGGGCGCGGGAGCCGGTGACCGGACCGGCGCTGCGGCCCTACGCGGCGGTCGCGGGGGATGTCGACCACCTCGGGTTCGGTCGCCTCCTCGCGCTCCACACCGCGGACGGGCTCCGCCTCGTGGTGCTCGCGGACACCGGCGGCGCCTTCGTCGACAACCTCCACCAGCTCGACCTCTACACCGGGGTCTTCGCGTCGGCGAAGGCGTTTTCTTCCGCGACGGCCGCGATCGGGGACACCGCGGAGGCGTGGGTGCTCGGGGTGCGGGAGACGCCGGGGTGTGCGCCGTAGAGCCAAGGTTTGAGCGTTA
Organism: uncultured Pseudomonadota bacterium; assembly: GCA_903921785.1. Taxonomy (GTDB): domain Bacteria; phylum Myxococcota_A; class UBA796; order UBA796; family SXON01; genus SXON01. The sequence continues at coordinate 4,616 of CAIXRH010000212.1, forward strand.
TTTTGGTTCCCGCCGCGGTCTCCGACCGCGGCTCCCCACCCCCACTCCCCAACCCCTCGCCCCCGGGTGGGGCGAGGGGCTCGAACGCGGTCCGTGCCGCACGCGGCTTGCGCCGCGCGCGGTCTTCGCCTAGCCC
>CAIXRH010000213.1 GCA_903921785.1 uncultured Pseudomonadota bacterium
GGGTCCGGTGTGTGCGCAGCGCCCGGGCTGGCCCGCCGATGCGGGCGCTACGCTAACGCTCGCGCCCGGCTCGGCTCACTTTTCTGCCGGTGGTAGCTCGGCTTCGGTCGTCGGCGGGTCAGTAACCCGCCGCCTCGGTCAGCCGTACAACCGGCGACGCGGGGTGGGCCAGCCCGGCTTGCGGTGAACGATTCCAGCCACTCGGGTGACGCCTGTTTGCACAGCCCCCGGGCTGGTCCCCCGACCGGCCTCCGGTCCGGGGTGCCGCGCGAGCCAGTCCCTCGGGGGAGCGGGAGCGACCGATCGGGTCGCCCGTGGGCGGACCCCGTGTACCAAAATGTAGGGGGCAGGACGGGCCTCGACCGCCGACGGTGCGGGGGCCGCCGACCTTGGATACACGTCCGCCTCTCCCGGAGCCCCCATGTCCGCCCTGAAGATCGAAGACCTCGCCGTCGGCACCGGCGCCGAAGCCACCAAGGGCAAGAGCGTGAGCGTGCACTACACGGGCACGCTGGAGAACGGCAAGAAGTTCGACGCGTCCTGGGATCGCGGCGAGCCCTTCGTCTTCACCCTCGGCGCCGGCATGGTGATCAAGGGCTGGGACCAGGGTGTGGCGGGGATGAAGGTGGGCGGCAAGCGGAAGCTCACCATCCCGTCGGACCTCGGCTACGGCGATCGGGGTTACCCCGGCGTGATCCCGCCGCGCGCCACGCTCCTCTTCGAGGTCGAGCTCGTCGGCGTGCGCTGAAGGCGTACGAATCACGCGCCGTCACGGCGTCGTCGCCCGGTTTCCCTCGCCTCGGTGGCCCCGGCCGGTTAGCGGCCGGTCCGCGAGAGGTGAGCTTGGCGAGTGATGACCTGATCGAGATCGACGGCGTGATCAAGGAAGTGTTCCCCGGCGGGGCCTTCCTCGTGCAGACGGATGCAGGCACCGAGGTGCACGCGCACCTCGCCGGCAAGCTGCGCCGGTTCCGCATCCGCGTCGTCCTCGGCGATCGGGTCACCGTGGCGGTGAGCCCGTACGACCTCTCGAAGGGGCGGATCACCTTCCGGCACAAGTAGGTCGGCCCGCCCGACCTCGGGAACGTGGTTCCCTGATCCGCCGACGGACCCGGTCACGGTGACCGGCCCGAACGGCGGCGATTCGCGTGGCGTGGTCGGCGGTGGGCGCCCGTGTGCCCCACCCCACCAAACGGGGATCGTCCCCCCGAGATCGTTGACGCCCGTCGGCGGCAAGACTATGACTCTCACGTTCACGTAAGAGTTGATGTCGGACCCTGCCCAGACCCTGATGCGCATCGGCGTCCTCGCGGACAAGGCCGGGCGTACGCAGCGCACCCTGCACTTCTACGAAGAGCTGGGGTTGCTCACGCCGGTCGGGCGTACCAAGGGCGGTTTTCGGCTCTACGACCAGGACTCGCTGCTGCGCATCCACTGGATCAGCCGGCTGCAGGACATGGGCTTCTCGCTCCCGGACATCCAGGAGTTCCTCGAGCAGCTCCGCTCCGCGCAGTCCGCCCCGGCGATGATGCAGTCGCTCGAAGACTTCTATGCCTCCAAGCGTGACGAAACGCGCACCCAGCTCGAGCGGCTCCAGTCGCTCGACCGGGAGCTCGCCTCCGCGCTGAACTACCTCGCCGGCTGCCAGACCTGCGCTCCCGCCACCGAGAAGTCGGCGTGTGGGAGCTGCGAGGAGGGGGAGCACGCCGAGGTGGAGGCCCCCGCGCTCGTGGCCGCCGTGCGCGAACCCCAGCCCCACCCGGATACCTGAGATGGCCCTGAAGCTCCCCATCTACCTCGATAACCACGCCACCACCAAGGTGGACCCGAAGGTTCTCGACGCGATGCTCCCCTACCTCACCGAGGTGTTCGGCAACGCCGGCTCGCGCAACCACTCCTTCGGGTGGTCGGCGCAAGAAGGCGTGGAGCGGGCGCGGGAGCAGGTGGCCGACCTCATCGGCGCCGACCCGAAGGAGATCGTCTTCACCTCGGGCGCCACCGAGTCCGACAACCTCGCCATCTTCGGCGTCGCCCACTTCTACAAGGAGAAGGGCAAGCACCTCGTGACCCAGGTCACGGAGCACAAGGCCGTGCTCGATGCGTGCCACGCCCTGGAGAAAGAAGGCTTCGAGATCACCTGGCTCCCGGTGGACAAGGAGGGGATGGTCAACCCGGCCGACGTGCGTGCCGCCATCCGCCCCGACACCATCCTGGTCTCGATCATGTGGGCCAACAACGAAGTCGGCACCATTCAGGACATCGCCGCCATCGGCGCGATCTGCCGGGAAAAGGGCGTCTTCTTCCACTCCGACGCCGTGCAGGGTATCGGCAAGCTCCCGTTCGACGTGGCGAAGATGAACGTCGACATGGTGAGCATCTCCGCCCACAAGATGTACGGGCCCAAGGGCATCGGCGCGCTCTACGTCCGCCGCGGCCGCCCCCGCCTGCGCCTGGAGCCCACGATGTTCGGCGGCGGCCAGGAGCGCGGCCTCCGCAGCGGCACCCACGCCGTGCACCAGATCGTCGGCCTCGGCGCCGCCTGCGCGGTGGCGAAGGAGGCCATGGCCGCCGGCGAAGCCGATCGCCTCCGCGCCCTGCGCGACCGCCTCTGGAACGGCCTCCAGGCCAACCTCGACGAGCTCTACCTCAACGGCAGCTGGGAGCACCGCCTCCCCGGCAACCTCAACGTGAGCCTCGCGTTCTGCGAGGGCGAAGCGATGATGATGGCGATCAAGGAGCTCGCGGTGAGCTCCGGCAGCGCCTGCACCTCGGCCTCGCTCGAGCCCTCCTACGTGCTCCGCGCCATGGGCGTGGACGTGGAGCTCGCCCACACCAGCATCCGCTTCGGCATCGGCCGGTTCACCACGGAAGAAGAGGTCGACTTCGCGATCCAGCTCGTCACCGAGAAGGTGCGCTGGCTCCGCGAGATGTCGCCGCTCTACGAGATGGTGAAAGAAGGCATCGACATCAAGTCCATCGAATGGGCGGCCCACTAGGTCGCACGGGAGCAATCATGGCGTACAGCAACAAGGTCATCGACCACTACGAGCACCCCCGCAACGTCGGCTCGCTCGACAAGAACGCGGAAGACGTGGGCACCGGCCTCGTGGGCGCCCCCGCCTGCGGGGACGTGATGAAGCTCCAGCTCCGGATCAACGACGACGGCATCATCGAAGATGCCAAGTTCAAGACCTTCGGCTGCGGCTCGGCGATCGCGTCCAGCTCGCTCGTCACCGAGATGGTGAAGGGCAAGACGGTGGAGTACGCGCTCTCCATCAACAACTCGATCATCGCCGAGGAGCTCAAGCTCCCCCCGGTGAAGATCCACTGTTCCGTCCTCGCCGAGGATGCCATCAAGGCCGCGATCGCCGACTTCAAGAAGAAGAAGGCCAGCCGCGCAGCCGCCACCGCGGAGTAGGTCATGGCCATCGAGCTCACCGAGCGTGCGGTCGGCCGCATCAACGAGCTGAAGAAGAAGCGGCAGACGCCCGAACACGTCTTCCGCATCGGGATCAAGGGCGGGGGCTGCTCCGGCTTGTCCTACTTCGTGGACTTCTCGCCGAAAGCCGAGGAGAAGGACAAGGTCTTCGCCTTCGGGCCGGACGAGGGGAAGGTGACCGTGGTCATCGACCGGAAGTCCTACCTCTTCCTCAACGGGACGATCATCGACTGGAAGTCCGAGCTGATGAAGACGGGCTTCGAGTTCATCAACCCGCTCGCCAAGACCAGCTGCTCCTGCGGGGAGAGCTTCACCGTCTAGGTCGGGAGCGTCGATGGCCTCCAATCGTTCTGTCTGCTTCTCCTGCCGAGAGCCGGTACACGCGCCGTCGTGTGTCGGCTGCGGTGCGTTGCAGCCCCCGCCGCCCACGCCCGATCCGTTCGAGCTGTTCGGCCTGCCCCACCGCTTCCACGTCGACGTGTCCGACGTGGACGCGAAGTACCGCGCCATCGCCCGCTCTACGCACCCGGATCGGTTCACCACCCGTCCGGCGGTGGAGCGGCGGATGTCCCTGCAGTGGACCGCCGCGCTCAACGAAGCGAAGCGGGTGCTCAAGGACGACCGCCTCCGCGCCCGTTGGCTCGCGACGGGCCGCGCCACCGCGGCCGAGGACGCCCGCCGCCAGATGGACCCGGCGTTCCTCGCCCAGATGTTTGAGTGGCGCGAAGCCGAGGAGGAGTCCCCTGGCTCCACCCACGCCGAAGCCGCCGCCGCGCGCGACGCCCTCCTCGCGGAGATCGACGCCGCCTTCACCGCCTGGGAGGCCGGCACCGGCACCCTCGATCACGTCGAGGACCGCCTCCTCCGTCTCAACTACGTCGAGGGGCTCCTGCGCCCCGCTCCGGAAGCCTGACCCATGGCCAACATCGGCATCGACCTCGGCACCACCAACTCCCTCGTCGCCGTGGTCATGAACGGGCGCGCCCGCTGCCTGCTCGACGAAGCCGGCAGCTCCATGCTCCCGAGCGCCGTTCGTTACGACGCGGATGGCACGGTCGTCGTCGGCCGCACCGCCCGCGACGAAGCGCCCGCGAACGCCCACCGCACCTTCACCAGCGTGAAGCGGTTCATGGGCCGCGCCCCCGCCGACTGCGGCGCCGACGCCCAGCTCTTCCGCTACCGGATGGACGCCACGGAGCCCCGCTTCGTGCGCTTCGAGGTGGACGATCACGCGCCGGTCACCCCGGTGGAGGTGAGCGCCGAGGTGCTCAAGGTGCTGCGCACCCGCGCGGTCGAGTGCCTGTTCGGCGAGCCGGGCGGCGCGGTCATCACCGTCCCCGCCTACTTCGACGACGCCCAGCGCCAGGCCACCAAGGACGCCGCGAAGATCGCCGGCCTCGAGGTGCTCCGCCTGCTCAACGAGCCTACCGCGGCCGCCATCGCCTACGGGCTCGACAAGCGCGGCGCCGGCACCTTCGCGGTCTACGACCTCGGCGGTGGCACGTTCGACATCTCCATCCTCCAGCTCGACGATGGCGTCTTCCAGGTGCTCAGCACCGCGGGCGACACCCACCTCGGCGGCGACGACTTCGACCGCGCCCTCGCCGAGCACGCCCTCGGTGGCGCCGCGAACGCCGCGAAGCTCGACGACGCCGCCTTCCGCGCCCTCGTCTCCGCTGCGCGCGCCGCCAAGCACCAGCTCACCGAGCACGGCGCGGCGCGCATCGCCGCCGCCGGGGTGGACGTCGAGGTCACCGTCGCGGACTTCGAAGCCGCCATCCTCCCGATCATCGAGCGCACCACCGCCTCCTGCAAGCGCGCGCTGGCCGACGCGAAGCTCGCCTCCGGCCAGGTCGACGCCGTGGTCCTCGTCGGCGGCAGCACCCGCGTGCCGCTGGTCCGCCGCCACGTCGCGGCGCTCTTCGGCCGCGAACCCTACTGCGACCTCGACCCCGACGAGGTCGTCGCCCTCGGCGCGGCCATGCAGGCCGACATTCTCAGCGGGAAGTCCGAGCTGGCGGAGGACATCCTGCTGCTCGACGTGATCCCGCTCTCCCTCGGCCTCGAGGTCATGGGCGGTGTCACCGAGAAGTTCATCCCGCGGTGCTCCACGATCCCGGTCAACGCCCACCAGACGTTCACCACCCACGTGGACAACCAGACGGCGGTCGACCTCCACGTCGTCCAGGGCGACCGCGAGCTGGCCGGTCAGAACCGCTCCCTCGCGCGCTTCGAGCTGCGCGGCTTGCCGCCGCTCCCCGCGGGCGTGCCCCGCGTGCGCGTGGAGTTCACGGTGGACGCCGACGGCCTCCTCCACGTCTCCGCGCTGGAGGAGCACACGGGCATCGAGGCGAAGATCGACGTGAAGCCCAGCTACGGGCTCACGGAGGAGGAGATCGAGCGCATGCTCGAAGACGCGATCGACCACGCCGAGACCGACGTCGACGAGCGCCTCCTCATCGAGGCCCGCGTGGAGGCCGAGGGGATCCTCGCCGCGCTGGAGAAGGCGCTGGGCATGGACCAGGCGCTCCTCCAGGGCAACGAGGCCGAGGTGATCAGCCAGGTGGAAACCGCGCTCCGGGCGTCGATGTCCGGCGGCGATCGGGAGCGCATCAGCAGCCTCTCCAAGAAGCTCGACGAGGTGAGCGCGCCCTTCGCGCAGCGCCGCATCGAGCGGGACCTCACGCGCGCCCTCTCCGGCCGCGACGCGTCGGTGGTCGGCGCCGAACTCGGGATGAAGTGACATGGGTAAAAACCCCTACATGCACGACGAAGCGCCGCCGCTCCCCACGCGCCCCTACCGGATCACGGTCAAGGGCACCGACGTGGTGCTCGAGGTAGACCCCGCGAACCTGCCCGAGGCCGATCACGGCCAGGAAGGCTCGATCCTCACGATCCTCATGGCCGCGCACGTCGACCTGGAGCATGTCTGCGGCGGCGTCTGCGCCTGCTCCACCTGCCACGTCTACGTCACGAAGGGTTTTGCCACGGCGAACGAAGCGACCGACGACGAGCTCGACATGCTCGACACCGCGCCGGCCCTGAAGGCCACCAGCCGCCTCGCGTGCCAGTGTGTGCCGAACGGCGAGAGTGACATCGAGATCGAGGTCCCGAGCTGGAACCGGAACGCGGTGAAGGAAGGGCACTGAGGCGGCGGGCGGCTACCCGCCCCACCCCTCCTCTACCAGCTCGAACCTCCCGAAGTCGTACGGCTCTCCCGCCGCCTTCACCACCTGCACCAGCCGCTCGCGCTTCCCGGCGCGCTTGAGCGTCGCCGCGCGGTGGTAGCAGAACGGGTTGTTGCCCCGCCGCCCCAGCGTGGTGTGCGCGGTGAAGTTGCAGCCCGCGTGGCAGACCTCGGCGTACGCGCAGGTCCGGCAGAAGCCCCAGAGGTCCTCAACGGTGCGCTCGCGCGCGAAGCGCATCAAGGGCTGGTTCAACCACGCCTCCCGCACCGACTGGTCGAGGATGTTCCCCGCCCCGTAGGGCGCCGTCGGCAGCGACGGGCAGGCCTTGATCGTGCCGTCGGACTCGAGGCTGAGCACCGCGATGCCCGCCGCGCACCCGCTCCAATGCGCCGAGCTCCCGCCCGGACGCGAGCGCAGGAGCTCCTCGTGCGGACCGAAGTAGCCGATGTTGTTCCCGGGCTGGAGGTCGAAGGTCCGGTCGGGGAAAGGGAGCTCCCAGGGGCGGGGCTCGGCGACCGCGCGCTTCTGGATCTCCGCGAGGGTGTCGATGACCTGGAGGATGTCCCACGGCTGGAGGATCCACTCCGGGTGGTCCGCCGCGTTGCCCATCGGCACGGTGAGCTGGGCTCGCCAGTAGCGGACCTGACGGTCGCGGAGCGACTCCACGTGTTCGGCGAGCAGGTGTTTGTTGAGCCGGTTCACCTGACAGTTGCTGGAGACGCCGAGGCCCGCCTCCCGGGCGTTGTCGATCGCCCGCATCGCCGCCGCCCAGCTCCCTGTGTTTCCCCGGAGCTGGTCGTGCACCGCCTCGGGCCCGTCGATCGAGACCCCGATGCCGAACATCCCCGCGGCCTTGAGCGCCCGGGCCCGCGCCGCGGTCAACGCCCGACCGCCCGTCTGCATCGTCACCACGACGCCCGCGCCGGCGAGCGCGCGGACGATCTCGTCCAGGTCGGCGCGGAGGTACGCTTCGCCGCCGATGAGGGTGATCTCCCGAGCGCCCAGCTCGGCGAGTTGTTTCGCCACATCGAGGCACTCGGCGGTGCTCAGCTCCCGGTGGCGGGCCGCACCGGCGCGGCTTCCGCAGTGGGTGCACGGTTGGTCACAGCGCAGCGTGAGCTCCCACACGACGTAGATCGGGGTGGGGGTCTGTTCGGGATCGAAGGTCCGGCGCGTAGAACGTGGCACGCCGTGAGCGTAGCGTGTATCCTGGGGGCTGCCGAGGACCTCCGATGAGCAAGCTTGTCCCGTGCGCCAGCTGCGGCGCCCACCTGATCGCCGGGAGCTGCCCGTCGTGTGGCGCCGTCGCCGCGCCCGCGCTCCCCACCGCCAGCCGCTCCGTCGCGGCCGCGCTCCTCGGCCTCGCCCTCGTGGGGTGCTCCACCTCCACGGACACGCCCCAGGCGCTCTACGGCGCGGCGATGCAGGACGAGGATGGCGACGGTTTTCCGCCGCCTGACGACTGCAACGACAACGACGCGTCCATCCACCCCGGCGCCACCGAGACCGCGGGCGACGGCGTGGACTCCGACTGCGACGACCAGGACGACCCCGCCGACTCCGGCGGAGCCTGACATGACGCTCGTCCCCTGTCGTGTTTGTGGGGCGCACGTCGTGGCGGGCGTCTGTCCCAGCTGCGGCGCCACCGGCGGCGCCCGGCGCACCGCCACCGCGGTCTTCCTCGGGCTCGCGATGGCGTCCGCGCCCGGCTGCATCATCCAGGCGGCCTACGGCGTCGCGTTCCAGGACGCCGACGGCGACGGGCACAACGTCCCTGGCGACGACTGCAACGATAACGACGCGTCCATCCACCCCGGCGCCACCGAGACCGCGGGCGACGGCGTGGACTCCGACTGCGACGGCTTCGACAATCCCGCTGCCGACACGGGCGACTCCGGCGGGGCCTGAGCTCCAGCCCACCTCGACGATCCCAAGGGTGGGCTCACCTCCCGGCCCGGCTCGACCCTCGCGAGCCAGGACACGCGTCGGTGGACGAGGGGCCACCGCAGCCTCGCGCCCGGTGACGTTTCGCCCCGCCGTCCGCGCGCCCGCGGCGTTACCCGGCGTCGATGCTGCTGGTCTGGGCCACCCTCGCCGCCGCCGGCCCCTGGGACGCCCTCGGGCCCGTGCCCGCGCCCGCGCGCCTCGTGTCCGAGACCGCCGGGCCCGACCTCCTCCGCGCCGAGATCGACGATGCGGGGAACCACTATTGGATCGAGGTCACGCCCGACCGCGGCGGCGACGCGTTCTGCCGCGCCGACGGCTACGCCTTGCAGGTCCGGCGCACGCTGGACGCCTCCAACGAGAGCTTCGACCTCGATCCCGTGCCCGCTCCGGTGGCGGTCGCGTGTGAGCGCCTCGGGGGCGCCGCGCCCGCGATCGGCGCGGCGATGCGCGGCTCGCCCGTCCTGCAGCCGAGCGGCCCCGACGAACACGACCCCAAGCGCCCCGGCCCCGACGGCGTCCCGCTCGACCCTCGCACCGCCCAGGTCGACCCCACCGGCGAAGGGTCGTGGGCCGACGGGAATCGCCCGTTCGCGCTGTACTCTTTCCGCCCCTTCCAGGCGGTGGTCTTGGCGTGGGGCGTCGCCCTCCTCGCGGCGCTCGGGCTCGGCTTCCGCCGCGCCCCGCGCCTCACCCTCCCCGCCGCGGGGCTCTTCGTCGCCGCGCTGACGCTCCGGCTCCGCTTCGCCCCGCTCACGGTCCTCCTCGGCGGCGACGCGGCCTTCGAGCGCCTCGTCTCCGCCTACGGCCGGGGCAGCCCCGACCGCTACTACGGCGAAACCTGGCCTTCGTTCTTCGGGCTCCTCCACGAGGCCGCGCTGGGCTCCGGCCTTGCGCTCGCCCGCATGACGGACGTGGTCCACCACGTGAACCTCCTCGCGTCCGCGGCGGCGGCGCCGCTGGCCTGGGGCGTGGCCCGGCGGGCCGGCCTCTCGCCGCGCGTGGCGCTTGCGGCGGGCGCGGCGATGGCGGCGCTCCCCCACGCCGTCGTCCTTGCCCGCATCGAAGATCACGCCGTCCTCTGCGCCACCCTCCAGCTCCTCGTGGCGTTCGCCGCGCTCGGTCCCACCGCCGCGGACGAGGCCCTCGCCGTGCTCAGCGCCGGCCTCCTCGCCCACCTCCGCCCCGACCAGCTCCCCGCGGCCGGGCTGCTCCTCTTGCCGCTCCTCGCCCGGCGGCGCTGGGTGTCCTTCCTGGCGGGCGCGCTGCTCGTCGGCGCGCGGCTCACCTACCTGGGCCACGCGGAGGGCTCGGGGCCGATCCAGTTCACGCGGCTCCTCGACGTGCAGGCGTGGCCCATGATGATCGCGGCCTGGGTCGGGGCGCCGGGCGTGCCGTTGCCGGGGCTGTACGGGCTCGCGGGCGTGGGCGTGGCTGCGGCGCTGGTGCCGGCCTCGCGTGCAGGGGTAGGGCCCCCGAGGAAGCTGGGCGCCTCGGCCACCGTCACCGCCTGGTGGTCGCTCGTCCTCGCCTCGACCACCGTCCCCTACCTCCCGAAGGACCTCCCTGCGGCCGACCCGCTGCGCTTCTCCCTCCCGGCCGAGGGCTGGCTGGTCCTCCTCGGCGCCGCGGGGGCCGTCGCCCTCGTCCACGCCGCCCGCACCCGCCGGGTCTTCCTCGCGCTCGGCCTGATCCTGGTCGCCTGGACGGCCACGCGCTCGTTCCCCCGCGAGGCCGTGCACGCGCGCCCGTGGGCCTGGGAGCAGGAGTACACCTTCCTCCGCTCCAACATCCCGAGCGCTGCCCCCCGCGACCCGTCCACCCGCAACGGCGAGGCCGGCCCTGGCCGCGGCTGGTACGACGACAGCCAGGACCCCAACGGTGCCCTCGGCCGCTGGCTCTCTACCGTCAGCGATCGCGTCTGGCTCCCGTGGAGCGCCGGCACCCCAGCCGCCGGCGACCTCGTCTTCCGCGGCACCGCCGACCGCCTCGCCGGCCACTGGCTCGGCGAGCGCTGCGGCCTGGACCCCGTGGCGGAGACCGAGATCCCCCCCACCAGCGACGGCTGGGTGGACTTCGGCGCCGAGCCCCTGCGTTTCTCGCTCTACCGCGTCCGTGAATGCGGAGACCCCGTCGCGCGTTGATCGAGATCCGGTACGGTGTGTGACACTCGTAGACCCCCTGGGGCTTGACCCGGGGTCCTGCCGTGATTCATTTGTAGGAGTAAGCGGTCGGCCCCGGACGCGAGTTCAGGGGCCGGCTCCACCCAACGGAGTTCCACGTGTTTCTTACGCCCTGGCCGAGCTACGCCCGGCCCTTCCCGAGTCCCGCCGAGCTCTTCCTTCGTACGTTCAACGAAGCGAATCCTCGCCACGACCACGCCGTGACGGCCACCGAGGTGGAGGACGGTTGGGAGCTGAGCGCCGAGATTCCGAGCTGCTCGGTCGAGGATGTCAAGATCGAGGTGAAGGGCGACACCGTGACCATCCACGCCGCAGCCAAGGCCCCGCCGCCGGCTGGCTGGGTGTTGGTCCGCCGCGAACGCCCCGAGGTCGAGTTCACCGAACACTTCCGCTTCTTCAAGCCGATCGACGTCGATCATGTGGAAGCCGCGGTCAAGGATGGGGTTCTCACCGTGAAGGTGCCCCGCCTCGCCCCCCCGGCCGCCCGCGTCATCCCTGTCGCGTCCCACTGAACCCTTCCGCCCCGGTCATCCCATGAACACCGACACCAAGACCGAGACCGCGACCCCCACCCCCGCCCGCGTGCAGCGCGTGCCCCGCGTGGATGTCTGGCGGGCCGACGAAGGCTTCCGCGTGCTGGCAGAGCTGCCGGGCGCCCAGGCCGAGAGTGTGAAGCTCACCGCTGAGCGCGGTGTGCTCACCCTGTACGCGGAGTCCCCGCGTCACAGCTGGAAACGCTCCTTCGAGCTGCCCGACGACGTCGATGCCGACGCGATCGCGGCCCGCCTGGAGAAGGGTCTCCTCGAGATTTCTATGCCGCGCGTACCGACCGCGCGCTCCCGCCAGATTCGCGTCGTGAGCGCCTAGAGGTCGGGTACGCCCGCTGCGCAGGAGCCCATCTGGGGAGGCGGGCTCACTGCGCCGGGCGGGGTCGGGGGGAAACCCCTGGCCCCGCCCGTTGGGCGTTTTTGGCACTGTCTCAGAACGCCTCGCCCCAACCCAAGAGCACGCCCCAGCCGTCGGGGCTCCATCCGACGTCCAGGCGGGTGATGTTGTCGCGCTCGGGCGGAAGCACCACCCGGAGCCCCGCGCCGACGGAGGCGTGCGGGCCGTCGCAGAGCGCGCTGTCCACGAAGATGGCGCCTTCGAGCGGCCCGACGAGGGGGTGACGGAGCTCCAGCTGGAGGGCCGCGAGCCACTCATCCCGGAAGCGCCCGGAGGGCAGGCCGCGGAGGAGGGTGGTGCCACCCACGCTGGGGAGCAGGTACCAGGCGGGCTCTCCCGGCGCGGCCTCGCCGTAGGCGCGTGCGGCCAGCTCGCCCTTGCCCACCGGGCGGCTCAGCCTCAGGTCCGCCGAGGCGTCGGGGTGCAGCTCCGCTCCGGCCACGCCCACGAGCAGCCGGCCGCCGACCGCGAAGCTCGCCCGTTTCGCCTTGTCCGCCAGACGGACGCTCGCCTGGGGCCCCACCGCACGGACGGCGTCGGGGCCGGGGCCGCCGAGCGGGTCGAAGAGCAGGGCGTCGGCGCCGCCGGAGACGGTGAGGGGGCCGCGGGCCCAGCCGGCGGTGAGGGTCGCTTCACCGCGGTGCGCGGGTGTGCCGTAGACGGCGGCGCCCTCCCAGCGGTAGAGGTTCGCGTAGCTGTAGGCCAGGGACGCGCCGGGGCTGGCCGGGATCCGCGCGGTGAAGCCGACGGCCGCACCCGCTTCGCCGGTGCTGTCGCCGAAGGCCTGGAGCACCAGCCGGTGGCCACGCGCGGCCGTGTCCGGGTCTACGAAGCGGACGTAGGCTCCGATGCCTGCGTAGGGGGCGGTGGTGACGCCGAGGCCGAGGGTCCATGTGCCCGGGTCGGGCGGCTCGGCGGCGCTGCGGGCCTTCATGCCGCGGGCCATGCCGTCGTCGCCGGTGAGGGGCCAGTCGGCGGGGGCCGGAGGCCCGCCTCGGGCGGCGGCGAGGCGGAGCCGGGCCGCCGCCGCGCCGGCCACGGTGGGGTCGTCGGTCAGGGGGGCGGCCAGGGCAGCCGCGCGGGCGGCGGAGCCGCCGGCGAAGGCGGGGAGGAACAGCGCCGCGTCGGCCTCCGCGAGGACGCACCACGGATCGTCCGGGGGGCAGGCGTCGAGCGCGCGGTTCCACGGACCCTCGTGCCACAACGGGGCGAGGTTTCCTTCCCGGTGCACCAGCCGCAGGTGCGCCATCGCTTCCACGGCACGGCAGGCCGCCTCCGGGCACTCGACCACGGCGGCGAGGGCGCCCCGCCAGGCGGACACCGCGTCCAGCCGCGCTCCGGCCCAATAGGCCTCATCTCCCTTCGACAAAAGCGCGATCGCCTCGGCGCCCGTCACCGGCGGGATCCGGCGATCGGCGGGGCTCGGGTCATTGTTCGTACCCGAGCGCCTCGAGCAGGGACTTTGTCGCCTCCCCGAGCTCCACTACCGTGGGCAGGGCGGCGTCGCGGGTGGCGGGCCCGTCCACCTTGGCGTCGGGCGGGAAGAGGGCGAAGGTGGTCGGGAGCTCCTGGCGGTGCAGCGCCTCCCCGCCGGGCTGACGCATCCAGCCGGTGCTCATCACCGCGCCGGTGCTCGTCCAGTGCGCACCCACCGCGGCCCAGAGCTGCTCGACCAACGCCGGGTCAACGCCACCGGGGATGGGGTTGGTCTCGCCGGGGTCGTGGGCGTCGTCGTAGAGGGTGACCTTGTCGTGGGCAAGGTCGACGTCGAGGCGGAGGTCGCCGTGCAAGATCCCGAGCCGCGCACTGTCGAAGCGACTGGTGTCGAAGACCTGATCGCGCGAAGGCGGGACCACGCCGAGGACATCCACCCCGCGGCTGGGGAAGTCGACGCCGCCGAGCTTCGCGACGGTGGCCGCCACGTCGAGGACGCCCACCCGGTCGTCGCGGACGGCCGGCGTGGCGACACCCGCGCCGGACACGATCAGCGGCACCCGCATCGCCTCCGGGTAGAGCGTATGGGCGTGGCCCCAGCTCCCGCGTTCGCCTAGCTCTTCCCCGTGATCGGCGGTGATCACCCACGTCGCTTTGCGGTCGCCCCAGGCGGCCTTGAGCCGCTGGAGCTGGTCGTCGACGTAGGCGATCGACTCGTCGTACTGCGCGAGCAGGCGCGGCCAACGCTCCGCCTCGACGGGGTGGAGGAAGTACCAGTCATACGACCGATACTTCATCGCCTTCTTCGAGGCCGCCTTGTCGTACCGGAACGCCCAGGGCTCGGGCGGGAGGTAGGGGTAGTGCACATCGTAGAGGTGCACGAACAGGAAGACAGGCTTGGAGCCTTGCTCCGCGGCCCACTTCACCGCCTCGTCCACCACCTTCTCCGCCCGCACCGGGTGCTGGAGGTTCTGTTTCACCTGGATGTCGTGGTCGTCGAAGTGGTCGAACCCTCGGGCGAACCCGTAGGTGTCCGACACGTAGACGGTGGAGACGAAGCCGCCGGTGGCGAAGCCGCCCGCTCGCATCGCCTCCTGCACCATTGGCAGGTCGTCCGGGATGTGGCGGTCGTCCTCGACGACGCCGTGCTCCAGCGGTCCGCGGCCGGAGAGCATCGTCACGTGCGAGGGGAGCGTCCACGGCGAGCTGGACCGCGCTTCGGTGTACCGCGCGCCCGCGGCGGCGAGGCCGTCGAGGAAGGGGCTCGGGCTGGGGGTGCGGGTGTTGCCGTAGGCACCGAGGTGGTCGGGGCGAAGGCTGTCGATGGAGACGAGGATCACGTCGGGACGCGTCGGATCCCCTTCTGGGAGAGTCGGGGGCGACGCGCAGGCCAGGAGCAGGATCACCATGTCTTCCACGACCTCCAGCCGGTCGGCAGGAACCACATCATCAGCCCGAGGAGGATGGCCCCCACGAGGACTGCGCCCCACCCGCGGCGGGGATCGGCGCGGAGCGCAGCGAGGGCGGCTTTGGGGTCGGCCAGGAAGCCGGCCGCGTACACCATCCACAACGGCTCCAGCGGCACCCGGTAGCGGGAGAGGCCGGCGAGGCAGGCGATGGCGGCCACGTGGTAGGTGACGATCAACGCCGACCCGACGGCGTACCACCCCCGCCCGCGCGCGAAGAGGCCGAGGGTGCCGCCGAGGAGGACCACGAACGAGGACGCCACCACGGCGAGGACGAGCGCCTGGTCGACCCAATTCGGCAGCCCCTTCCAGTGCCCGGTGCGGAGGTTGCGGGTCAAGAGGCTGTGGGGGTTGAGGAGCTGCGCGACCCGTAGCGGCATCCGCTCCACGAATTCAACAGGGTGGTCCTTGATCCACTGGATGCCGGCGCGGGTCTCGCAGGCGTCCTGGGCGATCGCGTCGTCCTCGAAGGGGCAGTGGGGCCGACCCGAGCTCGTCATCGCGTCGAACTCGTCTTCGTCGATCGGGCCGTTGCCAAAGTCGAAGGAGACGGGCGGGTAGTCGTTGTCGCCGAGCCAGAGCATCTGCCCAAGCGTGCGGTCCGACACGATCAGCGCGCCGAATTTCTGGGTGGCGTAGACGCTGTACGGCGCGACGGTGAGCGCCGCGGCGAGCCCCATCGCCACCACCGAGCGCCACGCGGCGCCGGATCGCCAACGCCCCCACACGAGCGTGATCGCCACGAGGGGAAGCAGGTAGGTAGCCACACCCCGGAAGAGCACACACGCCCCGAGCAAGATCCCCACGGCGGCCGCGCGGAGCAGGGCAGGGACGCGGTTGGGCTCGACCGCAGGCGCGGCTTCCTGGTCTCCGCCACTGCTGTTGGGCGTCGGCGCCGCCGTCGGCGCCGCTTCCAGGCCTCCGGGTGGCTCCCCCCGCGCCCACCCGATCGCGCTGACCATCCCGAACAGGATTGCCGTGTAGAAACACTCGCTCCACAGGCTGGAGGCGTAGAACGCGTGCGTGGGGCTCAGGGCGAGGAGGAACGCGGCGATGGTGGCCGCCCGAGGACCAAAGTGTGCGCGCGTGAACCGCCAGAGGAGCCAGATGGTGAGCAGCGCCACGGCCACCTGGGTGTACTTGACGGTGTTCAGGCGGCCGAAGAGCGAGGCATGTGCGGCGATGACGCTGGGGTAGCCCGGCGCCCACAGCCAGCCCTTGGTGCCGACCATCCCGTCGCCGCGGGCGATCGACCCCGCGAGGTCGCGGTAGGTGCACTCGTCGCGGATGCAGGGGCGCCGCCACCACACCTCGATGGGTACGATTCGCACGGCGGCGCCGAGGAGCAGCGCGGTCAGCAGCGAGCGGTCGAGGCGGGGCACGTCGCGGGCTCTAACCAGGGACCGGATGACGATCCGGAATCCGCGTTTACGATCCACCGACCATGCTCCGGCGCATCCTGGCCCCCTTCGCCGCTCTCGGGATCGCCTTCGGGCTCGCCCTGGGGTTGTTGTTCACCTCGCCGGCCGCGCGGGCAGAGGTGCCCACCGAAGCGCCGACGTCCGCCGAGGCGGTGATGCGCCCTGCGCCCGAATGGAAGCGCCCGGCGGTCCCGGAGCCGTCCGGCGGGTGGACGGTCCAGGATGGCCTGTACGGGGACGTGCACTCCACCTGGGGGGACCGCGCCATTGCCCGTCGCCTCTCGGCACATCTCGCCACCAGCGTGCCCGCGCTCGCCGCCCGCCTCGGGCTCTACCCGGGGGACGCGGTGGAAGTGTACCTCGTGGACAACGAGGTCGACTTCCACCGGATGCAGCCCGGCGCCACCCCCGACTGGGCCGATGGTACGGCGTGGCCGAACGCCTCCTTGATCTTCCTCAAGTCGCCCGGGATCCGGGCGGGAGACGCCGCACCGCTGGAGACCGTACTCGACCATGAGATCGTCCACGTGCTCCTCGGGCAGGCGTTCGGCGGGCGGCCGGTGCCGCGTTGGCTCCAGGAGGGCTACGCCCAGTTTTTCTCGGGGGAAGCTTCGGAGCGCTCCATGCGCCTGGCCCACAACGAGCTTGGCCTCGCGCCGATGCCGCTCTCCGAGCTCACCCAGGGCTTCCCTGCCAACGGGCTCCGCGCGCAGATCGCCTACGGAGAAAGCGCGGACTTCGTGGCCTGGATCGCCGGCCGAGGCGGGGAAGAGGGCCTCCGGAAGCTGGTCGCGCGGCTGGCAGACGGGGCAACGGTGGATGACGCGCTGTTCTCCGCCGCCGGGATCTCCCTGGCCAACGCCGACATCGAGTGGATGAGCACGGTGCCCACGGCGAAGCCCTGGTTCCGTTGGCTCACCAACACCAACCTCTGGTGGTCGATCGGCGCGGTCGCGCTGGTGGTCGGTGCGTACCGTCGGCGCCGGCGGAGCAAGGAGAAGCTGGCCCGTTGGGAAGCGGAAGATCGGGCGCGTGCGGCGGCGATCCTGGAGCGTCAGGAGGCCGCATGGCGCGAAGCGAACGAGACGGTTTTGCCGATCTGGGTGGGCGCCCCGGCGCTGGGACCGCGGCCGCGGCGGGTGCTGGTGGATCCGCGCTGGAACTGACGCGGCGAGCTACCCTGCTCGGATGCTCCTCACGCTCCTCCTGGCCTGTGGCACGCCCACCACCGAAGACACTGACACCGGTTCCGCCGTGGTGGACGCCGACAACGACGGCGTGAGCACCGCCGACGGCGACTGCGACGACGCGGACGCCAACGTTTTTCCGGCTGCCATCGAGACGTGCAACGAGGTCGATGACAACTGCGACGGCGACGTGGACGAAGGCGTGGCCACGCTGTTCTTCGCGGACGCCGACGGTGACGCCGCGGGCGACTTCGCCACCTGGGTGGAGGCCTGCACCCAGCCCGCCGGCTACGTCGACAACGACCTCGACTGCGACGATACCTCCGCGGACATCGGACCGAACGCGGTCGACTACGCCTACGACGGCATCGATCAGGACTGCTCCGGCGCCGACGACGAGTGCACCGGACTCCTCACCCACGACGGGAACGTCTCCATCGGCGACGCCGCGGACATGACCGCCTTCTGCGCCACCTACGGCAAGATCGAGGGCAACCTCCAGATCATCGGCCTCGACGCCTCCGATCTCAGCGGGCTGGATTGCCTCTGCTCCGTCGGCGGCGACGTCCGGATCTGGAACTCCACGGTGACGTCGCTGCACGGGCTCGACCGCCTGGCGAAGGCGGACCGGCTGGAGCTCATCGGGGACGACTCCATCGCCACCCTCGACGGGCTCGATCACCTCCGGTTGATCCAGGAGATTGAGCTGTGGGACCTCCCGCTGCTGGAGTCGGCGGACAGCCTCGCCACGGTGAGCGGGGCGCTCTCGACCGTGCAGCTCCAAGAGCTGCCGCGGCTGCGGTCGGTCGACGGGCTCTCGGGCGTGACCGGTGCGTCGCTGGTGCAGCTCGATCAGCTCGACGCGGTCGCGGAGGTGGATGGGCTCGCGGCGCTCACCCAGGCGGACACGTTCTCGATCACCACCGCGCCCGCCCTGGTGGACCTGTCGGGGCTCGGGTCGCTGTCCACCGTCACCACCTTCACCCTGAAGGGGACCGGGGTGACCGCGCTGGGCGGCCTCGGCGGGCTCTCCGCGGTGGACTCCATCGAGATCGCCGACAACCCGGACCTCCTCTCCCTCGACGGGATGGATGGGCTCCGCGCCGTGGACAACGTCATGGTCCACGACAACGACGCCCTCACCGACATTTCGGCGCTGGCGGGCATCGGTACCGACCCGGCCCAGGTCGGGGTGTACGACAACCGCTCGCTCGCCGACGCCTCCGCGCTTTCCAGCCTCGACAGCGTCGATTGGCTGCGGCTCAGCGGAAACGCCCTGGCGGACTACTCCGCGCTCTCCGGACTCTCAAAGGTCGGGACGATCGCGCTCGGCGAGGAGACGCCGACGTCGCTGGCTGGCCTTGGCGGGGTCTCCCAGTTCGGCAACCTCACCATCTGGGCCAGCCCGATCCCCGACCTTTCGGCGCTCACCTCGTGCACCAAGATCAGCACGCTCGACCTCGAGGAGCTCCCCGCGCTCGGCTCCCTCGCCGCGCTCCGCCCGATGACCCTCGGCGACGTGACGCTCAAGCACCTCGACGCGCTCACCACGCTGGACGGCCTTGATGGCTGGGATGGGTCGACCAAGGACGACCTCGCGATCGTGGACCTCGGCGCGCTCCCCGACCTCGCCGGCCTCGGCGCGGTGGAGTCGCTGCGGACGCTCACGATCACCGACAACGCCATCCTTGCCGACGTGTCTGGGCTCGCGGCGCTCGGTAGCGTTGAATCGGACGTGAAGATCGAGGACAACCCTTCGCTCCCGACGGCCGCCGCCGAGGCGCTCTGCGTGCAGTCCACGGGGGACCTCGCCGCGTGCTCCATCAGCGGGAACGGCCCGTAGCGCGCGTCACGGGATCTCATGTCGGCTTGCCCGGCTCGCGCTCGGTGCGCAGCCTTGGCGGACCATGAGCTCCGCCTCGGCCCTCCCGCGGGTGAACACTCGCGCCCGTCCCCCCCGGTCGATGGCGTTGTTCGCCGTGATCGTGCTCACCGTCTTCTCGGTCATCCACCTCACCATCGGGTGGCGGCTCGTCGGGTCCTCTGGGCTCACGGGCGCGCCGGCGGCCGTGGTGTCCGGGGCGCTCTTCGCGCTGTACCTGAGCGTTCCGGCAGCGATGTCGGCGCGGGTGTTCGGGGACGCGATCCCCCGCTGGGTCACGGGGCTCGGCTTCCGCTGGTTGGGGCTGATGTTCTACTGGTTCGTGCTCTCGCTGGCGGCGGAGCCGGTGGTGCGGATCGGCGCGTCGTTGGCGCCAGGTGTGCCGTGGGGCGCGGGGGCGGCGGTGGGGGTGGCGGCGCTGGGGCTCGGGCTGTCGGCGTTCGCCCTGGCGGGGGCGCGCACCCCACCGGTGAAGCGCGTGGAGGTGCCAGTGCCCGGACTGGCCCCGGCGCTCGACGGGCTGCGGATCGCCCAGCTCTCCGACGTCCATGTGGGCAACACCATCGGACGCGACTTCGTGGCGGCCTGTGTGGAACGGACCAACGCCGAGAACGTGGACCTGGTCGCGCTGACCGGCGACTTTGTCGACGGCGCGCCGGAGGCACTCCGGGGCGACGTGGCGCCGCTCGCGGGGCTCCGCTCCCGACACGGAAGCTACTTCGTCACCGGGAACCACGAGTATTTCTCCGGGGCGCCCGCCTGGTGCCAGGAGTTCTCCAACCTCGGCATCCGCGTGCTCCGCAACGAGCACGTGGTGCTTGAGCATGAGGGTGCGCGGCTCGTGGTCGCGGGGATCGACGATCCCTTCGCCACGGTGCCCGGCCACGGGCCGGACCTGCCCCGGGCCCTGGCGGGTCGCCCCACGGAGGCGCCGGTGATCCTCCTCGCGCACCAGCCGGTCTTTGCGGAGCAGGCGGCGGACCTCGGGGTCACGCTCATGCTCAGTGGCCACACCCATGGCGGCCAGCTCTGGCCGTTCTCGGCGCTGGTTCGCCTGGTGCAGCCGATCGTGGCCGGGCTGGTGAAGGTGGGCGAGACGTTCATCTACGTCTCGCGTGGCACCGGCTGGTGGGGGCCGCCCATGCGCCTCGGCGCGCCCAACGAGATCACGGTGCTGACGCTGCGGCGCGTGTAGTCCGGGGCGAGGGGGCTGGGCTCTCACCCCCGGGCGGCCACGGCCCACCCGTCCCCAGAATTGACAGGCGGTCCCGGTCGGATAGCCCTCGGGCATGTTCTTCCCCGCGACCCCCGAATCCCCGCCGATGTTCGAGAACAAGTTCTTGGACGGGTTCTCGCGCGTGCCGTGGTACGTGGTGCCCATCGTGTGGGTCCCGGCGTTGGCGGCCTCGTTCAGCTACGGGCTCCTCAAGCTCGACCTCGGTCTGCTCCCGTCCATCGGCGCGGTGCTCGCCGGCCTCTTCGTGTGGACCTTCTCTGAATACTGGCTGCACCGCACCCTGTTTCACTGGGAGCCGAAGACCTCGTGGGGTCCGAAGATGCACTTCTTCCTCCACGGGGTGCACCACCAGTGGATCGATGATCCCTACCGTCTGGTGATGCCCCCGGCGGCGGCGGTGGTGCTCGCGGCCGGGTTCTACGGCCTGTTCTGGCTGGCGCTCGGCGCCTGGGTCTTCCCGTTCATGACGGGGATGATCGTCGGCTACATCGCCTACGACATGACCCACTACTACGTACATCACGGGAAGGTGAGCGGGCTGTGGTTCAAGCGGCTGCGCGCGCACCACATGAACCACCACCACAACAAAGAAGAGCGGAAGTTCGGCGTCAGCAGCACGCTGTGGGACCACGTCTTCCGCACGTACTGAGCGCCTGGCGTAGACTCGGGGGGCTCCGGAGGCTCCCATGTTGTGGCTTTTCACGTCTGCTTCGGCGGCGACGCTCTCGGTCGGTCCGTCGGGCACGTACGCCTCGCCCTGCGCGGCGATCGCGGCGGCTTCGACGGGGGATGTCATCGAGGTGGACGCCTCGGGCGACTACGCCGGCGACACCTGCAGCTGGTCCACCGACGGGCTGACGGTCAAGGGCGTCAATGGCCAGCCGACGCTCGATGGCACCGGCGCCAGCATGGCGGAGCAGAAGGGGATCTTCGTGATCCACGCCGAGAACGCCACGATCGAGAACCTTGCGTTCCGCGGGGCCGCGGTCGCCGATCTCAACGGCGCGGGCATCCGCCACCAGGGCATCAACCTGACGGTGCGCGGTTGCCGCTTCGAGGACAACGAAAACGGCATCCTCGGCTCCCCGAGCACCGATGGCACCGGCCGGGTGGAGGTCACCGGCTCGGAGTTCGTCCACAACGGCGCGGGGGACGGGTACTCGCACAACCTCTACCTCGGTCACTACGCTGAAGTGAGCTTTCGCAGCTCGTACAGCCACGCGGGCAACGCGGGCCATCTCTTCAAGTCGCGCGCGGCCTACACCGAGATCGTGGCCAGCCGCCTCACCGACGAGTCGGGCGGCGGCGCCAGCTACGAGGTGGACCTGCCCAACGGCGGCGAGGGGTGGATCGTCGGCAGCGTGATCGAGCAGGTGGGGTCGACGCAGAACAGCGGGATCATCGCGTTTGGCGAAGAGGGCGCGGGGAGCAACACGGTCCTGGCGCTGCACGTCGTCAACTCCACGATCGTGAACCACCACGATCGGGGCACGTTCCTCAGCATCGGCGGGGCGGTCACCACCCCGGTGGAGGTGGTCAACACCGTCTTCGCCGGGCCGGGCACGCTCAGCTCTCAGGCCTCCACGGCCTTCACGTCCAGCTGGGACGACAGCCTGGGCGATCCCGGCTTCGTGGACGACGTTGGGCTCGACGTGCACCCGGCGGCGGGCTCTCCGCTGATCGACGCCGGCGCTCCGCCCCCGGACGCGGTGCCGGTAGACGCCGAATACGCCCCGACCGCGCGTGAGATTCCCCGCGGCATCGCCGGGAGCGCCATCGACATCGGCGCCTTTGAATATGGAAACCCCGGGATCGACGAGGACACGGGTGCGCCGGATGGCGAGGGCTCCCCCGCGTCCGACACGGGCGACGCCGACGACACCGGGGCCGGGGCCTCCGACTGCGGGTGCCAGAGCGGCGCTGGCTCGGGGGTCGGGCTCGCGGCCGCCGCCTTTGGGCTGGCGGCCCGCCGGCGCCGCGCCGGCTGACGAATCCGACGGCGCGGACGTGCACTGCGCCGCCCGGGCCCGTAAACTGTGCGGCGTGACGGGCCTGACCACCGATCTCCCTGGCGGCGCACCCCAGGGTGACGCGCTTCGTGTGCTCTGGGAGCGACGCGGTCGGCACACGCTCGTCGCAGGCGGGTGGGTCTGGGCGCGCCACCGCGGCCCGGTGTACGCGCCGCTGGCGCCCGAGGCCCGGCTCGACGGGCCCGTCGTCGCCCTCGACGCCATGCTCCGGGAGGCCAGGGTCCCGGCGGTGCGGGTCCCCGTCGCGGACCCCCTGGCCGACGCCGGTGCCTATGTCCTCGATCTTCGCGGGTATGCCCTGCGCTCGCTGAGCCGGAGCGCGCGTCGGAACGTCGTGCGAGGGCTCGAGGGCTGCGTCATCCGGCGCCTCGAACCTCAGGAGCTCGGGCGGCTGGGGTTGCTCGCCAACCAGGACACCCTGCGCCGACAGCGCCGGTCAGACCCCGAGTTCGGCGAAGCTCGCGGCTGGGCTCGCTTCGTGGCGTCGCTCCAGGGAGTGCCCGAGCTCCGGGTGCACGCGGCGTTCGTGGACGACGTGCTCGCCACCTGGACCTTGTCCAGCCGTGAAGGCCCCTGGCTGCGCCTCTTGTGGAAGTTCGGTCGATCCCACCTTCGCGGACACCATGCCGACCACGCGCTCGACTTCCGGGTGCTCTCCGAGGCGGCGGCGGAGCCCGGGCTGGTCCACGCGGTCGACGGCCACACCGCCACTCTCGGGGACGTCGGCCTGGACCAGTACAAGCGGTCCCACGGATTCCGTGTGGAGCCTCACCGGAAGGTCACTCGGTTCCATCCGTGGCTCGCGCCGCTCACCCGCAGCCGACCCGCGCTCGCGGCGGTCCGGGGGCTGCGCCGGATGTTGCCGGAGGAGACGCGGTTGGCGCTGGGAGAGCGGCTGATGGCCGAGCAGGACCCCCTCTGAGGCACTGCGCCGTGCTCACTCCTCGCCGTCGTCCTCGGCTTCAGGACCCTTGATTGGGGGCCCGTAACGCCGGTACTCCTTGAGGAAGGCCAGTGACCCCACCTGCGCGCGGTCGACGTAGAGCACGCCGTCGAGGTGGTCGCACTCGTGCTGGACGACCCGGGCCGCCCAGCCGTGCGCTTCGAAGGCGAAGGGCTTGCCCTTGCGATCGAGCGCATCCACCCGGATGTCGACCCAGCGTTCCACTCGCCCGCGCAGCTCCGGCACGCTGAGGCAACCTTCGTAGCCCCAGGCCTTGGTCTCCGATAACGGCACGATGACCGGATTGATGAGGAACATCGGCTCCTCTTCGGCCTCGAGCTGGAACACCACCACCCGTTGGCTGTGGTGCACCTGGGGGGCGGCGAGGCCGAGGCCATCCTCCTCCAGCATGGTGTCGTAGAGGTCGTCGCAGAAGACCTGGAAGGCCCGCGTGCGGATTTCGGCAGCTTCAACGGGGGCTGCGACCTGGCGGAGGACGGGGTTGCCCATGCGGGCGACCTGGAGGAGGGACATGCGGCCCCTGTTAGCCTCTCGGCCTTTCCCCTGGGAGGCGGGTAGGCTAAGAGGGGGGCCCTATCGGAGCGTCTCGTGGCTGACTTCAAGAACCGCTGGGAAGACAACGTCGGCGGCAGTGTGGTGGTGGCTGGCCAGAAGGTCGGCTTCTACGTGGATAAGGAGTGCATCCTCTGCTCGGTGTGCTCGGATGCTGCGCCCAACAACTTCCGCATGTCCGACGCGGAAGATCACGACATCTGCTTCAAGCAGCCGGAGAACGCGGACGAGGTGGCGCAGTGCCGTGAGGCCGCGTCCAACTGCCCCGTTGAGGCCATCGGCGAGGACGGCAACTAGTCTCCGGCGTGCGCCACGCGCCGCCAATACGGCGCGAAGGCGAAGTCGGGGGATTGGGCTACGGTGTGGCAGGCCACACATGCGCTCGCATCTCGCGGCAGGGTCCCGTACCCTGCCGCCGGGGCGGCGACGTGATCGCTGCCGGGACCGTGGCATGCTTCGCACTGCACACCCTGGAGCGGGACCGCGTTGGTGTTCGCGCCGCCGGGATGCCCCAGCCCGGTCACGTGGCACGGGAGGCACTCGGGGTCGTGGGCGTGTTGGGCGCGCTCCAGCGTGAGTAGCGCTCCCGCGTGTTCGCTGCGCGCCCAGCGCCGCGAAGTCGCGACGTGACATGCCGCGCACGACTGCGCGCCCACGTACGTTGCGGTGGACCGCGAGACCCCGGTGAACGGCGGCAGCGGCGACTGTCCGGGGTGTAGCGCAGGCCCGCCGCGCGCCGGGTCCGGCACCCGCTCGGCGGCGGCCTGGGCGGCTGCGTCGGCGGCTGCGGCGGGGTTCGGCTCCGCGTGCGGGGCGCACGCCAGGAGGAGCACGAGGATCAACCGCCCTCCAGCAGGCATCCGAGCCGCGCCGGGAGCGTGGGGAGGGCGGTGCGGAGCAGCGGCTCGAAGGGTTGCCCGTTGCTGGTGGCGATGAAGCAGCCGGGCCCCTCGGTGAGCGCCACCGCGTAGGCTTTCGCGGCGTAGGTGGCGTCGAGATGGAGCCCCTGTGCGCCCGCCGCCGCCGCCGCCCGCTCGCCCGCCTCGGTGAGGGCCCCGTAGGCGCTCTCCTCCGCCACCACCCGGAGCGGGCCCGGCCGGGGCACTCGCACCCCCCGCGCTTCCAGGGCGCGGCGTGCCCGCCAGGCCTGCGCCTCCACGAGCCGGCGCCCGAGGCCGGTCACGTCGACCGCGACGAGCTCAGTGGAGAGCCCCCCGAGGGCGCAGCCGAGCCAGAGGCCGGCGGCGGTGCCGCCGCTGCCGGCCGCGACCCACACCCGGGGCGGTGCCGGCATCGCGCCCGCCGCCACCCTCTCCGCGAGCTCCATCCCCGCCTGCACCCAGGCGAGCGTTCCGGGCGGATCGCTTCCTCCGGGGCCCCAGACCTCCGGCGCGTACCCGGCCTGCACCCGCACGGTCGCGAACGCCCGGCCGAGCACCGCGAGGGCCTCGCCACGAGAAGCCGCGGGCCACACGTGCTCGGCGTGGGCGTGGACCGCCCGAAGGTTCCTCTCGGACTCCCCGGTCCGCGGGCACGGCCACGCGACCGCGTGCACCCGCAGGCCGTGGGCACGCCCGTACACCGTGGCGGCCAGGAGATGCTGGCCGCCCGCGGGACCGAGGGTGAGCACATCCCCGCCGCCGCGGCGCGCGAGCCCGAGCAGCCACTCGACCTTCCGCACCTTCGCGCCGCCGACCGGGCCGCCCGCGAGGTCCTCCCGCCAGGCGAAGCGCCCTTCGCCGAGCGCCTCGATCCGGGTTGGGGCGCCTCGAAGCGCCTCGATCGGGAGGCCAAGGGCGCGCGGGAGGGCCTCGGCGCGCATTGGCGGCTAGGTGGACAGCGCGCGGAGCACGGCCTGGGCGATCGCCGCCTCCACGAGCGGCGAGGGCGCCATCGGCTGGGAGGTGACCCGCGCCATGCGCAGCTCGGACTTCGGCGCGATGCCCTGCGGGTGGGGGTTGGCGCAGCCGGAGCAGCCCACGCACGCGGCGGGGAGGTCGGCGCCCGGCTGGTCGGCCTTCGCCACCGCGGCGGGGGGGCCGCCGTAACGTTTGAGCCCCATCGAGCGGAGGTGCGCCGCTTCCTTGGCGTCGAGCTCCTTGGCCCCGCCGAGGTCCCGCGCGGTCTTGGTGATGAGCGCGGTGTGCTCCACGGTCTCCAGGCGGCAGAAGGCCTCGAGCACACTTGTGCCCAGGGCTACCGCTCCGTGCGTGTCCATCAAGACGGCGTCGTGCTCGCGAACGTACGGTCGTAACGAGTCCGCCAGCTTTCGGGTGCCCGTGGTCTCGTAGGGGACGGTGGGCACGGTGCCGAGGGTGAGCACCACCTCGGGGAGCACGCAGCGCGCCATGCTCACGTTCGCGATGGTGAACGCGATGGAAATCGGCGGGTGGGCGTGGATCACCGCGCGGCAGTCGGGCCGCTCCTCGTAGCAGGCGAGGTGCATCTGCATCTCGCTGGTGGGGTTGCCCGCGCCGCGGAGCTTCCGTCCGGAACGGTCGATGACGACCAGATCGTCGTCCTCCAGGAACCCCTTGTGACACCCGGCGCGGGTGCACAGGATCGAGCCGTCCGGCAGGAGCGCGGACAGGTTACCGTCCATCGCGACGAGCAGGTGTCGCTCGTAGCAGAGGCGGCCGAACTTGATCAGCTCATCACGAAGGCGGCGCTCAGGAACCATGGCGCGGTGGTGTATCCTCACCGCGCGGGGGTGTGCTTGAGCACGGCGCCGGGAACGGAGTGGATCCAGGCGATGCGGCGCCTCGGGGAGGCCGCGGCCGACGGCGAAGCGACGCTCCTCACCGTGGCCAACGCGGCGCTGCGTGAGGCGATTGGTGGCGAAGAAGGCTGGATCGGCGCGGTGGAATCGGCTGAGCCCAGCGGCGCGGCAGGGTGGGCGGAGCTCCGGAGCTCAGCACCCGCCCACCTGGTGCTGCGGGTGCCCATCGGGAAGTCGGGTCCGTTCGCCGAGGCGTTCCTCCAGGTCGTCGCCCACGCGGTGAACGCCGCGCGCGCGGAGCAGGCCCGCGTGGAGGCTGAGCTGCGCGCGGCGGCGGCAGAGGCGTTTTTCCGGGAGGTGATCGGCCCGATGCCGATCGGTGTGCTGGTGAGGCGCGGCCCGCTCATGCAGGTGACGCACGCCAACGCCGCCGTGGAGCGGATGGTGAAGCGGAACATCCCCGTCGGCCAGATGCGGGATTATCCGGACATGGCGCAGGCCGGGCTCTATCGGATCTACGACGGGGTGCTCCGAACCGGCCAGCCGGTGACCGTCCGGGCGTTCCGGTACAAGGTGGAGCTCCCCGAGCTCTCCACCGGCGAACGTTTTGCCGATCTGATGGTGCTCCCGCTGCGGGGCGCCGACGGAGAGATCGACGGAACGGCGCTCTTCGCGGTGGACGTCACCGATCAGGTCCAGCAGAAGCGCGCGGTGGAGGTCGCGGAACAGCGGCAGCGGCAGCTGCTCCAGAGCATCCAGGCGATCGTCTGGGAGGCGCCATACGGCGGCGGCCCGTGGACCTACGTGAGCGAGGGGGCGGTGCCGATGCTCGGGTATCCGCTCTCCCGGTGGCTGGAGCCTGGCTTTTGGCGTTCGATCCTCCACTCGGAGGATCGTGAACGGGTGATCGCCTCGAGCGGTGCGGCCGCGGGCGATCACGAGTTGGAGTACCGGGTGCTCGCGGCGGACGGGCGGGCCGTCTGGCTGCACGACGCCGTGCGGGTGATCCGGGACGCGGCGGGGCGCGTCGTCGCGCAGCGCGGGGTCATGCTCGACATCACCGCGCGCCGCGAGGCGGAGGCCGAGCGCACGCGCATCCAGTCCGAGATGGTGGAGGTGCAGAAGCTCGAGAGCCTCGGGGTGATGGCCGGCGGCATCGCCCACGACTTCAACAACCTGCTCACCGTGATCCTCGGCAACGCATCGTTGGCCTCGATGCGCCTCCCCGAGCGCAGCTCCGCCCGCGCCTCGATCGACGACCTCATCGTCAACGCCCAGCGCGCCGCCGACCTCACCCGGCAGCTCCTCGCCTACTCGGGCCGCGCCCAGCTCACCTCCGAGACGCTGGACCTCGGGCACCTCGTTCGCGAGCTCCGCGGGCTGATGGCCGCGAGCCTGCCGAAGAGCGCCACGCTGGAGGTCGACCTCGACCCGATGGTCCCCGCGGTGGAGGGCGATCCTACGCAGCTTCAGCAGGTGGTGATGAACCTCACCACCAACGCCGCGGAGGCGCTCGCCGACCGCCCCGGGCGGGTGTCCGTGAGCACCAGCTTCGTCACCCTCACGGGGGACGAGGCCACGTCGCTCGGCCTGGTCGCGGGCGCGTTCGTGACGCTCACCGTGCGGGACGACGGCTGTGGCATGGCGCCGGCGATCCGCAAGCGCATCTTCGACCCGTTCTTCACCACCAAGGCCCAGGGGCGCGGGCTCGGGCTCGCGGCGGTGCATGGCATCGTGCGCGGCCACCGCGGCGCGATCGACGTCCGCTCCAAGGAGGACGTCGGCTCGGCGTTCACCGTCTATCTCCCGGCGACCTCCGTACGTCCCCAGCCGCGCCCGCCGCGCCCCACGACCATCCGCAGCGGCACCGGCCTCATCCTGGTGATCGACGACGAAGCGGAGGTCCGGGCCACCGCGCGCGCGATGCTCGAGGCGCTCGGCTACGACGTCCTGGAGGCGGAGGACGGCCGCGCCGGGCTCCTCACCTTCGACCGGCAGCGCAAAGAAATCCGCGCGGTGCTCCTCGACATGACCATGCCGGTGATGTCGGGGGAGGAGGTGTACCGGGAGCTCCGCCTGCGCGACAAGCAGGTGCGCATCGTGCTCTCCACCGGCTACACGCAGATCGACGCCCGCCGCCGCGGCATGCTCGAGGGGATCCGCGGCTTCTTGCAGAAGCCGTACACGGTGCGGCAGCTCTCGGAGACGATGGCGCAAGCGCTGGCGGAAGTGCCGGGGGCTCCGGGGGAATGACTCGCGCCGAGACCCCTTCGGCTCGGACTCCGCAGTGAACCCAAGGGAGCGAGCCCGTGCAGCCAGCCCAAGCGGGCTTCCCCGCGCCGCAGCTCAATGTGCTCCTCATGCGCCGACACCGGCGGGTGACGGTGACCGGGCGGGTGACGTCGCCGGCGGCGGGCGGAGCGGAGCGACCGCCCGTCGGCGGTGGCGGCAGGACCCAGGGTCGACGCCCTCCGTTTCTGCGGCGCGGAGGCCCCGTGTGCGCGATGCGGTGAATCCCGCTCCCCGGGCGCCGCGTCCTCGCCGGGCGAGCGGAGCGCACGGAGCCCGCCAATGAGGGACCGCACCACCGTCGTGGTGCCCCACCGCCGCGCGACCGCCGCCCTCCGCCGGCTGCTCCCCGCGCTCGAAGGGTGGCGGCTCGTGGTGGTGGACGACACCGACGACGGCCTCGACCTCGACGTGCCCCGTGTGCGCCTCGGCGGGGGCAGCGGCTTCGCCCGCGCGAGCAACGCGGGCCTCGCCGTCGTGCGCACGCCCTGGGCTGTGCTCCTCAACGACGACGCGCTCCCCCTGGAGGACTGCCTGGAGCGCCTGGCGAAGCGCGGCGGCCTCTGTGGTCCGGTGCTCGAGGGGCGCCAGGGCGTGGAGTCGGCGGGGCTGCGCGTGACCGGGTGGGGGCGGGTGGTGCAGCGGACCGACCTTCCAGCTGCCGATCGCCCCGTGGACGCGCTCAGCGGTGCATGCCTGCACCTCCCGGCGAACGCCCGCTTCGACGAACGGTTTCCCCACGGTTTTGAGGACGTGGAGCTGTGTCGGCGCCTCGGCGGCGCCTGGCTGGTAGCGGGCGCCCGCTGCGCCCACGCCGGTGGCGCCACGGTCGATCGGCGCTCCGCCCGTGCCACCCGCGACGCCGTGGCCGGTCAGGCGCTTTTGTACCCGCCGGGCTGGCGCACGGCGGTGGTCGCGGGGCTGCACGTGGCGCAGGTGGTGCGGGAGCGCGGCCCGGCGGGGCGGTTTCCGGCGATCGCCGCGGGGCTCCGGGAGGCCAAAGCGCGGCGCTGATCCCGACCGGCCGTGATCACCGGTCGCCCGGCGAGGACCCGGCGCCGGGAAGCCCGCGTGGCTTGCTGCACGGACTCGCTCCGCGTCACCGCGACGTGCAAGCGATCCTCATCGGGCGCGGGCGGAATGAGCGGACCCCGCCGCGGCGGAGACCGGCCACTGGAGCGCTGAGGGTGGGTCGAAGCGCGACCGTGCGCTCGTTGTCGGTGGGTCGAAGCGCCGAGGGTGGGGATGCGCATCCACCCCGATGACGTCGCCGCCGACCGATCCGGCCCGGTACGACCTCGCCTCAAACCCCCCGATACATCGCGGCGACTTGTGCCTTGTCGTCGAGCCGCTCCCACACGGTGTCGAGCACCCACTTGGAGAATCGCTCGACCACGGCGACGTCCTCCGGGCCGATGCCCAGGCCGAAGCGCACCCGGTCCGCCACCTCGGCGACATCCTCCAGCCCGTGGACCTCCACCGGGGAGAGCTTCTGGAGGACCGGCCCCGCGCGACGGGCCAGGCCGGTCGCGTCTTCGCCCGGGAGCGGGGTGATCCCGGCGTCTCCCAAGGCGATCTCCACGAGGCGCCAACACTGGTCGATCCGCGCTGCCCCGGTGACGTCCCAGAGCGGCTCGCGGAGGTGCCGCACCACCACGAGCCGCTTGAGCGGCCGATACGCGAGCAGCGCCCCGATGGTGGCGAGGATCAGGATCGAGAGCACCGAGCAGATGGTTCCGCTCGCCTTTTTCGCTGCTTCGCCGCCTTTTTGGACGAGCTCCTTCACCCCGTCGGGGAGGTCGGCGCCGTCGAGCGGGCTCCCGTCGCCGGGGTTGGCCCGCGCGTCGGCGTCAGACTGGTTGCGCTCCTGCTGGCTGGGCGCGTGGGTCTCGGGGCCCTGGCCGTTGTCGTCGGGGCCGGTGCGCCACAGGTACGGCGCGATCACGGCCGTGGCGCCGGCGACCACGACGGCCATCCCGGCCAGGAGTACGAGGCCGAGGAAGGTGATCCGCGGCCGTGAAACGCCCCGTTCTTGTTGGCTGGGGAGCAGCGGCGCGGTGGGCCCCCGCTTCCACATCGCCAGCCGGTGGGTCTCGCGGCTGACCAGGTAGAGCAGGAAGAGCCCGACCGAGGGGATGAACATCGCGAGGGAGGCGAAGTCCCACACCGCCCACTTGTTCCCCGCCTCCCAGTCGGCCACCTTGCCCTTGCCTTCCGCCCACACCAGCACGGCGCCCACGGTGAAAACCAGGGGCAACCAGGTGGACCAGAGGGTGCGGTTGGTCTCCAGGCTCCACAACCCGCCGGTCCAGGCGACGGGACCGAGGAAGAAGATCGAGATCAGCAGGGCCGCGATGACGTCGCTCTCCATGAGCGCGCTGCCGCCAGCGAGGAGGAACAGGAAGAAGAACGCCCAGGAGGCCGCGCCGAGGCTCAGCATGATCCAGGTGCGGATGCGGAGGAACGCGCAGAGCTGCCCGAAGGCCACGGCGACGAACGTGCCCCCGGCGAAGAACACCAGGGTGATCGCGTCCTTGAAGCCGCTGTCGAGGATGATCGCCAGGCAGAACGTGGCGAAGGCGAAGAGCACCCACACCCAGTAGGTGACGACCGGGACGATGGTCTCCTTGAGCTGACCCCAGAGGGACAACGAGGAGCCGAACTCCAGCGGGCCGTTCCAGCCGGTGCCGGCGCTCATGCGGCCTTCCCCTTGGGTTTTGCGTACACCTTCCCGCCGCTCTGCAGCCCGACCAGCTTGTGCGTGCCCTGGCCGGCGTGGAGCACGTAGACCGTGTCGCCCCGCGCGCGGAGCTGGCTGAGCACCCGCCCGCCGTCCCGCTTCGCGACTTCCCGCAGACGCTTGCGGGCGCTCAGGCGCCCGGCCTGATCCCGGAAGATGCGGAGCTGGGCGAAGAACGCGTTCTCGTCGCTGCCGACGGGGAAGGGCAGCCGGAACAGCCACAAGAAGGCGTTGACCGGGGTGCCGGCGAGCGCCTCCAGCAGCGTCGGGTCCTTGCCCTGGAGCGCCTGGTCGGGCGGGAGGTAGACCCAGGTGAGGGTCTGCCCGTCAAAACCGCCGGGCGGGGGAGACTGGAAGCGGCTGGAGACGATGACCCCGTGGCTGTCGAGGCCGGCTTCGGCGAGGAGGGCCGGCAACTCCAGGCGGCCCTGCCAGACGACGCGGGCGCCGAGGTCTTGCCACCGGACATGCCCGCCCTTCTGGGCCTGGCACACCTCCACGCCGAGCTCGCCCTTCGTGGTGCGCGCCGCGGCCACCATCGTGACCCGATCGCCGCGCTCCACCAGCTCCTTCGCCAGGGAGATCCACGTCTCCACCATCTTGTCGAGCACCTCCTCCACCCCCACCGCGTCGTCGAGCATGCGGCCGGAGGGGAGGTAGCTGTCGAGCACCAGGAGCACGTTCTTGGTGCTGATCTCCTTGGTCTCCGGCATGCGGAGCTGCATCTGCCCCGCCTTCATCGAGAGCTTCCACTGGATGCGCCGCGTGTCGTCCCCCGACTGGTAGTCGCGGAAGCGGAAGTAGTCCTCGGTGGGGAACCGGTGGGGACGGGTGAGGATGTCAGGCTTCTCGAGCTTGCTCCGGGGCGGCTCGATGATCTGCAGCGAGCGGAAACGGGGGAGGACCTTGAGCTCGGCCGTGGCCAAAGAAGCGACCGAGACCCGGGTGAACCCGAGGGCGTCCTGGTAGTACACGTGCGCCGGGCCGAGGCGGTACATGCCCCGCGGCGTGCGCCGGAGCCGCCCGGCGACGACGAGCTCCTCGCGGCGCGCGCCCGCCCCCACGGCGTAGCGGCTGGTGGTGGCGAGCCGGGGCGGGAGGTGGTCCTCCACGAGGAGGAAATACAGCGGCGGCACCGGCACCCGGCGGAAGGTGAACCGCTCCTCCGCGACCTCGCCGGAGAGGATCACCGCCTGCACCATCTGCCGCTCCACGCTCGCCCGCTTCTTGAGCTGGGCTTCGAACGAGGAGACGATGAACGCGCTGAGGAACGTGGAGAGCCCGAGCACCCCGTAGAAGACGGTGAGGGCGAGCACGGCCACGACCGAGAGGTCCGCCCACTTGGCGCCGAGCGCCAGCAGCACGAAGAGGATGCCGGTGCTGAACACCGCCCACCCCCGGGGCGTGACGACGGAGACGTGACGGTGAATCGTGGCGAGGACCGTCGTGGCGTCGGACCGCCCGGCCTGGCGAAGGAGCTGCAGCTCCCGCCGCGACTTCCAGGCCACGCCGAAGATCAGCATGATGAAGCTCGGCCCGATGACGAGGCCCGAGATCGCGAGGAGGTAGGGCAGCGTGTCGGCGACCTGACTGACCTCGAAGAACAGCGCGCAGACAAAGCCCACCACAAAGGGCAGCACGAAGAGCCCGAAGAGGTTGAAGGCGATGCCAGCGAGGTGACGGATCACGCGAGGGGTACCTTCTCCAGGATGCGCGACACGTAGCTGGTGCCGGCTTCATCCCCCGAGATGATCATGCGGTGGGCCAGGACGTCCGGGGCGAGGGCGCGTACGTCCTCCGGAGACACGAAGTCGCGGCCCTGGGTCATCGCGTGCACCTGGGCGACGCGGGCGAGCATCAGGATGGCGCGCGGGGAGGGCGGGGCGAGGGCCACGGAGTCGCCGCGGATGGTGTTGGCGATCTTCACCAGGTAGCGCTTGATCTCTTCGGCGAGGAAGATGCGCGTGGCGAGGCTCTGCCAGCCGAGGAAGGTGTCCTTGTCGATGACGGGCCGCACGTCGTCCACCGGGGGGCGGCCGCCGAGGTGGATGTCCAGCATCTGCATCTCCGCCTCGGGCCCGGGGAAGCCCATGGAGAGCTGCGCGGTGAACCGGTCGAGCTGGGCCTGGGGGAGCACGTAGGTGCCGTCGTGGTCGAGCGGGTTCATGGTGGCCATGACCAGGAACGGCGGCGGCAGCTTGTGGGTGATGCCTTCGACGGTGACCTGCCCTTCGGCCATGCTCTCCAGCAGCGCGGACTGGGTCTTCGGGGTGGCGCGGTTGAGCTCATCTGCGAGGAGCAGGTTGCAGAAGACCGGCCCCGGTTGGAAGACGAACTGCTTCTGGCGCAGGTCGAAGACGTTGGTGCCGGTGATGTCCATCGGCAACAGGTCGGGGGTGAACTGGATGCGCCGGAAGTCGCTGGCCACGGACGCCGCGATGGCACGGGCGAGCATGGTCTTGCCGGTGCCCGGCACGTCCTTGAGCAGGATGTGCCCGCGGGCGATGAGCACCACGAGGCACTTGAAGATGACGTCGTCCTTGCCGAGGATGACCTGACCCACCGACTTTCGGACGGTGGCGAACGCGTCGCGGAACGAGGAGATCTGTGCGGCGAGCGCCGCGTCGCGCGTCGGGGGGGCGTGGAGCATCCGCGGAAGGTAGCTCAGCTCAGGCGATCGTGCTCCACGGTGGCGCCGCGATGAGCGACCAGCAGTGGCCCGGCGAGCGGACCGTGATCCGCTCATCGCCCAGAGAGAAATTCGGTCCTATCGGCCCGCGAGCGTCCGGGCGGCTTCGGCCTCGGCCGCCGCCGCTTCGTCGGCGCGAATCTGCTCCGCCACGTCCTTGATCTCGTCAGACTCCACCACAACATCTGCTTCGAAGCTGGCCTCTTCGATGTACCCAGCCCGCGCCGCCCGGACGTTGTTGTACTCGACCAGCGAGAGGATCGCCCACTGGTAGATCGCGACTTCATAGTATTCGAGGATGTTGTCGGTCGCGTTGAGCATGACGTAGGTGAGCGTCATCGTCACGTAGACGTGGCTGACCATCGCCAACGTGCCGGCGCGACGACGGCGGATGAGCCGAAACCCCTGCCACATCATCGTGAGCAGCACCCATGCGAAGAAGGCGACGCCAAGCCAGCCGGTCTCGTACGCGACGCGGAGGTAGCCGTTGTGGGGCGCCGCCTCCTGGCCGAAGAGCTCCACCCCGAGCATGACCGAGCTGCCGGCGCCGTGGCCCAGCCACTGGTGCTCCCAGAACCGGCGTTGGAGCTCGTCCCAGAAGTAGAGGCGCCAGCCGACGGAGGTGTTGAGATCGTACACCTCCGCGCCGGTCTGGAAGACCGCGCCGGCGTCCTCCATGCGCGAGACGATGCCGCGGCCGAAGGCCACCAGGCCGAACGCGCCGAGCAGGCCGCCGGCCACGAGGTAGCTCCGTTTTTTGTAGACCCAGCTCAGGTATACCCAGCACACCAGCATCGCGAGCCAGCTGATGCGCGTGTAGGTGCTGATCTCCAACGCCACGAGCATCCCGATGTAGATGAGGCGCAGCCCCCGGTTCGTGCGGGCGTCGTCGAGGAACTCGGCGTACGCGAGGCAGAACAGGAAGGTGAGGTACATCGAGAAGTGGGCGGGATGGAAGAAGCTGGAGTTGACCCGGACGTACCCCTCGGTGACGTCGTTTCCCTGGCCGGTGGCCCACTGGTAGAACCCGTAGATGATCGGGACGATGGAGCTGGCGTAGATCGCAGTGATGACCTGCCGGACCATCTTTCGATCGAGCATGTCGGAGATGATGAGGTACGTGAAGAACGGCGCGGCGAGGCGGGTGACGAAGCGGCTGGACCAGCGGTCCTCCGGTGCCCAGGCCATGCTCACGGCGAAGAGCCCGAGGAACGCCCCGTACGGGACGGTGAGCGAGCGACCCTTGAACGGGTTCTTCCACAGGACCAGGAAGTAGACGAAGCCGATGCCGGTGGCGAGGACGTTGACCAGCCCACCGAGGTCGAAGTCGAAGCCGCCGATGGTGATGCGATCGCCGCCGGCCACGAAGTTCCGCATCGCGATCAGCGTGAGGAAGACGAGGATGAACGCCTTGGGATTGGCGAGGAAAAGCCCTCCACCCACTCCAATGATCGCCAGCGCCGCCATGTAGTGCGGCCCGCCGAACGCGAGCGCCAACGCCATCGGCACGGTGATGAGCACCGGGATGAGGAATTGCCGCGTCGGGTCACTCCCGAAGTCGGCGAACGGGCTCGGGCGGTCGAGGGCCAGACGCTGAGCGTAACCGTGAGGGTGCCGGGTTACCCGGCGCCCGATGCGCGTCCTCCTGGTCACCCGCGTGTACTGGCCCAACATCGGGGGGATCGAGCGGCACGTGCAGTGGTTGGCGGAGGCGCTGGTGCGGCGGGGCCACACCGCTGACGTCGTGACCCTCAATCGTGCGTTCGAGGACGGGCGGGCGTTGCCGGCTGCGGAGGAGCTCAACGGCGTCCACGTCACCCGGGTGCCGTTCCGCGGGAGCACGCGATACCCCATCGCGCCGAGCGTGCTGCGCAAGGTCGCCGACTACGACGTGGTCCACGTGCACGCGGTGGACTTCCTGGCCGATTGGCTGGTGGCCACCCGCCCGATCCACCGCCGCCCGGTGGTGCTGAGCACGCATGGCGGCTTCTTCCACACCGCCTACGCCGCCCGGGCGAAGAAGCTCTGGTTCCACACGATGACCCGTGCGCTGGTCCGCGCTGTGGATGCGCTGGTGTACACCTCGGATCAAGACGCCGAGCTCTTCGGTGAGCTCACCGATCGAGGCGTTCTGCTCCGCAACGCGGTGGACCTCGCCCCCTGGCAGGCCCTCGCCCGCGCGCCGGAGCCCGGGCAGTTCGTGACCCTCGGCCGGGTGGACGTGCACAAGGGCCTGGCCCACCTCCTGCGCACGCTCGCCGCGTTGCGTGACGCGGATCCGCGGCCCTTTCACGCGAAGATCGTGGGTCCGGAGGTGGTGGAGGGGCTGGTGGGGCGGCTCAGCACCGAGCGCGACAGCCTCGGACTGACCGAGAGGGTCTCCTTCCTCGGGAAGGTGACCGCAGAGACGATGCACGAGGCGGTTCGCACCGCCGAGTTGGGCCTCTGGCCCGCCGAATACGAGAGCTTCGGGATCTCGGTGGTGGAGACGATGGGCGCCGGCCTCTTACCGGTGATGCAGGACAATCGGGCGTTTCGTTACTTCGTCGACGGCCCGACCGGCGTCTTGACCGACTACCGGGACCCGGTGCGGGCGGCGGCCGCCATCCGTCAGGCCCGGGACCTGCCCGACCGGCCGGTGTGGGAAGCGGCGACGCGCGCCAAGGCCACTGACTACGGCTGGGACAAGGTGATCGGGGACATCGAGGCGCTCTACGCCCGGGTGGTGGCCGCGAAGGCGAGCTCGGCCGGCCGGTAGACGTAGCCCATGTCCGGCTCGGGGTCTGGCTCGGCGAGGTGGGCGCGGACGACGTCCGGGAGCCACTCATCGAGCGGGGTGCAGGCGAAGCCGAGCTCGCCGGCGAGACGCGCGGGGTCGGGGCGGGAGCACCAGCTCCCGGAGTAGGGTGAGAAGTTGGGGTCGATGCCGGCGGCGGTGAGCGTCTCGCTGGCGGCGGGGATGAGGTCGGCGGTGACGCCGAGCAGGGCCGCCGCGCGCTCCACCAGGCCCCGCAGGGTGGTCTCCTCGGGCATCGCCAGGTTGTACGCGGGGGAGGGAGTGGCGAGGCCGGCGGCGAGCCGCGTCAGGAGCCGCGCCACGTCCTCGGACCACACGTACCGGACGGGGGCGTCCCCGCCCTCCGGGAGCAGGAGCGGGCCGCCGTCGCGAAGCCGCTGGAGGTAGGCCCAGAGCCGACGGGACCCATCTTCGGCGCCTTGCACCACGGGGAGCCGGAGGATGAGCGTGTCGAGCCCCGTCGAGCGTCGCCGTCCGACCTCCGCCTCGGCGCCTCGTTTGCCCATCCCGTAGACCCAGTTGGCGTGATCCCGGGTGCCGGGAGGGGGCTCGACCATCGCCGGCTTCTCGGCGTCCTCCTCGCGAAAGGGAGGAGTGCGGTCGGCGGCGACGAGGTACACCTGCCCGGTGGAGATCATCACGTAGCGGCCGGGGATGAACCTGGGGACGTCGAGGAGTCGGGCGACATCCGGCGCGGTGTAGGCCAGGAAGTCCACGGTGAGGTCGAAGCGCCGTCCCGCGAGCGCGGCGTGGAGGGTGTCGGGCGCCGCCGCGCGCCGGTCGGCGACGAGCGCCGCCGCGCCCAC
>CAIXRH010000214.1 GCA_903921785.1 uncultured Pseudomonadota bacterium
CGCGTCATCCGCCCGCCCTCGCTGCGGCCCCGCGTCCCGGCGCGGGCAGCGATCAGCCCCCGACCGATCTCCCCGCCTTCGACCCGACGCCCCCGCCGACCCCTCGGCCGATCCTGCTCGCGCCGATGGTCCCCGGGGGGGCCGAAGCACCGCGTCGGGCGACCCCGCCCTCGATCACGCCGCTCGGGCCGCGGACGCTTCCTACCCCCGCGGCCAGCATGGCCCGGTCAGCAGCGGCGCCGGGTGCGTCACCCACCCCCGCATCCGCGAGCACGCTCGCCGACGAGCCCACGCCGGTGGGACTCCCTCGCATCCCCCTCCGCCGCCCCGGCGGAGGGGACGCCCCGCCCACGGAGCTCGTGGGTGCTGAGGATCCATCCCCGGCCCCGATGCTGCGACCGCCGGCCCGGGCGTTCACCCCCACGGTCTCCGATCTGGTGGAGGCCGTGCAGGACGAGTCCGCCCCCCCCGAGACGCCCGACGTCGTTCGGAGCCTGTCGCCCTCCCCGAGCGGCGCTCCGGAGTCGCCCGCAGCGAACCCGAGGTTGATCCCTGACTGGTTCGCGGCCTTCGCGCTGGTCTTGCTGCTGGCGGTGGGGCTCTGGGCCGTGGTCTCGCGGTTCTTCTGATGTTCTCGGTCCTCGCGGTCCGCACGCCCACGCTCCCGCCCGCGACCCACACCAACTGCTACCGCCTCGGGGACACCGTGGTCGACCCCGCGTCGCCCGAGCCGGAGGAGCAGGAGCGCCTCGCGGCGTGGGCGGGCCCGATTCGGCGGATCGTGCTGACCCACGCTCATGGGGACCACGTAGGCGGAGCGCTCGACCTCGCCGCGCGCACCGGCGCCGGAATCTACGCCCACGCCGATGCCCCCGTGCCCTTCCCGCTCACCGGCACCCTCGCCGATGGCGAACGAATCGACACCGGAGCCGGAACGCTCGTCGCCTGGCACACCCCCGGCCACGCCGACGGGCACCTCGCGTTTGCGCTCGATGGCACCGGCGAGGTGATCTGCGGGGACCTCGTGGCCGGCGAGGGCACAATCGTCTTGGTTCCCCCGGAGGGAAGCCTCGCGGCGTACCTGACCAGCCTCGCCCGCGTACGCGCCTTCGCCACCACCCTCTGGCCGGCCCACGGCGGCCCGCAGCCCGCGGCGCTGGCCGACCACTACGTCGCCCACCGCCACCGGCGCACCGAGCAGTTCCTGGCGGTGCTCCGAGAGGGCGGCCCGGCCTCGCCGGAGACGATCGCCGCGACGGTCTACGCGGGAGTACCCGGGGCAAACCTGCAGATCGCCACCATGCAGGTGCTCACCCACCTCGCCTGGCTGCACGCCCACGGGCGAGTCCGCCCCCACGGTGACGCCTGGATGCTCACGTGAGCGGGGAGCGCCGATGAGGCTTGGACCGACGTGTTTCATCACCGGCACCGACACGGGCGTGGGCAAGAGCGTGACCACCGCCGCGCTCGCCGCCGCCCTGGCCGCCGCGGGGGTGGCGGTACGCGCGCTCAAGCCGGTGGCCTCCGGCGTCTCGCCCGGGACCGCAGGGGAGGACGCCGAGCTCCTCGCGTTCGGCGCCGGACACGCCGCGGAGGTCGCCTACGCCTTCGAAGCGCCGGTCTCCCCTCACCTCGCCGCCGAGGGGGAAAGTCGGCGGATCGACGACACGGTGATCGCCGAGTGGATCGCGGCGCGTCGGGCCGCCGTGACGCTCATCGAGGGCGTCGGCGGCTGGGAAGTGCCGCTCCGCCGCGATTGGCGGGTCTCGGACTGGGCCGCGCGACTCGGCGCCCCGGTGATCGTCGTCGCGCGCAACCGGCTTGGGGTGCTCAACCACACGCTGCTCACGGTGGAGGCGGTGCGGCGGCGGGGGCTCCTGGTCGCTGGAGTGGTGCTCACGCCGCCCACGGAGTCCGACGCCTCGATCGCGCACAATGCGGCGGAGCTCCGCGCGCTGCTGCCCGATGTGGCCGTGCGCCCGATGCCCTGGGTCCCACCCGGCGATCGCGCGGCCCTCACCGCGGCCGGCCGCGCGCTCCTGGTCACGACGCCCGGCACCCCGCCCGGTCAGTAGTACCGGTAGTTCGTGTGGTACGCGCTGATGGTGAGGTTGCCCGACGCGTCGAGCCCCTGCACGACCGAGTAGTACTCGCCCTCGTAGTACCCGTAGTAGCCCCAGCTGTACCCGCCGCTGCCGGTGACATCCATCTCCAGCCCGACGGTGGAGTAGTAGGGGGAGGCGGTGTACCCGGGGTCGTCGAGCTGGGCGATGAACCGCCCCATACGCGAGTCGTAGGCGGCCCCGCCGGTGCTGTCCTTGCTCATGTCGGCGCAGCCGGTGACCGTGGTCGACGCCGCGGCGTCGTAGGTGTAGTCGGCGTCGAAGGAATAGTCGCAGCCGCGGCAGACGGTCTTGTCTTCCGTCGCGACGAGGCTCCAGTAGATGTCGCACTGGTTGCTGGCGCTCCCAGTGTTGGAGAACAGCACCCACTCCGCGGTGCCGGTGCCAGCGTGGACCCCGGCGCTGTCCGTCGTCACCGTCATGTCCACGCGGGACGTGACCCGGAAGCCGCTGGGCGCGGAAATCTCCACCGCGGCCGACATCGCGGTGGTGCTCGTCGTCCCGTCGCTCACCGTGGCTTCGCACTCCCACTGCTCGCCCACCGTCGTGAAGTCGGCGGTGACGGTGTCGGTGTCCCCAACCTCGGTCGCGGCCACGCCGTCGCGATACCAGAGGTACGACTTGGTGACCTTGCCGCCGTCCGGGTCCTTGGCGGTGACCTTGCAGGTGAGGTCGTTGTTGTCCTTCGGGGTCGTCGGGCTGATCTCCACCGCGGTGATCTCCGGCGCGCTGTTCGGCACGGTGACCGAGGCCTCCACCGAGATCGGCTCGCTGTCGTTGTCGGTGACGGTGACCACGACCTGGAAGGTGTCCCCCCCGTCCACGTACATCCCGTCGATCGTGGTGCGGCCGTCCCAGCTCGAATTGTGGGTGCCGTTCTCGGACCAGACGATGGTCTGGTCGAGCGTGTCGCCGTTGGGATCGCTCGCGGGCGTGTCGAAGACCAGGGTGAGGCCGTCCCCACTCACGGGCGCGACGGGGTCCAGGTGGATCGTCGGCGCCACCGGGGGGAGGTCCGCGATCGTGGCCGAGGCCGTTCCCGCCGGCCCCTCCAGCTCGCGGTCGGAGGCGTAGACGTTGAGCGTCCAGACGTCCCCGAGGGTGGTGATCTCGGAGAGCACGAAGTCGTTGGTCTCCCCCGCGACGACGGCGCCGTTCTGGAGCCACTCGTAGCGGTAGGTGAGCGCGTCGCCGTCGGGGTCGACCGCCCCGACGTCCATCGAAGCGCGGAGCGTGGTGTCGTCGCCCGGGGTGGCCGGGGTGATGGAGACGGTGGGGGCGCCGGGCGCGCCGTTGAGGGCGGCGCTGTCGCCGGTGTCGGCGCTGGTGTCGCCACCGCTGGTGTCGAGGTCCGTGTCGGTGGAGGTGCCGGTGTCGGTCGCGACGGGGCATCCCAGGAGCAGCAACAGAGGGAGGTGGCGCATGGCCGT
Organism: uncultured Pseudomonadota bacterium; assembly: GCA_903921785.1. Taxonomy (GTDB): domain Bacteria; phylum Myxococcota_A; class UBA796; order UBA796; family SXON01; genus SXON01. Next base: position 3,554 of record CAIXRH010000214.1, read on the forward strand.
GGTGTACCCGAGGACCGGGCGGGCGTCTACGGCGGATTCACGCCGCCGGGGATCGTCACCCGCCCGTTGACGTCGAAGCCGAAGCTCACCCCCAACCAGTCGTCGTTCCCCACGAGTTTTCCGGTGTCGTCGGGGCCGTGGTGACCGGCCACGGCGACGCGGAGCCGCTGGCCGTCCCGGAACACGAGCCGCACGCCCGCCTGACCGGCGACGGCCGGCGTCCAGGCGAATTCGTCGGCGACCTGGAGGTCTACCGCCGCGTAGGGAGCGACCCTCCAGGGCCCTTCCACCTCGCCGCCCAGCTGCACGCCGAACGGCGGTGCGCCCCGCTGGTCGTGGATCAGCGCGTGTCCACCCACGTAGAGCCGCGCCGGGCCGAGCTGCCGGCTGCCGATCACGCTCAGCCACTCCCGGCTGTATCCATCCGGGGAACCAGGTAGGGTGGCCCCGCCCCGCACGCCGTCGGCGAAGTGGGCGCTGGTGTGGGCAAGCTCGAGGCGGCCCGACCACGGGCCGGACTGGACGGCGAGCGGGATGCCGAACGTGCCATCCACCGTGACCAGGTCGAAGCGGAGGTTGTCCTCGGGGTCAAAACCCATCCACACCCCGGCTTCGATGCCGAGGTCCGCGTGGAGCTCGCCGAGGGTGAGCGCGAGGAGGGGGAAGTTCTCGGCGATCGCGGCGTCGACCTTGAAGTGATCGTCCCAGCGGAGGGTCACGGACGAGAGCGCGGCCCGCGGGTCGGCCACGGGGAGCACGAACACGCCGGTCGCAGGGAGGAGGACCCAGGCGGCGGGCATCGCCTCAGAAGCCGCCGCGCCGGAGGGCACGTTCCGTGGCCAGCACGTAGGGCGTGACCCGGGGCACCGGCGGCTGCACCCGGAGCAGATGGTCGCCGGGGAGGCGCCATTCTTGGACTTCCCCGCTCCGGGTGCCGAGCTGCACCAGGGGCGTGCCGCCCCGGGAGATCTCCACGTAGGAGACGCCCTCCATCGCCGCCACCGTGTCAACCAGGACACCGGTGAGCGCCAGGGCGGTGGCACGATCGTTCGCCACCTCGGCCGCTTCGAAGAACTCCACCGCACGGGCGATGGCCGCCGTGTCCCGCTGCTGCTGCGCCCGGGTGACCGCGCCTTCCAGGAGGGTGTAGAGGTCCCGCAGCTTGAACGGCTTGAGCACGAAGTCGGCCGCCCCGAGGCGGAGGGCGCGCACGACACCCTCCACGGTGGCGTAGCCGGTCATCACCACGCCCGGCACCGCGGGGAGGCGCCGCGCAGCGTGGCGGACCAGCTCGAGGCCCTCCACGTCGGGCAGCTTCAGATCGGTGAGCATCACGTCGTAGCGGCCCGCCGCGAGCAGGGCGCGGGCCTCGCGGCCGTCTCGCGCGACATCGACCGACCAGCCCCGCCCGCGGAGGTATTCGGCGACCAGCTCGTGGATGGAGACCTCGTCGTCGACGACGAGGATGTGCGTGGGCATCGCGGCGGCCTCTGCCGCATGGTATTCCTTGGCGCGGGAGTCGGCATGGCGCGCATCGAACGGATGGACCAGGGCCTCCGAGGTCGGCTCGACGAGCTGGAGCAGAAGATGTTCCTGCTCAAGATCAACTACGAGAAGTACTTCTCGGGGATCGACCGGGTGGAACCGTATCGGGACCGGGAGGAGGTCAAGCGCATGGTGCGCGACCTCGCCGAGGAAGGGATCAAGAACGCCACCCAGGCCTTCAAGTTCCAAGGACTCAAGGCGAGGTTCCAGACCTACGAGCTCTACTGGACGCGCAACCAGAAGATGATGGAAGAGGGCACTCACCCGAAGCTGCGGGCGCGCGTGGATCGAAAAGTTGCCGCCACGGCCGCGGCCGCCCCGCCGATCGATCCCCGCGAAGCCGAGCAGCAGAAGGTGCTCGAAGAGCGCGCCGCGCGGATGGAGCGCGAAGAGCGCGCGTACAAGTTGGTGTACGACAAGTACATGGAAGCGCGCGGCAAGTGCGGCCAGTCCACCGACATCAGCTTCGACGCGGTGCGGGAGGCGCTCACCAAGCAGGTGCGGCAGATCAAGAGCACCTTCAACGTGGAGAGCGTGAAGTTCCGCATCGTGGTGGAAGATGGCAAGGCCAAGGTGAAGGCGGTCCCTCAAGCCGCCACGTAGCGGCCGAGGAGGCGGGTGTTCGCGCTTCCGTGCGCCCGCCCGGGTTATCTGGGGGTGGTGCTGCTGACGCTCCTCTCCCTCGCCCTCGCCCAGGAGGCCCCCACGCCGGACGACGGGGCCCTCGCCGTCGTCCCGTTCGGCGTGGCCCACTACGCGTGGAATCGCCCCGTTCGCGGGGTGGTGTACTCGGTCACCCAGGCCGCCGGGATCGGCGTGGGCATCTACAGCACCGTGGTGGCCGACGCCGCGTTGGCGAACGGCGATTCGTCCACCGCCGAGCAGTGGCAGGCGGTCACGGGCGCGGCGATCGGCGTCGCCGCGCTGTCGTACGCCGTGCAGGTGCTCGACGGTTCGCGCCTCGCGCAGCTCCGGGCCACCGACGCACACGCGCGCCGCGAGGCGGTCGAGGCGTTCGATGCCGGGCTCGCCCTCGCGGGGTCCCGTCGGTGAGCGACCAGCGGCTCTTCGAACGCAGCGGCCTGTTCCATGGCCTCTCCGACATCGATCGGGACGAAGCGTTCAGCGCCTTCCGCTCCTACGACCTCGGCCCGGGCGAAGAGCTCCTGGTGGAGGGCGAGTCCGACCGCAGCCTCTGCTACATCGTCGAGGGCAACCTCGTCGCCACGCTCAACGGCGCGAAGATCGGCCGGATCGCCCCCGGGGAGACCGTCGGCGAGATGGCGATGTTCGGCTCGCTCGACCGCCGCGCCGCCACCGTGCTCAGCGAGAGCTCGGTGCGGATGCTGCTGCTCGACGACGACGGCCTGCGCTTCCTGCGCATGCGCGACAACCCCGTCGTGCAACGCCTGGAGTCCCAGGCGATGCGCACCATCGCCCACCGCCTCCGCCAGGCCGACCTGCGGATCGGCTCCCTGGCCGAGGGCGAGCCCCTCCGCGAGCGCAGCGGCAAGGGGCTCCTGTCAAAGCTGGCGTCCTCCCTCGGCCTAGGCGGCGCCCGCCCGCGCACCCCCACCCCCCGCATCACCACCGTGCTGCGCAACACGCCGGGCTTCGGCACCCGAGACGACTCGGTGATCGATCGGCTCGCCGCGCGCTTCGAGGTGGTCGCCGTGGCCCAGGGCGAGGCGGTGGTCAACGAAGGGGAGTACGGCGAAGAGGCGTTCATCGTCGCCGAGGGGCGAGTGGCGGTGTACCGGTCGATCGACCGCGACCGGGTGGAGCGCATCGCCCACCTCGGGCCGGGCCACGTCGTCGGCGCGGTCGCGCTGGCAGACCGGGGTGGGCGCTCCGCCACCGTGCGTGCCATCGAGCCCACGTGGCTCCTCCGCATCACCCACGAGACCTACCGCGAGCTGGAGGCCGACCTCGGCGCCGAGGGTCGGGCGTTCCGTCGCGGGATGATCGACGCGTTGGCGGCCCAGCTCCGGCTCGCGAACGAGCACGTCGTGCGGCTCAGCGGGCGCTGGGGCGTCTAGCCGCGCGGGGCGTCCGGCGCGGCCAGCTGAGGCCCTCGCCATTCTCGCCCCGGCGGCTCCTCGACCACCGACGTCGCCGGCCGGCAAGCCGATGTGGCGCCACCCGCCCCTCGACGTCGTCGTCCCGACCCGTTGGCCGCGGGGCCGCTCAGGTCGCGCCGATGTCCCGGATCCAGGCGTCGAGGAAGATCAAGGTCCAAAGCCGCTCGGCCACGCCCGGGCGCTCCAGCTGTGGGACCAGCGCCTCGACCGCGCCGGGCATGAACAGCCGCAGCGGGTCCTCGGCGAGGCGGCCCACGCGCTCGTGGAGGAAGCTGGTGAGCGGGCCCTCGAACCACCGCCGCCATGGTCCCGGCAAGACCCGCTTCGGGCGGGACACCAGCGGCCGCGTGAGCACCGGCCGGAGCAGCTCGCGCAGCGGCCACTTGGTGACCGACCCCGAGAAGCCAGGGCGAACCTTCCACGGACCGGGGATGCTCGCGCAGTAGCCGACGAGGTCGCGGTCGAGAAGCGGAGCACGCAGGCCGATGTCCGCGAGCTGGGCGACCATGCCGGTGCGCGCCAGGGCGTCCTCCGGCATGCGGCCGCGGAGGTAGGCGTGGAGGATCTCGTTGACCGGATCGCTCACCACTTCCCGGTAGAACGGCTCGAGGCAGGCGCGACGGATGCCACCGCGGACCCAGCCTGGATCGCGCATGAGGTTGCCGCGGGCCAGGGCATCGAACGCCACCACACCGCCGACCACGCGGGCGAGGCCGAACGGAGAGCCATCGTCCTCGATCTCAGGGCGTTTGTCGCCGAAGGCCATCGACGCGAGGCGGCGGCCTGCACCGGGGAGGCGCCGGAGCCAGGCGCTCACCCGCATCTGCGATGCGAGGAGGCCGACCATACGGCCGCCGAAGATTTCGTCGCCCCCATCGCCGCAGAGCACGACGTCCACGCTCTCGCGGGCCGCGCGCGCCAGGAGGTACTGGGGGATGGCCGCGGGATCGGTGACCGGGGCGTCGGCGGTGTGGACCACGGGGTCGACCGCGGCGAGCATCGCTTCGGGGGTTACCCGGAGGACCTCATGCTTCGAGCGGAGGATGGTGGCGACGCGTCCGGCGTAGGGCGTCTCGTCGTCTTCCCCGTCCTGCACGCCCACGGTGAAGGTGTGCACCGGGCCGAGGCGGGAGGCCACCCAGCTGATGGCGCTGGAGTCGAGCCCGCCGGAGAGGAAGACGCCCACGCGCTCCTTGCCGCTCGCGCGCGCCGCGACGGAGCGGAACAGGCGCCGCTCGATCTCCGCGAGCGTCTCTTCGTCGCGCGGCATCGGGCTGTAGGGCGGGGCGTGGCGGATGCGGAACCAGGGCTCCACCCGGGGTGCCTTGCCGGCTTCGGCGACGAGCACGTGGCCGGGGGGGAGCGCGCGCACCTCGCGCAAGAGCGTGCGCGGGGCGTGGACGTAGCGGAAGGAGAGGAACTCCGCGAGGTTCTCGCGGGAGAGCTCCCGGCTGGTGCCGGGGATGTCGAGCAGGGGACGGAGCGCGGAGGCGAAGGACAGGCGGCCGTCCTTGGTCGTCCAGAAGCCGCGGCGGACGCCGAAAGGATCGCGCACCAGGTGCAGCCTGCGCGGGCCGCTCTCCCAGATGGCCGCGAGCCAGGCGCCCTCCACCTGGGAGAAGACCCCGATGCCGAGGCGCTTCCAGCCATCGAGCACGATCTCCGCCGCGCTCTGCCCGGTGACCGGCGCGCGGTCGAAGTGACCGGCGACCGCGACCACGAGCCCATCTCGCCGCGCCAGCGTGCTTCGCGAGCGCGCCACGATCGCCGCGCCCCGCTCGGTGTACCGTTCTTCGCCGACCAACGCCGCGACGAGCGCCTCGTGGAGGTCGCCGTCCGGAGAGATGATGCCGCTGATCCCGCCCATGGTGGGCCCGGGTAACCGTGACGGGGTCGCCGTGCCGTCCCGCAGGCACCTTCCCGCGGGGGCGCCACCCGTGCCATACTCCCACCCCCGGAGCCCCATGTCGCTGCGCATCCACGAGCTGCTGAAGTTTGCCATCGAGCGCGGGGCGAGCGACATCCACGTCGCCGCCGGCGAGAAGCCCGCGGTGCGGAGGGACGGCGAGATCATCCGGTTGGACGTGCCTCCGCTCACGCCAGACGACGCCAAGCGCCTCGCCTGGTCGATGATGCCCGAGAAGCAGCGGGTCGCGTTCGAGAACAACCTCGAGACCGACTTCGCCATCGCCTTCAAGGGCCTCGCCCGCTTCCGCGTGAACGTCTTCACCCAGACGCGGGGCATCGGCGTGGCGATGCGGCAGATCCCCACCCGCATCCTCTCCATGGACGAGCTCGGGCTCCCGCCCGTCTTCCACCGGATGGCGAGCTTCAAGCGGGGGCTGGTGCTGCTCACCGGGCCCACCGGCTCGGGAAAGTCCACCACGCTGGCCGCGATCATCGACTGGATCAACCGCAACCGCGCCGAGCACATCCTCACGATCGAGGACCCCATCGAGTTCGTGCACCCGCCGCAGCGGTGCCTGGTGAACCAGCGGGAGGTCGGCACGGACACCAAGAGCTTCTCGGCGGCGCTCCGCAGCGCGCTCCGCGAGGACCCCGACGTGATCCTGGTCGGCGAGATGCGCGACCTGGAGACGATCAGCCTCGCCATCTCCGCCGCGGAGACCGGTCACCTGGTCTTCGGGACGCTCCACACCAACTCCGCTCCCGAGACGGTGGACCGGCTCATCGACGCGTTCCCCCACGAAGCCCAGCAGCAGATCCGCACGATGCTCTCGAGCTCGCTGATGGCGGTGGTCACCCAGGCGCTCATCAAGAAGGCGTTCGAGCCCGGCCGAGTGGCGGCGCAGGAGATCATGATCGTCAACGCGGCGATCCGAAACCTGATCCGCGAGAACAAGCTGTACCAGATTCCCAGCATGCTCCAGGCGGGGCGCTCGGAGGGGCAGCAGACGATGGGGATGGCGGTGAAGGACCTCGCGCTCAAGAAGAAGATCACCCGCGAACACGCGATGCAGATCGCCAACGACCCCAAGCTGTTCGACGACGTCGTGGCGGGCGCCATGCCGCCGCGACCCGGGGCGCCGCGATGAAGGCGACGGTCAACGGCGAGGCCCGGCAGGTCGAGGAAGGGACGACGCTCCGCGCGCTGGTCGAGGCCCTCGGGCTGCACCCCGGCGCCGTGGCGGTGGCCGTGAACGGGGAAGTTGTGCCGCGAGCGGAGCACGCGGGCCGGACCGTGGGGGAGGGGGACCGGGTCGAGGTGATCCGCGCCGTAGGCGGCGGGTGAGCGACGCCCGGTTAGACCCGGGGATGTGCGCCACGGCCAGTCCACCGTCGAGACCATGCTGGCGATCACCGCCGTGGTGTTCGGGCTGCTCTGCGTATGCTGGTTCGAGATGGAGCCGCTGCTCGCCCTCGTCAACGTCGTCGCGGAGCAGATCCAGGCCTCCTCGTGGTTCGATCGGGTCGCGGCCTTCCTCTCCGGCTCCGATGTCTAGCCGTCGTGGCCAGTCCATCGTCGAGTACGTGCTCGCGGTGAGCGTACTGGTGATCGGCCTCGCGGCGGCGTGGACGATGTTCGCCGAGGGCGTCGCCGGCGGGTTCGACACGGTGCGGCGCACCGTTCAGATGCCCTACCCGTAGGCCCATGAGCTGGGACGCCCGCGATCTCGTGCTCGCCGCGCTTTGCGCCGTCGCGGTGTACACCGACCTGCGTACCGGGAAGATCAAGAACTGGCTCACCTTCCCGGTGATGGTGGCGGGCATCGCGCTCGCCCCGGTGTGCCCCGGGCCGTGGTGGGGTGGCCTCGCCGGGCTCGGCGCCGCCTTCCTTGGCGGCGTGGTGTTCTGGAAGGTCATCCCCGCGCTCAAGCCGGGGGACGTGAAGATGCTCATGGCGGCGGGCGCGCTCATGGGCCCGCAAGGTGCGTTGCGCGCGATCCTGCTCTCGGCCATCCTGTTCTTTCCGGTGGGCCTCGCGGTGCTCATCCTCCGCGGGCGGCTCGGCAACTTCTTCCGCATCGCCCGCGGCTACTTCCGCGACCCCACCAAGCAGGATCCGAACGCGACGCTGATCGTACACGCCCCGGTGATCGCCGCAGCAATTGTGGTGGCGCGACTACAATCCTGGCCGAAACTCTGGTAGAATGCCTCAGGTGAGGCGAGGCCAGTCCAACACCGAGTGGATGCTGCTCACCGCGGTGCTCGCGGTCGGGCTCGCGCTCGCGGCCTACGCGTTCGTCCCCGGCTTTCGCGACGGGGTGAAGGGCCTCGCGGCCGACGCCACCGGGCTGTTCGAAGAGGGCACGCGGAACGGCACCGCCAACATGAGGTAGACTGGCCCGCGCATGAAGAACGTCCGCGGACTGGTCCTCTCCCTGCTGGTGGCGCTGGTCGCCACCTTCGCCCAGTGCCGCTACGTGGCGTCGCGAGAGCAAGCGCTCTTGTACGACTCGGAGCCACTCACCACCCTGGTCGCCAACCGGGACATCGCCGCGCACGTGCGTCTCGACGAGACGATGGTCGACGAGGTGGAGGTGCCGCGCAAGTGGCAGCAACCCCACGCGCTGGTGCAGAAGGACGAGGTGATCGGGCAGATCGCCTCGGTGCCAATCTTCGCGGGCGAGCAGGTGGTGCAGACCAAGCTCGTCACCGCCGACGACGCGGGGCTCGCCTTCTACGTGCCGAAGGGCCAACGGGCGCTCGCCCTGGCGGTCGACGTGTTCAACGCCGTCGGTGGGCACATCAAGGCCGGAAACCACGTAGACATCCTCGGCAGCTTCGACTTCGGCACGGGAGAGAAGTCCGACCTGCGCACCATGACCGTCCTCCAGGACGTGCGCGTGCTCAGCGTGGTGGACGACATGGGCACCATCCGGGAGCGCGAAGTGCGCCCGGCGCCGGCCGCGGGCGAGCCGCCCAACCCCGACGACGCGCCGCCCACCCCGTCGGAGACGCTCGCGTCGCAGGCCACGCTGACGGTGGCGGTCACGCCAGAGCAGGCGCAGCGGCTCACGATGGCGCAGGAGCTCGGGCACCTCACGTTCGTGCTGCGGCGGCTGTCGGAGTCGGAGGGCGAGGTCGAGCTCCAGCCCGCCACCATGCAGAGCACGCTCGGGATTCCGGAGCAGGTCCGTTACCGCAGCCGGCCGCAGTACCGGCTCATCGAGGGGGGACAGTGACCGTTCGCCGCGCCGTCGCCGCCTCCGCCTTCGTCTGCGCCGCGCTCATCGCCGCCCCGGTCTTCGCGGGAGAGGGCATCGGCGACCAGGTGGTGGTGATCAACAACCAGGTCGCGGTGGACGTGCCCTACGAATTCGGGGACGTGAGCGTCGGCAGCAGCGAGATCCTCAAGGTGGTGCCGATGCGGGAGGAGAAGCAGCTCCTCCTCGCCGGGCGGGACCTCGGCACGACCAACGTGATCGTCTACGACACCAAGGGCACCCGGCGGGACGAATTCGAGATCACGGTCATCCCCGCCAACCTCGCGAAGGTGATGAAGAGCGTGCAGGTGCTGCTCGACGACATTGAGGGCCTGTCGTTCAAGATCATCAACGATCACGTGTACATCCAGGGCGAGGTGAGCCTCGACGAGGAGCTGCGGCGGGTGCAGGACCTCGACGAGAAGGAGCCGCTCGTGGAGTCGATGGTCACCCTGTCCCCGGTGTCGCAGCGCCTGTTGGCCTCGATGATCGAGAAGGAGATCGCCACCCCCGGGGTGGACGTGCGGCTCATCGGCCGGAAGATCATGCTCGAAGGCGTGGTCCACAGCGACACGGCGAGCAAACGCGCCGAGGAGATCGCGAAGGCGTACTACCCCGACGTGGTCAACGTGCTCGAGGTGCGGCAGGTCGACCGCGTACCCGGGGAAGCCCAGACCATCGTGCTCGTGGTCCACTTCGTGGAGCTCACCAAGTCGCTTGAGGACACCTGGGGCATCGAGTGGACGCCGCTCGCGGGTCCCGGCGTCACCTTCGAGCTCGGCTCCACCAACGACGGCTCCGGCTGGAGCGACGTCACCGGCGCGGCCACCGCCGAGATCAACGGACTGCTCCCCAAGCTCCAGGAGGCGCGCTCCACCGGGTACGTGCGCGTGCTGGAGAACCCCACCGTCTCCGTGAAGAGCGGCGAGACCGCCCACATCTTCTCGGGCACCAAGGTGCCGTTCGTCTTCAACGACAACGGGCAGAAGTCGGTCGACTTCGTGGACGTGGGCATCAAGCTCGACGTGACGCCCTACGCCGCCGGCTCCAACGTGGACATGCAGATGAAGGTGGAGGTCAGCTCGCTCGGGGAGGTGTCGTCCAGCGGCTACCAGAGCATCGACCAGTCGGAGATCAGCACGGCGCAGTTCTGCCGCGCCGGCGAGAGCATCGTCATCGGTGGGCTGGAGCGGGTGAGCGACCGGGTGAACTACAACAAGCTCCCCGACGGCGCGTCGTTGCCGGACGCGCTGTTCACCCTGTACCGATCCAAGGACTACAAGAAGTCCAAGTCCCAGTTCCTGGTCTTCGTGACGCCGCAGATCCACGAGTCGAGCACCACGGCGAACAAGGAGATCCAGGAGAAGTTCAACCTCACCGAGGTGCGGCAGTAGCATGGCCGCCCAGGTGCTCGTGGTCGGCGCGGCGCGCGACGGGGTGGGGAAGACCACCTTCGCGGTGAACGTGGCGTTGTCCCTCCTCAAGGAGACCCGGAAGCGGGTCCTGGTGGTGGACCTCGACGTCAACGGGGTGGGCGACGTGGCCACGCTCCTCGGCGTCACCGAAGCGAGGAGCATCGCCGACTTCATCCCGTACGTCGCGCAGCTCTCCGCGGAGACCATCGGGCCGTACATCCAGGCGCACGGCACCGGGATCGGCGTGCTTCCGCTCGCCGCCACGCCCCAGGCCGCCGCCCGGATCGCGCCCGACGGGGTGGCGAAGGTGCTCGACCTCGTGGCGCCGCTCTGCGACTACCTGGTGGTGGACGTGGGCGCGGGCGTGGACCCCGTGAGCGTCGTGGCCATGGAGCGCGCTGCGGGCATCTTCCTGCTCGTGGAGCCTTCGCCGACCGGCCTCGGCGCCGCCCGCCGCTTCAGCGACCACCTCCAGACGCTGCACTTCCCCCAGGCGCTGGTGAAGTTCGTGGTCAACGCCCACGACGCCGCGAGCGTGCTCACCCGCGAGGCCATCGCCGCTCGCCTCGGCCGCCCCGCGCTGGTGATCTTCCCCAAGGACGACACCCTCGCGCTCGACGCCGCGATCAAGGCCGCCCCCTTCGTGATGGACCAGCCGCGCGCCGCGCTCTCGCGGCTCTACGACGAGCTGGTGCGGCAGTTGGTGGAGAAGGGCGTGCTCGACCAGCTCGCCGCCGTGGAGCGCGGGCGGAACGTGGCGGTGGACGGGCGGCGGGTCGTGGAGGTCACTGAGGAGCAGGCCAAGGCGATCGAGGGCTACATGAAGTCCCGCGGCGGCGCGCGGGGCAAGGGCGGCCGCGAGCTCGACGCGCGGACGCGCCTGAAGATGCTCATCCACAAGCGGCTGCCCGAGGTGCTCGATCTCAAGCGCCTCGACCGGGAGATCGGCAGCAAGCCCGACAAGGACAAGCAGCTCCGCGAGCGGGCGGAGGTGGCGGTCGCCCGGGTGCTCGACGAAGAGGGCGCCAGCGTCACCGACCGCGCCGAGCGCCGGCGGATCGTGAAGGAGGTCTGCGACGAAGCGCTCGGCCTCGGCCCCCTGGAGGACCTGCTGGCGGACGACCGGGTCACCGAGATCATGGTGAACGGGCGGGACAACGTCTTCGCCGAGATCAGCGGGAAGCTCCGGCGCACCGAGTACAGCTTCACCGACGACGCGCAGCTCCTCGCGGTGATCGAGCGCATCGTCACCCCGCTCGGGCGGCGCATCGATGAGAAGTCCCCGATGGTCGACGCCCGCCTGCCCGACGGCAGCCGCGTCAACGCGATCATCCCGCCGCTGGCGATCGACGGCCCCTCCATCACCATCCGGAAGTTCGCCCGGGAGCCCCTCGGCGTCGCCGACCTCGTGCGGTTCGGCAGCCTCACCCCCGAGCTCGCGGACCTGCTGCGCGCCTGCGTTCAGGCCCGCCTCAACATCGTGATCTCCGGCGGCACCGGCTCCGGCAAGACCACGCTGCTCAACGTGCTCTCCAGCTTCATCCCGGAAGACGATCGCATCGTCACCATCGAGGACGCGGCCGAGCTCCAGCTCCGCCAACCGCACATCGTGCGGCTGGAGTCTCGTCCGGCGAACATCGAGGGCGTGGGCGAGGTCAAGATCCGCGACCTGGTGAAGAACTCCCTGCGCATGCGGCCCGACCGCATCGTCGTCGGGGAGTGTCGCGGGGCCGAGGCGGTGGACATGCTCCAGGCGATGAACACCGGTCACGACGGCTCGCTCACCACGGTGCACGCCAACTCCGCACGCGACGCGCTCGCCCGACTGGAGACCTTGGTGATGTTCGCCGGTCTCGACCTGCCTTCCCGAGCCATTCGCGAGCAGATCGCCAGCGCCATCCACATCCTGGTGCAGGTCACCCGGCTCACGGACGGCAGCCGGCGCATCATCAGCGTGTGCGAAGTCTCGGGGATGGAAGCGCAGACCATCACCCTGCAGGAGGTCTTCGCGTTCAAGCAGACGGGCGTCGACGCGAACCGGAAGGTGCTCGGCACCTTCGGCCCCACCGGGTTCATCCCCAAGTTCGTGTCGAAGCTCGGGGAGATGGGCATCGAGGTTCCTCGCGGGATGTTCGCGGCGCCGGGGCAGGGCACCATCCCCCGCGGGCGCGCCTGATGGAGTTCTTCCCCGCCTGGTGGGACGGCCTCACCCTGCTGCGGCTCGGCGCGCTCGGCGTCGCGGTCGTCGCATGGCTCGCGGTCGGATGGTTCGCCGCGCCGCGGCTCTGGGCGTTCTTCGATGAGATCACCCTCGGCTACGTCCGCTGGATGCAGGCCGAGTTCGACCGGATGTACCTGGAGGTCTCCACGCAGCTCTGCCTCGCGAGCATCGTGAGCAGCGTGGTCGTCTTCGCTGCCCTGGGCTTCTTCCTCACCAGCGGGCTGCCCTGGGAGGGCGGCTACCACCTCATCCGGGCGCTGGTCGTGGGCGTGCTGGTGGCGGGTCCCTTCGGCCTGCCCACCGGCTACCGGCTCCCCCGCGCGGTGGTGGAGTGGATGTGGCGGCGGCGCATCGAGAAGTTCGAGGACCAGCTCCTCGACGCCCTGGCGTTCATGTCCAACGGGCTGAAGTCCGGGTTGTCCCTGCTTCAGAGCATGGACATGGTGCGGCAGGAGCTGCCGAACCCCATCGCCGAGGAGTTCGCCCTCACGCTGAACCAGCAGCGCCTCGGGATGCCCCTGGAAGATGCGCTGCTCGGCCTGGAGAAGCGGATCGGCACGGAGGACGTGCAGATCATCGTCACCAGCATCAACATCCTCCGGCAGTCGGGCGGCAACCTCGCCGAGACGTTCGACACGGTCGCCCACACCATCCGGGAACGGAAAAAGGTCTCGGGGAAGGTGAAGTCGTTGACCGCGCAGGGCGAGGCGCAGGGGCTCATCATCACCGTGATGCCGTTCGTGCTCGCGGCGGCGTTGTGGGTCATCGACCCCGTGCTCATCTCGCGGCTGTGGACCACGGCCCTGGGATGGGGGCTGATCTTCTTCATGCTCACCTTGCAGGTGATCGGCGGGATGATGATCCGGCGGATCGTGAAGGTGGAGGTCTGATGGCCTGGTTGGTGTACGGGTTGCACGCGCTTTTCTGGGCGCCATTCCTCGTCCGGGGCCAGCTCGACAAACGCTCGGGCACCGCGCAGACCGGCCCCGAGGCGCACCGGAGCCCGGGAGCCACCGCGCTGGTCTGGGCCCACTCCCTGGCGTTCGGCGTGACCTACTTCGGCATCGGCTGGGGCGCCTTCGGCGGTCCGCTCTGGCCACTTCCCATGCCCGTCCGGCTCCTCGGCGTCCCGATCGTTATCGGCACAACCTGGATGATCATCCGGGTGATGATGGTCTTCCGGAGCTGGCGCCTGCGGGCGGCGCTCCAGTCCGACCACCAGCTCTGCACCGAGGGGCCGTTCCGCGTGGTGCGCCACCCGATCTACACCGGCCTGGTACTGCTCACCTTCGCGAGCTTCCTCCTGGTCCCCAACGTGCTCACCGCGATCGGGGTGATCACCAATTTCCTGGCCGGAGATGTCCGTGCGCGCACGGAGGAGAAGCTGTTGGCCGGGGTGTTTGGGGACCGGTATACCGCGTATATGGCCCGAACGAAGCGGTTCCTGCCCGGCGTGTACTGATCAGGGCGCCATACAGCGGGGGTGCCGGTGCCACCCGGGTCAGGCGCAACGACCGTCCGCGCTCCACTTCCATCGCTGGCCGCGGGGGCCGCGTCCGGAGGGGGGCGGGTGTGGCCGCGGGGGCGCTGTCGGGGTAGTGCGCCTGCGTCGGGGCGTAGCTCAGCCTGGTAGAGCGTCTGCCTTGGGCGCAGAAGGTCGTCAGTTCGAATCTGGCCGCCCCGACCACAATAAGGATGCAGGCAGAACGCCCGCTTTCGGTTGATGCCCCGAAGCGGGCGTTCGAGTTTCTGCCCCCGTTGAACCGTGGTTTTTTGGTTCGAATCTACTCGGGGTTCGCGAGCCCTGCGGCCGACCGGGCAGAGCCGGGGAGGAGCACGCGAACCTGTTCGGGTGCGAAGCGAGCGAGGTCCGACGCATCGCGGAGCACCAGCGCGAACCGGGCGGCGATTTGCTGTCCGTTGTCATCGAGCGCCCGCGGCTGGTCGAGCCACGGCTCGAGGGGGCAGCCGTCCAAGTCGCGGCGGACCGCGTCTACCCCGCCATCCTGGAGGGCGCGGACCACATCGTCCAGGATGTCCGCCATCACCGGGGCCCGAGATCGTCCAGGGTCCGAATCCTCCCGACCCCTGGCGCGTGGGCCGCCAGCGCCCGAAGGCCCCCCGGATCGCTGGTGAGCACGTCCTCCTTGTGGTCCGCCGCACTCCGGACGACGAACGCATCCACCACGTCGGCGGTCCCCGCGCGGGCGCACAGCTCCCCGGTGCGCCTCGAGGCGGTTCCGTCGAGTGGAACCTCGCGACACCCCCCGAGGACGATCGCCACGCGCGCGTCGCGCGGACCCCGCCAGGCCTCCGCCACGACGGGCGAGGGCACCGACGCGACCAGGCCCTTCAGGGTCAACCACTTCCACCAGACCCAGAACCGACGGTCATCCCGGCCGGCCGCGATGAGCGCGCCGGTGTCGAGGGTCACTCCTGCCACGCGCGCTCCACCGCAGCGAGCTCGTCGCTGCTGATCTCCCCGTGCTCACGTTCCCAGGCCGCGATGGCCAGAGATGCGTTGCGGAGGAGCAGGCGCGACTCGGCAGCCCGCGCGAGCCACGCCGAGAGGGTAGACCCGTCGGCGAGAGCGGCGTCGCGGATGCGGGCGGCGAGGTCTTCCGGGAGGGAGAGCGAGAGGCGTTCCATGCGGTCATCATACGATCGTATTACGCCGACATCCACACCCGATTTCCGGCGTGGTTGTCAACAAAACACAGCCTCGAAGGCGAGTACACGCTCACTCTCCCAGCCCCTCGGATCGAGCCACCAAGGTCGATAGGCATTCGCCCATCCCGACCACGGATGTGAAGGCCCGCCGAAGTGAGGAACTTCTACGGTCCATCTTGAGTTTTCGGCCCGAAAGGCTGTCGAACTCGCTCCCGCCGGACCGCCGGTACGGGGGCCAGCCCGGGCGCTGCGCAAACACGCGTCGCCCAAGTGGCTGAAATCGCTTCCAGGCCGCCGGGCTGGCCCACCCCGCGTCGCCGGTTGTACGGCTGACCGAGGGGGCGGGTTACCAACCCGCCCCCGACCGAAGCCGAACTACAACCGGCAGAAAAGTGAGCCGAGCCGAGCGCGAGCGTTAGCGTAGCGCTCGCATCGGCGGGGATGGGCAGTTAGTACCGCCTCCCCCCGGACGACACCTGCCTTCCCTCCGCCTGCTCGTGGTCGGTGCCTCGCAGGGCACCGGTGCGCTCACGGTCTCGGCCGCTCTGGCACGCGGCCACCAGGTCACCGCGTTCTCCCGTAGCCCCCAGAAGCTCACGATCGAGCACGCGTCCCTCACGAGGCGCGCGGGGAGCTTCCACGACGCCGCCGCCGTGGATGCCGCGGTGATGGGGCACGACGCCGTGATCATCACCGCGGCGCCCTCGTCGCTCGCGGGGTTCAAGGAGAACCCGACGTACTTCTCGGCGGGCACCGCGCTCGTTGTCGAAGCGATGAAGCGCCACGGGGTGCGGCGGTTGGTGGTGCTGAGCTCGCTAGGGACAGGGGAAAGTCGGGCTCTGCAGGGCTGGTTCATCCGGACCGTGATGATCGACGGCCTCCTGAAGCTGCCGTCTCAGGATCACGAGCGGCAGGAGGCCCTGACGCGGGCATCCGACCTGGAGTGGGTCATCGCGCGCCCCGGGCGCCTCACGAACGGGCCGGCGCGCGGCCGCTACGTCAAGCGGGCGGAGATCGCCCCCGTCCCCGGCTCGATCGCCCGGGCGGACGTGGCGGATTTCCTGGTCACCGCCGCCGACTCGGACGCCTGGGTGGGCAAGGCCGTGCAGATCGGCGGATGAGCGCGGAGGCCGGCGAGCGGCTGGGTGCCTGGCCAGCGGAGCTACGGAGCTCCGCGCGGGGACGCGGAACGTGGTGCCGCTGGGGGGAGGTGGGAGTGGAGACGGCCTGGCAGGGCACCGGAGCTAAACTCGCAGCCTAAAACGCCAATACCAGCGCGCTCGACCACGCCTGCGGATCGAGCCAGCACGTTCGACCCGCATTCGGCCGCCCCGACCCCCCTGCGAAAGCCCGCCAGCGAGGCGCTCGGATCGGCCCGGAGCACGCCTCCGATGCGGTCAAGGCGCTCGGAGCCGGAACGCGTCGACCCAAGGCATGCCGTTCACGCTCGTGGCGGCGACCGTCAACGTGCCGGCGGCCACGATCGGCACGTCCAGGACGTGCGCCTCCCACACGCCCGCCGCCGAGGGGGTGCTTCCGGTCCACGCTGCGACCTCGACGCCGTCCAGCGCGGCGGAGACGCGGACATCGCCGGGTACATCGCCGGGATAGGTCCCGGTCAGCAGGCTGAACTCGAGGGCGTAGGTGCCCGGGACGTCGACGGCGAGGGACTGTGAGACGGTGCCGGCGCTGGCGAGGAGGAGCGCCTGCGCGCCGCTTGCGGCCGCCGGGAAATGCGCCGCCACCGAGGTCGCGAGGAGGTAGTTGCCGGGCGCAGCGGGAGTCGTCCACCCGAAGTTCGCGCCCATCCCGCCGGACGGCACGACGTACCAGCCGTACTCCGCGACCGGCAACTCCATGTCGCCGTTGTCCAGCGTCGGCGCGGACACATGCGCCGCGAGCGCCTCCGCCACGGCGTCCAGGTGGGAGGTGTCGGGCCCCGCTGCGGTCCAGGTCGGCGCGATCCAGCCGCCCTCGTCGTGCTCGTTCCAGGCGTAGAGCACCACGACGTCGGCCGGAGCGGAGGCGGCGTGGGCGTCCACCCACGTCAGCCCCTCCTCCACGTGGGCCGTCAACTCCTCCGGCGTGGGGGCTTCGAAGTGGATGTCCGCGTAGGTCGACCAGGGGGTGGGCGTCTCGATGCGCGGGCGGGGGTCCCACCCGGCGCCCAGCCCGGGGACCACGCCCAGCCCGGTCGAGGCCTCCGCGGCCCAGGTGGCGCGGGCCGTCGCCCCGAGCTCGCTGTAGGGCGCCCCGGCCTCACTTCCACCGTACACTGCGTAGGTCGAGAGGGCGTCGAAGCCGAGGGATCGCGCGGTGGCCGCGTCGCCGACCGGGTCCCAGCCCATCAGCACCAGGTAGGGGTCCCCCTGGCCGGCGGCGACGCAGGCCTCGCGCAGGTCCGCGAAGGCCCGCGCCGCGTCGTCGATGGCCGGGAAGCGGGCGGTGCCCCACAGGCTCGGCGCGTCGAAGAGGAAGAGGAGCGGCCGCTCGCCGTCCACGCGGACATAGCTTGGGTCGGCGAGCAGCTCGACGTACCGGTCCACCTGCTCGGACCAAGACACTTCGCTGTCGAGGGAGAGCCAGCCACCCTGGAGGATGAGCGCGAAGTCCAGGCCCGTATGGGGACTGTCCAGGTACAGGTGGAGCCCGTTGCTCATCCCGATGTCCGGCGGGTAGGCGACGAACGCCCAGTAGTCCACCCCGGCCGCCTGGGCCCAGGCGATCTCTTCCGCCATGATCCTGGGATCGTTCCCGCGGATGGACACGCTGTCGGGGCCGAGCTCCTCCCCGAAGCTGGGCATCCGGTCGTGCCAATGCGCCGGCGAGAGCGTGCTCTCCACCGTGGCGTTCACGCTGTCGTCCTCCTGCCAGGCGTCCCAGCGGATCGCGCCGAGACGGGGCCGGTGACGCACGACCGAGCCGGAGTCGGTGTCCGCGCCGGTGTCGCTGTCCTGGCCGGTGTCCGCGCCGCTGTCGCTGTCCTGGCCGGTGTCCGCGCCCGTGTCCGTGTCCGCCCCGCTGTCCCCGGTCGTCGGCGTTTCGAGCGCCGTATCGCCCGACTCGGAGTCCTGGCACGCGAGGAGGAGGAGGAGCAGGTGCGGCGTCATGCAGTCCGAATCTACCCCCAGTCCGCGAAGGGTGGTGAGCGCTTACGACCGGGTCCCTCCGCGCGCACCAGGCTCACGGCGTCGATGCCAGTCCCGGATCGCCAAGGTTGACGACCCGCGGGGCCGGCCAGGCGCGTCGTGCACCCCACCGCTCACCGCGTCGGCGCCTCCAGCAGGGTCGCAAGCCTGGGCCGCACAAAGTCGATGAAGGCGCGCGTTCGGGGCGTGACGTAGCGGCCACCCAGATGGACGAGGCTCAACGGCGTTGCCGCCGGGGCGAACGCCTTCAGCACCCTGACCAGGTCACCGCGCCGCAGCTCGTCCCCCATCAGCGCGTCGGGCACGCGGGCGATGCCCAGGCCACGCACGGCCGCGTGGAGCAGGACCCGCCAGTCGTCGGCGACCAGCCGCCCCGACACGGCGATCTCCCGGAGCTCCTTGCCATGACCCAGGGTCCAGACGCGGCGCGGCTGGCCGCCCGCGCCCGCGTACACCAGGCAGTCGTGGCCTTCGAGGTCGGCCGGCTCCCGCGGCGCCCCCCGGGCCGCCAGGTAGCCCGGGCTCGCGACGAAGCTGACGCCCCCCGAAGCCACGCGGTGCGCGACGAGCGACGAGTCCGGCAAGGGACCGGCGCGCAAGGCGACGTCGAAGCGCTCGGCGAGCAGGTCGACGTGACGATCGGTGAGGTGCAACGACACCTGCACCGCCGGGTACGCCTCCAGGAATTCGAGGACCAGCGGGGCCAGGAACCACTGCCCCATCTGGGGCGTCGCGGTGACCCGCAGCCGCCCCCGGGGCTCACGCTGCAGCGCCGACACGGCCAACTGGGCCGCTTCGATGGTGGCGAGGGCGTGCTCCGCCTGTTCGACGAAGGCCGCGCCGGCGTCGGTGAGCGCGAGCTTCCGCGTGCTCCGCTCGAGGAGCTGCGTGCCGAGGCTCTCCTCGAGCTCGGCGACCTTCCGACTCACGGTGGACTTGGGCATGTCGAGCCGAGCCGCGGCGCCGCGGAAGCTCCCCGCCTCGACCACACGCACGAGCACGGTGACGGCGTTGAGGTCCAGTTGTCCCATGAATGGAACAGTCTATCCAAATCTCCACGGCTTGTCCCGAATCGACCCGGTCATACCCTTGGCTTCCGCAGCGCAGATCGCGGTGCGCACCGACCGCCGTGACCCGGCAGGAGTGGACCATGAACAACGAATCGGCCAGGACCCCCGGCCTCGCAGCCAGGATCGGCACCGCCCTCATCGTGCTTTGGAGCGTGCTTCACCTGTGGGTGTGCGCCGACGGGCTCGTGAAGTTCTTCGCCGGCGACGTGAAGGCGCAGTGGCTCGGGCTCCTCGGCGGCACCCACGCCCCGACGGACGCGTTCGTGCACACCGCCGACGCGGTGACCGCGAACGTGCAGGCGCACCTGCTCGCGAACTTCTGCGTCGACGTCGGCGGCTATGGCGTGCTCGGTCTGTTCGCGGCGTGGCTGATCTGGAAGCAGGCCTCCTGGCTCGGCTACGTGCTTTTCCTGGTGCTCGTCGGCATCGCGGACCTCGCCTTCACCTTCTCGTTCGTGACCTCCGGCATCATCACCTTGAACGCCGGCACGCTCGGCGGTCCGGTGCTGTGGGTGCTCGCCTGCGCGATCACGCCCTTCGGACTTCCTCGGCGGGGGGTGTCCCGATGACCCCCAAGCGGGTCTGTGCGGTGGTCGGCGTCGGCCCGGGGAACGCCGCCGCGTTTGCCCGTCGGTTCGCCAGTGAGGGCTACGCGGTCGCGCTCCTCGCGCGGTCGACCTCGACGAGCGAGGCGCTCGCCGCCGAGCTCGGTGACGCCCGAGCGTACGCGTGCGACGTCACGGACGCGGCCTCGGTCGAACGGGCGTTCGTTGCGATCGCGGCGGACCTCGGGCCGGTCCACACGATCGTCTACAACGCCGGCTCCGGCACCTGGGGCACCGTAGAAGAGATCACCCCCGACGTGCTGGAAGGCGCGTTTCGGGTGAACACCCTCGGGCTCTTGCTCTGCGCGCAGCAGGCCATCCCCGCCATGAAGGCGCAGGGCGCAGGCAACATCGTCGTCGTGGGGTCCACCGCCTCGCGCCGAGGTGTGGCCCGCACGGCCGCCTTCGCGCCGGCAAAGGCGGCCCAACGCAGCCTCGCCGAGTCGATGGCGCGCCACCTGTGGCCGCAGGGCATCCACGTGGCGCTCATCATCGTGGATGGCGTGGTCGACGCCCCTCGTTCCCGAGCGCTGATGGTCGGAAAGGCCGCAGACTCCTTCCTCTCGCCGGACGCCCTGGCCCACACCGCGTTCCATCTGGCAACACAGCACCCCTCGGCGTGGTCCTTCGAGGTAGAAGCCCGCCCGTTCAACGAACCCTGGTAGGAGCCCCCGATGGCCAACGAACGCAGGATCGACCTCCGCACCCGAGGTACCCAGCACGGGTTCATCCGTCGCATGGTGAGCCCCGGCGACCTCGGCGAACGACTCAAGCCGTTCATCTTCCTCGACTACGTCGGGGGGCGGGTGGCGCCCGGCACCGGGTTCGGCTTTCACCCCCACTCCGGGATCGCCACGCTCACCTACCAGGTGAACGCGGACGTCGCGTACGAGGACACCGCCGGGCAGAAGGGAGTCGTCCAGGCCACGGGGCTCGAGTGGATGCGCGCCGGCGGCGGCACGTGGCACCAGGGGACCCTTCACCCGCGGGCCGAGAGCGTCATGGGGTTCCAGCTCTGGCTGTCCTTGCCGCCTCCGCTCGAGGACGGCCCCCCGGAGGGCCTCTACGTCGCGCCGGAGCAGGTGCCGCAGGTCGGAAACGTCCGCGTGCTGCTCGGTTCCTGGGGCGGCGCGACCAACCCGATCCCCACCCCGTCGCCCGCCGTCTACCTCGACGTGGTGCTTGAAGCCGGCGAGTCCTGGCGCTTCGAACCTCCCGACGGCCACACGGTGGGCTGGGCGATGGTGTACGCGGGTCGCGCCCGGATCTGTGGCGAGGAGCTCGAGGGGGAGCTCGTCGTGCTCGACGAGTCGGACGGCGCGTTCACGGTGGAGGCGGTGCAGTCGTGCCGCGTGCTCGTCGGCTGCGCGGCGAAGCACCCCCACGCGCTGGTCCTGGGCCGGTACTCGGTCCACTCCAGCGCGGCGTCCCTGGCGAAGGGCGAGGCCAACATCCGGGCGATCGGGCAGCAGTTGCGGCAGCAGGGGCGCATGTAGGCATGGGGGCTCCGACCCCGCCGAGGCCTGACCGAAGCGCAACGAGGGCCGAACCGGGTCCCACCTCCCAGCCCTCCCCCACCCTCGCGAGCCAGGAAAAGCGTCAGAGACGAGCCGCGCAGGATCGCGGCGTCCCAAAAAACGGCCCGGCGGGTCGCGCGGGTTCGCCGGGCGGTGGAAGCGGCCGGGTCAGGACTCGGTGGCTCCCCGCGGCGGCCTCGCAAGGTACAAGGCGAACCACCGCGACGGGTTGGCCACCCCGCACACGGCGGTGCGGGTACCGAGGGACCATTCACAGGCCGCGGCGTGCATCGTGAGGCCGGAGGCTTCTGCCGCGGACCGCGCCTCCTCGAGGTGCTCCGCCGAGGCGAGACACTTCAGCACACTCGCGGCGAGCGCGTGGGTGTCCGCCGGGGGCCAGCGGGGCGAAGCGGCCAGCCAGCCCGGCGCACCCGGCGGCTCGAGCAGCCACTCCAATCGGCGCACCTGCGCGGCGACGAAGGGTATCCCCGACATCCGCGAGCTCTTCAGCGGCCGGCGGTCCCCATCGAAGGCGACACGGGCGGCGTCGAGGCGGCCAGCGTACACGAGCGCCAGCACACGGTTGCGCAGCGCAAGCCAGTGCTGGAAGGTGAAGCGGGAGACCGGCCATCGGTTGAGCGCGGCGTCGACCCGAGCGAGGGACCGGTCAGGATCGTCAGCGGCGAGGTCGAGCATCGCCCGGTAGAGCTCCACGGTCACCTCGGCGCAACGGTCACCGACCGATCGTCCTCGACGCTCGGCGTCATCGGCGCGACGGGCCAGGTCCGGCAGATCGCCGAGCGCCTCCGCGGCGAACAGGCCCAGGTTGCGAGTGACGCTGGGCATCAGCGTGGACTCACAATGGGCCTCCGCGGCGAGCCCAGCCGCGGCGTCCGCCTGTACCCGCGCATCCCGAAGGTCGCCCACCATCAGGGACAGCTTCGCCCGGTTGACCAGGATCTTGAGAGCGAACTCCGGCTCCAATCGTTGCAGATCGGCCTCGGCCTCGCGCTGAAGCGCCCGAGTGCGATCGTTGAGCCTCCCGAGGCTCGCCAGGAGTATTGCAAGGCGGCTCCTGCACAGGGCGAGCTCCGCACCCTCCGCGTCCCGCAGGCGCCCGGGCACGGTGTCCAGCGCGAGCAACGCCGCGCGCATCGGCTCCAGGGAGACCAACCCCTCCTCGACGGACAGGGCAAGCGCGGCGGTCTCCGGAGAATGGCGGCTGGGGATGCCAAGCAGCAGCCGCGCGACGCCCAACATCAGCCGCGCTTGGAGCTGTCCGTTCGCCTCGGGTATCTCGAGCCCCGCATCCTGGAGCAGTGGCGCCGAGGCGGCCAGCCCGCGGTCCAGGTCGCCCGCGAAGAAGTACATCCGCGCGGCTCGGAGGCGGGTACCCGGGATCGCCGACGCCGCGCTCTCGAAGCACACGGCGGCCTCCGCGCACCGCCCCGCGCCTTCGAGCGCCCTCCCCAGCAGCTCATCGAGCTCGGGATCCGGTCGGGTGGAGGCCGTGGCGGCGATGCGCAGCAGCTCCACGGCGCGCGCAAAGGCGAGGCCCGCGAGCGCCTGGGTGCCCGCGATCCGGGCAGCGAGCGCCGCGGCGCGGACGTCTCCGGCGCCGAGCAGGTGTTGGCATCGGGCGAAAGGATCGCCATCAGGTCCGAGCACTTCGACGAGTGCGCGGTGCGCGTCGGTCGCCTCCTCGGGGGTCAGCAGCGCGAGGAGCCCAGTCCGCACCTGCTCATGGTAAACCTCGAGCCGGGCATCATCCCCGACCCCCCACTCGCGGGCCAACCGCAGGACGCGGAGCCCGTCCAGCATCGGGTCGGCGCCATCCTCCTGTTCGGCCACCTGCCCCAGGGTCAGCGGGAAGGACGCGAGCGCCACCATCGCCAACGCGCGTCGGGAGTGCTCCGGGAGGCTGCGAATGGCGCTGACGACGGCGGAGCGCACGTCGCCCACTCGGTCACGGGAATCAGACAGGAGGGCGAGGAGGAACGGCTGACCGCCAGACTGCTCGACGACAGCCGCGACGTCGGCGTCGGGCATCGTAAGCCTCGCGAACTCAGCGACCTCACCGGGGTTGAGCGGTCCGAGCCGGATCGCGGTTCGTGTGGGGAGCACGCGGTCGAGGACGGCGGACGCCGCGTCCGCGTCATCGCGCACCGCCAGGACCACGAGCACGGGGGCCGTCCTGGCCTCGGCGAGGCCGTCCTCCAACAAGGAGACGCTGTCTGTGTCGGACCACTGGGCGTCATCGAGGATGATCACCAGCGGCGCGTCGGCAGCGAGGCGGCGCAGGAGCGCTGCGAACGCGCGAACAAGCGCCTCTCGAGCCACCGGGGCTCCGGCGTCGGGTTGCCTTCCCCAGCGCATCCCGGGGAAGGCCGTGCCGAGCGGATGGAACTCCGGGGCCACACCCCTCTCGCCGCTCGCGACGCCGTCGAGTCGCGAGCGCGCGGCTTCGAGGATCGGGTCCAGCGCCTTGAACGGCAGGGCGTCCCGCGGCGAGACGCGAGAGAAGAGGGTGACGCACCGCCCCTGACAGCGCCGCGCAAAGGCATCCACCAAGGCCGATTTACCGGACCCGGAACCGCCACGCACCCAGGCGACCTCCGGCAGTCGGTGGGCTCGGACGGAGTCCAGGGCGGACTCCAGGGCCGCGAGCTCGTCCCCGCGCCCCACAAAAGGGCGCGCAGGGGTCCGCATCGGCGCAATTCCGAGTCGCGCGAGCACCTCTTCTCCCGAGGGGCGTCGCTCTGGCACGGGATCCAGCAACTCGTACGCCAACGCGGCCAGCAGCGGGTCCCTCTCCCATCTTAGCGCGCCCAATTCCGGGCGGGGGGCCCGCGGCGTGGGGGGCGCGCCCGTGAGCCCCTGTGCGAGGATCACCCCGAACGCGTACCAATCGCTCGCAGCCAGCGCCGGCCCCGAGTTCACCTGTTCGGGGGCCATGTAGCCGGGCGTCCCGCTCGGCGAGTGCCGGGCCTCGCCGCGGCGCATGGCGAGCCCGTAGTCGATCACAACCGCCCGCCCGTCGGGTTGGACGAGGACATTGTCGGGCTTCAGGTCCAGGTGGAGGAGCCCGCCGGTGTGGAGCGCAGCCACGCCCGCGGCGATCTGGACCACGGCCGCCCGGAGCATCTCGCTGTCGGCGGGCGCAGGGTCACGCATTCGCACCGGGTCGCGGCGGAGGCCGAGCCACTCGTCGAGCGGCGTCTGGACCAACCGCTCCATGACGAGCAGCGTCTCGCCACGCAGGGAGATCAACTCGTGGTGGCGGACGAGATTCGGATGCCAGAGCTCCTCGGCCAGGCGGAACTCGCGACGCAGCAGCAGCTCAACCTCCGGGCTCTTCCAGCGTGCGGCTTTGATCGCGACGGCATTCCCGCGGCGAGTGTCCGTGGCTTCCCAGACATCCCCCATCCCACCGCTTGCGATGCGCACCTCGATGCGGTACTTTCCGACAAGCCGCCCGGGACCGAGCGGTGCCGCCTCCGGATCAGGAGGCGTCGGGGCCGAGAACGAGGTTGGAGTGCGCATGGATGAGATGAACGCCGATATTATCATCGTGGGAACTGGAGCAGCCGGGCTCGCGACGGCCCTGGAGCTCGTCGACCAGCTCAAGGCTGCCTGCCCGAGCATCCTGTTTTTGGAACGCGAGAAGGAGCGCCTCGGAGGACGGGTCCACAATGAGGAGAAGCTGTTCGACTTCGGAGCTGCATATCTGGGCCCGGCGCAGACGTGCATCTGGAGCATGGTAGAGCGGTTCACCGGGGCGAAGCTGTCGGGCGAGGAGGGCGATCCGGACACGGAGCGGTTCCTGTACCGCAACTATTGGCCCCCCGAGTCCGTTTCGTTCTACCAGGGGCCGGGGAGGCCCGTGCAGTGGGTCACGGGGAACTACCCCCTCCCCGAGGACGCCGAGGCCTTCGTCACCCGGCTGGAGGTGCTCGCCCGGGCCGCTGCGCTGTGGATCTTCAAGTTCGGGCGGCCCATCTGGTCCATGCCTGGCGCGCAAGGCTTGGACAAGCTCAATTGCCGCGAGCTCCCCTCGCTGCTCCTGGACACGCCGCCGACCGCCGAGCTCCTCGAACTCGTAGACATCGCGGTGCGGTCCGCGTTCTCGGTGGAGGCCACCGCGATGTCCGCGCTCTACCTCGTCGAGTACTCCGCACGGTGCGGCGGGTTCCAGACCTTCGAGAACGTAAACGGCACAGGGGACTCACACCGAATTCGCGAGGGGATGGGCTGGCTTCTGGGGCAGATCTGGGGCGTCCTCAAGGCGAATGGCAAGGTGAATCTGGTGCAGGGCGACGCCGCGCGCGTGCGGAGCATCGAGCAGAACGACCAGGGCGTCGTGGTAACCGCAGCGTCGGGCACGACGTATCGGGCGCCGCACCTCGTCCTCGCCCTCTCCCCGTTTGTCCACCAAGCGACGGCCCATCACGGAAACTTCGCGATCGGAGGGAACTTCGTCGTCGGCGCGCAGAAGGCCCTGGCCGCCGCGATGATCCCAGGGCTCACCCGGAAGCTGTTCGTGAAGTACGATCGGGCGTTTTGGCGCGAGCGCGGGCAGAACGGGTATGGCCTGAGCCATGGCGGTCCGATCGACTGGGTGATGGACAACTGCGCCGACCATCGGGACGAGGATGGGCGGTGGATCGTGGACACGGCGGCGCTGATGGTCTTCATCGTGGCCGACCAGGTCATCCCGTTCATGCAGAAAGCGCTCGCGGATCAGGACGCGGCCATCCTCGGCCAGCTGGCCGTGATCTTCGGCCCCGAGGCGCTCAACGGGAACGTCATTCACAGCGACTCCCCCAACATGTTCTGTCCGGCCGGAGTGCACCCGCCTGGTGCCCTCACCACCCACAAGGTGGCGCTGCGTGAGCCTAACGACCGGGTCTACTTCGCGGCGTCGGAGCTGGGCATCAACTGGCCCGGCGGGTACGTGAACGGCGCGCTCGAATCCGGACGCTGGGCCGCCCGCCGGTACCTCAACGACGTTCGCCAGATGGGCCTCCCCCTGGAGGACGAAGCCACGATCGCGGGCCTGATGCTGCCCCCGTTGGCCCCCGCGCAATTCGGCACCGCCTCGCCCACCGACGCCGCAGCGGCGGACGCCTTCCTTGCCAACCTCATCGCGGCTCCGCTGCCGCGTTGAGACGGTGAACGCTCCGGCGCGACCGGGGTCGGCAACCCGAGGTTCGCCCGCTCAATCGGCGGCGGAATCGGGCTCCGCAGGCGCGCCGGCGAGCGGCCAGGGCGTGGTCGGGTGGAGGACGGCCGCCAGCTCCGTGATGGAACGCGACCCATAAACGGTCATCGCGCCCTCGTAATGCTGGCACGCGAACTCAGCCGACGTCGTGAGATAGCCGATGTACTCGCCGGCGTATCCGATCCCGAGCACCTCGCACCCCGGCGCCGGGGCGAACTGGCGCTCCAACTCCGCCAGCGCCCAGCCCGTGGGTTCGCCGGGGCAGGTGAAGATCACATGGCCCGCGAGGCGGATGCGCCGCAGCGGCACCGCGGTGGGGCCGGCCTTGGCGTTGACCTGACTCAAGGCAATCGCGGTGATCGGGTCGTGGGAACCCCACTTCGCCGCCTGGTCGGGGGGAGCGGGCACCGGCGGCCCCGCCTTGCTGCCCTCGCGGCAGGCCAGGTCCTGGGTCCAGAGTGGGCTCCGATAGTCTTCCGCGCCTCCCAGCGCGGGGGCACCGAGGAGCGGACGGGGCAGGGAGGAGCCCGGGTTCCAGCAGGTGGACTCCCACTCGAAGTCAGCGCGCGGAGGCCCCGAGGGCAGCGCAGCCAGCGTCAACATCTCCGCGCTGACCTCCTGCGCCGCCTGGCGGGCGAGCGCGATCCCCTGACAACGGCTTGGGTCGGCCGGGAGGTAGCCTCCCGAGGGCGGCAGCGGGGACACATCGCCAGCCGCCCCCTGGGCCAGCGCCACGACGACGGGCGGGCCGACTCCGGAGAGCTGCCTCTCGACGTTCGTCGTCGCGATCCCGGGCCAATCCGCGGAGTAGCTGCTCCACGCCTGCCCCAGCGCGGTGGCGTGGCAGGCGTAGACGCCGAAGAGCGCCCGGAGCGAGCCGTCGGCGCGTCTGGCGCGCAGGGCCCGCAGCCGCGGGTCCACCATGGTGTGGAGGACATCCCGTTGTAGACCGGGTCGGGTTCGGAACCGCGCCACCCACGCCGCCGCCGTGCCTCCGGCGAGGAACGCGGCTTCGCTCCGCTGAGCTCCGACACCCCAGAGCTCGTCGCCGACCAGGTCGACGCTGCCGGGCGCGAGGTCCGCCACCGCGGCGTCGAGGCCCTCGCGCAGCCGACGTAGAAGCAGCTTGACGAGCGGGTCGTTCGCCCCCGCGTCGAGCGTAAGGGTCGGAGCGTAGTTCCAGAGCTTGTTGTTGAAATACCGACTCGGGCCGGTGTGGGTGTGGGTGGTGGCGAACAGCAGGTGGGACTCCGGGAGACGGAGGTCCGCGGCGGCGGCGCGCCCGAGCTGAGCCGCCAGTCCCGCGCTCGGACCCCAGAGGTCCGCGAAAATGAACGCGAACCGCTCTCCGGTTGCGACCTCGATCACCAAGGTCCGTGCATGCAGCTCCTGCTCGTCCCCCGCGGCGGGACTCCCGTTGGCCACCTTACTCGCCACCGAGTAGCCACACATATGGTGGCGGCCGAGTTCCCTCGACAGCGCGACCTTCGACGCCCCCACCCTCACGATCTCCATGTTTTGGCTCCTCGGTGTTCGCGGGGAGGTTCTCACAGTCGTCGTGAACTCACAAGCGCTCGCGCGGAGATTCGTACCGCCTCCGCCCTCGCGCGCCGGACCCATCAAGGGAGGCCCGACTGCGACGAGCGACGGCGCCCGGTCCGCCCGGGGGTGGACCCAAGCTGGCTCCTGCCGCAGGGCAGGCCCGGAGGGCGATCGTGCCCCGACCGGTCAACCCGGCGGTTCGCATCCCGTCCGGCCGCCCCGATCCACATCCGACACGAGGCCGAGGGCCCAACCACCGCCGCCACCTGGGCATGCTCGCCGCCGCTCGTCGCGGCCGCCCGAAGTCAAACCCAGAGCACGCTGTCCGCGCGCCCGCCCCGGTCCAGGCGCCCACGCCAGTCATGGCTCGCGACGGTCCTGCCGAGGTGGGAGGGGGAACCAATGTTCTCCCCGGACCTGAGCCGCCGCGACCCGGGAGCTCCTGGCGTCCACAGCGATGATCGGGGAGGAGCGGGGGAACCGCGTGTCCCGATGCACCGCCGCGCCCATCGAATCATGGTGGAAAACATAGGACTTACCTCGGTCCTCGCCCTCGAAACGAGCACCACACTGTCAACCGTCCCGCTCGCGGGCCGTCAAGACGGCCCCGCGCCGATCGTCACTTACACCACGTGAGCGAGTACGCCCCGGTGCCCGACTTCGAGTACACCCGGGTCCGGTAGGTGCCCGCCGTGCCCGAGTAGCTCAGCGACTCGGTGGAGGTGGCGCCCTTGGAGCTGGCGACGTTGGTCCAGGCGGTACCGTACTTGTCCACGTAGATGTCGAAGTTCGTGCCGGCGGCGGCGGTGAGGGAGAAGGTCTGCTTGGTGGCGGTGACCGCCACGCCCTTGGTCGAGGGCACATACGCGGACGTGCCCGCCTTGGTGACCGAGCCGGTGTAGGTGGTGCTGGTGCAGCTCGCGGCCGCCGCCGAGCCCACGCCCACCGCGGCCCAAGCGTTCTGGACCTGGCTGTACTCGGTGCTCGTGGAGCCGTAGAGGGCCGAAGCGGCGCTCAGCGTGGCGGTGCGCGCGCCCGAGTACGTCGTGCTCGACGTCATGTACGACGTGAGCGCGAGGTACCAGATCTGCGACGCTTCGTCGGCGCCGATGCCGGTCACCGCGGTGGTGGACTTGCCGCTCGGGTGGGTGCCGCCCTCGCTCAGGAGGTAGAAGGCGAGGTTTCCGATGCCTGATGCGTAGTGCGGGTCGTCGCTCGGGGTGACGGTCGAGGAGTAGTAATCTTCGCTGTAGCCGTCGGCCGCGGGGTCATCGAGGTAGCGGAGGCCGTCGCCTGCGACCGTCGGGGTCCAGGTCTCTTCGCCCATGATCCAGGTGTTGGCGGACTCGCCCTCCACCGAGCGCTCCACCATCGCCCCGAAGATGTCGGAGATCGACTCATCCAACGCACCGGATTC
Organism: uncultured Pseudomonadota bacterium; assembly: GCA_903921785.1. Classification (GTDB taxonomy): domain Bacteria; phylum Myxococcota_A; class UBA796; order UBA796; family SXON01; genus SXON01. The sequence continues at coordinate 33,175 of CAIXRH010000214.1, forward strand.
GCCGGAATACGTGAGGTTGGCTTCGTACTGGGTGACGCCGTGGGTCGTCTCGTGGCCGCCGATGTCCAGCGTGGTGAGCGACTTGCTGTTCACCCCGTCCCCCGCGCCGTAGACCATGTAGAGGGCGGTGGGGTCCCAGTACGCGTTGACGTAGTTGCGGGAGTAGTTCGCCGTCGTGGTGATGAGGTTGTAGCCGTGAGAGGTGACCGCGGCGGGGCCCCCGGCGCCGTCGATGCCGTTACGGCCGAACGCGGTCTTGTAGTAGTCGTAGACCTTCTGCTCCACGTAGTAGGCTTCCACCGTGTTCTTCGTGGCGGTGGTGGTGCCGAAGGTCGTGGACGTGCTCGACACGTAGGAGACCGACGAGGTGCCGCTGCCCCACGAGTAGGCCCCGAGGAGATCGGTAGAATCTTCCGGGTAGTACGAGGAGCCGGACTTCAGGCAGTCCACGCTCACGGCGCCGTAGAAGTTGGTGGTTCCGGAGCAGGTGGCGCGCTGGAGGTTGTCGTAGCCCCAAAGCACGGCGCCGTCGTGCGCATCCACGAAGAGGACGGGGAGGGCCTCGGCCGCGCCGCCATCGAGCTGGTGGAGCTGCACCCGCCAGGTGAGGTGATCGGCGCCATCGAGGCGGTAGACCCAGAGGTCGGCCGAAGGGTCTCCCGTCTCCCGCTCCCAGCCGCCCGCCGCCATGACCGCGACCTCCGCGGCCTCGTCCGCCGTGAGGGCGGGCGTGGGGTTCACCACCACGTTGGGCACGAGGTCGTCGGTGACGCCGGCGAGGGCGCCGTCCTGCCCGAGGTGCACGATCGCCTCGCCGCCCCAGACCGGCACCCCGCCCGCGAGCTGCTGCACCCGGGTGTGGGCCATCGCCGTCTCGTCCACCGTGACCTTCAGCGTACGCAGCGCCTCGACCTTCTTGAAGGTGGCCTCGCCGTCTTCGGCGTAGAGCTTCGCGTACGCGCTCGCTTCCGCCACCGCGAGCTCGGCCGGCGAGCCCTCGGAGAACCCCTCGAACGAGGAAGAGTCAACGTTTTCGCCGCAGGCGGACAGGGCGAGGATCAGCGACACGATCATGGTGCGGGACTCCCGAGGGCCCCGGCAATGTAGCCGTGGCGCGCGCGAGATCGGTAATCGGAGTGTGAAACATGACCCCGACCCGGGTACGGCGGCGGGGCGTGTCCTTCCGTCGACCGCTCGTGCTCTCCGCGTCCCCGGGAATCCCGGCGCTCGGGCCGTCGGGCGCCTCCGCCCACCTCCGGGGCGTGGCCGAGGCGCTTCGAGCGCCCATCGTCTGCCCTCGCGCGGTGGACGGGCGGGGCCTGGCCGCCGACACCAGCGTTCCGATCCTCGCCGCCGGGCTCGCGGGCTGGCCCACCTGGGCGCCGCGTCAGGGCCTCCGGGAGGTGCGCACGGCCCGCCGTTGTGCCGCCCTCGCCCTGGACTACGCGCCCGATCTCCTCTGGGAGCGCCACAGCCTCTACTCGGACGCCGGCTGGAAGGTGCACGCCGCCACCGGCGCGCGGTGGATCCTCGAGGTGAACGCCCCGCTCGCGGCCGAACGTGCGCGCTACGAGACGCTCCCCGACGCCGACTTCGCCCGCGGCTGGGAGCGGGAGGTGCTGCTGGCGGCGCCGGAGATCGTCGCGGTGAGCGGGTGGCTCGTGCAGTGGCTCCGGTCGCTCGGCTGCCGGTCGGTGCGCCACCTCCCCAACGGCGTCGAGCCCCACGCGGGCGACCGGGAGGGCACCCGCGCGCGCCTCGGCCTGGGCGACCGCTTTGTCCTCGGCTTCGTCGGCTCGTTCAAGCCCTGGCACGGCGTGGAGCGGCTCCCCGCGCTGCTCGACGCGCTCCCGGACGCCGTCGGGCTGCTCGTCGGCGATGGTCAGGTGAAGGTGGTGCACCCCCGGCTCCGGAACCTCGGCCACCTCGACGAACGCGGGGTGGCGGACGCCGTGGCCGCCATGGACGTCGCGCTCGCCCCCTACGGCGCCGACGCTCCGCCGTGGTTCTGCCCGCTCAAGGTGCTCGCCTACCGGGCCCAGGGCACGCCGATCGTGGCCACGGACATCGGGGATTGCCGCGCACTGGTCGGCGACGCCGGCACGGTCGTCCCGGTGGCCGCGGACGTGGCGACGATGGCGGAGGCCGCCCGGAGCTGGGCCGGGCGTCGGGTGGAGCCGTGGGTGCGGAGCTGGGCGGACGTGGTCGCGGAGGCGATGGGCGGCGCGGGGTGAGCGGGGGTGCCGGCTCCAACGGTACGAGTTGTCCCACCTCCCGGCCCTCCCCCACCCTCGCGAGCCAGGACAGGCGTCGGCGCCCGGTGATACGCCTGCCCGATGCTGCTGCTCGCCCTCACCCTCGCCTGCGTGCCGAAGAAAGACTTCGACGCGCTCTCCGCCGATCTCGCCGCCGAGAAGGCCGCCCACGCCTCGACGAAGGCCACGCTCGCCCAGCGGGAGACCACGCTGGGGGAAGCCGAAGCCGAGGTGGCGCGGCTCAAGGCGGAGGAGGCGCAGCTCCAGGCCGACCTCGCGGCGGCCAAGGCGGCGATGGCCGCGGCGGAAGCGGCGTGGGACGGGGAGAAGGCCGCGCTCGTCAGCGACCGCAGCCAGCTCAAGGCGAGCGTGGCGGAGATGGAGGGCGCGCTGCGGGAGGCGGCGGAGCGCCGGGCCGAGGCCGAGAAGCGGGTCGCCGAGTTCCGCGACCTCCTCGGGCGCTTCAAGAAGCTCATCGACGCCGGGCAGCTCAAGGTGCAGATCGTCGACGGCCGCATGGTCGTCGTGCTCGCCACCGACATCCTCTTCGCCTCGGGGAAAGCCGAGCTCTCCGACGGCGGCAAGGCCTCGCTCACCGAGGTCGGCGCGGTGCTGGCGAGCCTCGGGGACCGCAGCTTCCAGGTGGAGGGCCACACCGACGACGTGCCCATCGCCACGGAGCGGTTCCCGTCGAACTGGGAGCTGGCGAGCGCCCGGTCGATCCTGGTGGTCAAGACGCTCATCGGCGCCGGGGTCAAGGCCCAGCACGTCTCCGCCGCCAGCTTCGCCGAGACCCACCCGATCGGCGACAACACCAGCCCCGAAGGCCGCAAGGCCAACCGACGCATCGAGATCGTGGTGGTCCCGGACCTCAGCACCCTCCCCGGGTTCGACGAGCTGCAGAAGGTCGGGGGGTAGGGCCGCGGCGGCCCCCCGGGCGCTGACGCCGAGACGAGCCATTCTCGCCCCGGCGGCTCCTCGAC
>CAIXRH010000215.1 GCA_903921785.1 uncultured Pseudomonadota bacterium
ACGACGAGTAGGCACCTCCTTTCCCTCTTCGTCCTTCCTCTGCTTCACGTTCACTCACCAGGAGACTGCACCCATGGGCAAATTCGGATTCATCGACCGCTTCTTCGGCGACACCCCCGGCGACGACGAATCGGCCGCCAACACCCTCCACTTCGAAGACGAGAACGGGGAGGAGGACGACGACGAAGCCGAGGACGAGGAGGGCGGCGAGGACGAGGAGGCGGCGGAGGACGAGGAGGCGACGGAGGACGACGAGGGTGCCTCCGCCGAGGATGACGAGGCGGCGCTCGGGCGGCTCGATGTCGCCTTTCGGGCGCTCCGCGCCAAGGTGCGCGCATCGAGCGACCTCGTGGAGCTGCGGACGATGCGCGCGCAGTACCTGGAGTCGCTGGGCGAGCGGCTCTCGCCCACCGTCCGGCTGCGCACGCGCGACCTCCTGGAGGAGATCGATGAGCGGGTCACCGAGCTGCGCGCGCGGCGCGCCCGGCGGGATGCATGAGCGCTCTCCTGGACATCGCCGCCGAGCGCCGGATGATCGAGGCGTGCGACGATCCCTCGGGGGTGCTCAGCTTCCTCGGCGTCTACCGCGAGCACCGGATCCGCGCCGCGCGCCGCGGGCAGACCGCCCTGTGCGACGAGATCGACGACCTGATCGACTTCGCGGAGGACCACGTCGTGGCCCTCAAAGGCGAGCGCCTTCGCGCCGCAGCGCCCCCCCTCCGCCGGGCGGACGAGCCAGATCGCGCCGAGGCCGCGGAGTCGGCCCTTCCCCCGTCTGGGGCGACGCGTCGTGCACCGGGTGGCGCCCCGACGGCGACGCCGACCGGCGACCTGCGACCCCTGCCCGGCGCTGCGTCCCGGCTCGTGCGGCAGGTGGCGCTCCGCGCCGACCGAGGGACCGACGAGGCGGAGGAGGCCGAGTCGCCGGTGCACCGCGAGAGGCTCCCCGTCCAGACCCTGGTAGGCCCCACGGCGTCGCGGATGGACGCGCGCGCGGCCGAGCGCAGCGCCGCCCTCCGTGCGGCGGAGGCCGCGGAGGCCGATGAGGAGCGCGCTGCCGCTGAGCTCCGTGAGCTCCACGCACGCATCGCGCGGGCGAACGCCCGCCGGGATGCCGCGCTCGCGGACGCCGCGCGGATCGAGGCGGAGGCGAAGAAGGCCGCCGCCGAGGCGGAGCAGGCACGTCGCGCGGCCTCGGCACGGGAGGTAGCGCGGGCGGCCGCCGCCGCGGAGCGCGAGGCGGACGAGGCGGAGATCCACGCACGCCGCGTCGGTCGGACGTCGACGCCGGGGCTCCCGCGACCTCCGGCAACGGAACGGGCCTCGGTTCGGATGCCCGCACCCACGGCCCCGCGTCCGACCGGTGCCGCTGTCCCGGCGCCTGACCCTACCCGGGCGTCCTCCGTCGCGTCGATGTTCCGGGCTCGCCTCCTGGAGGTGGACCGCGGAGGCGCGGCGGTCACCGACGCCGCGGTCGCGCCGCCGTCCACGATCGGCCTCGCGCCACCGCCCACCCTCGACCCGACCTCCGTTCGTGGCTCCGGCGCGCCTGAGTCCGCGTCCGAGGAGGAGGCGACGGTCGGGGCGGACACGGCGGAGCCCGTGCCCCCGGAGGAGGCGCGCGCGGCCCGCCTGTCGGCGTCGTCCGTCGCCGCGACCGTCGCCCCCCCGGCGTCCCGACCGGCCCCCGCCTCGCCGAGCCGTCCGGAGCCCACGGCCACCGTCGCGGTTCCGCCGGTCGCGGAGCCCTCCCCCTTCCTCGTCGGCGGAGACCTCACCGCCTTCCGCCAAAAACTCGGGGCGAGCCAGCGTGCCCTGGCGGCGCAGCTGGGGGTCGATCAGGGCGCCATCTCCCGCGCGGAGGGCCGACCCACGGCGCTCCTGCCGCCCGCCCTCCATCGCGCGCTTCAAGGCGCCCTGCCCGGGGTGGCCGCCGCGTCGTGACCGCGCCCGATGCGGCCGCCGTCCACCGTGCGCCGGG
>CAIXRH010000216.1 GCA_903921785.1 uncultured Pseudomonadota bacterium
CCCCCACCGCGTCGCCCCCGACCGCCACCCCCCCCTCCCCCGGCGCGGCCCCCGAGCACCCGTCCCCGGGCACGGGCCCGGAGGACTTCAAGCGGGTTCAGGAGCGCCTCGCGGCCAACGTCGTCCTCTACGCGGAGCGCGAAGCCGCGCCCCCCGACCACACCACCGGCCGCGCCTTCCTGTGGGACGGCACGACGCGTCGTTTCACCTGCGCCGCCGACGTGGACGTGAAGTTCGGTGCTGAACCCGGCGCCATGGAGGCCGCGATCCTCGAAGCGGTCCACTCCGGCGCCAGGGTCGCCGTGCCCGCGCCGGTGCCCCCGGCGGCGGCGCCGCCCGCCGCCCCGAAGGCGGCGCCGCCTGCGGCCCCAGCCCCCAAGCGCTGAGCGCGCCGCCAAGGCGGCCATCCCGCGCCCTCCGCCTGGCCCCCGTTCCCAGCAGAAATACAACCTGCGACGTGGAGCGCGCGGAGACACGGGGCCCGACGCGCGGCGCAATGATAGGCGCACACCGTGCCCATGCTCGTGTTCCTCGCCGCCTGTAGCTCCACGCCTGAGCCGGCCGCGCCCCCCGCGGCCCCGCCGTCGTCGGCGGAAACCCCCGTCGCGCCCGTGCCGAGCGGTCCGCTACCGCTCCCGGCCGATCTGGCGATGGGCGTCACCGAGGTGCAGACACCGCCGGAGATCCTCCGGCTGTCCGCGCACACCGAGCAGGTGCCGCCCCGCCACCTGGAGATCCGCGCAGACTTCGCGGGGGGCGACTTCGCGTCGCTCAAGGCCGACGTGGAGCGGTGGGGCTTCACGGTGGAGGATGGTGATGGGGCGTCGCTGCGCCTGCTCGCCCCGGAGGGAGACCGTTGGGCCGAGCGCCTCGAGCCGCTCCCGACCATCGCCCGCGTGAGCGAGACGCTCACCCAGGACAAGCTGCCCGACGGCGCGGTGCGCGCCGGCACGGCCACGTTCGGAGCGGTGAACCTCACGTGGTCGCTGAAGGACGGCGAGCTCAAGCAGACGTTCGCGGGCGGCAAGGAGCCGATCGGGCCGGAGCTGCCCCGGGCCATCCCGGTCTCCGTGGTGCGCTGCCTCAGTCCGCTGCGCTCCGCGATGCTCGACGGCGAATCGACCGGCCCCGGCTGGGAGCGCGCGATCGATCCGGCGAACAACTCCTGGGTGCTCGTGCTGGAGCACTTCGGCGCCTGCGACGCGACCGGGTGGGTCGGCGCGAAGGTCGACGCGAAGGCCGACAACCTCACGGTGGCCGGCAAGCCGCTCAAGTCGCTCGATGACGCCACGCTCTTCGCCGCCGCCACCAAGTACCTGTCGGTGGACCGCGCCGGGTCGGATGAGTCGGCCGCCGCCGCGGTAGACATCCTCCGTCGCGCGGACGACGCCGCGTTGAAGGCGGCGATCGCCGGCGTGGCGCCCGGTCCGCACCAGGAGCGGCTCGTGCTCTCGCTGGCGCAGCGCAGCGAAGCCGAGGCCGTCGGCTTCGCCGGCACCAGCACCTCGCCCACCGTCCGCGGTTGGGCCGCCGGGGTGGATGCCACGGCCCGCGCCGCCGTCCTCGCCGATCCCACCTCCTCCGCCGACGCGCTGGTGAGCGCGCTGAGCGCCTGGCGCCCCGGCTCGGGGGACGCGGAGCTGCTCCAGCGGCTGGAGAAGCACGCCGACCCGCGCGTGCGTATGCGCGCCTGGGACCTCGCGATCGACGCGGGCGCTTCCGCCTGCGCCACCCGCGTGCCCTCCGCCAAGACCGCCACGCTCGACGAAGCGAAGAAGCTCTACGCGGAGTGCCCTCAGGCGCCCGTCCGCCTCCAGGCCTTCTCCCGCCTCGCCCAGCTCGACAAGCCGGTGGCCACCGAGCTGGTGAAGGCCACCCTGGAGAACCCGGAGACCGTCCGCACCGGCATCGGCGCGGTTCGCGCCGCCAACGGCCTGGAGCGGGACGATCTGCTCGAAGCCGTGGTGGCCAACGTCTCGGTCGACCGCGACGTGCGCGCCGAGGCCCTCCGCACCCTCATCCGGGTCGGGCGCTCCGCCAACGCGGCGGCGCTCGCCGAGAAGCACGGAGCGTTCCTCGGGGTCAAGCCCGTGGAGGTCCCCGCCGTCGCCGACGGGCCGGGCCGGAAGAAGAAGTGATCCGCGGGAGCAGCGCCCCAAGGGGCGCGTCGTGAGCGGGATGATCGCCACGCCGCCGTACTGGCTCGACGGCGCGCGGCCGATCGCGCCCGAGCTGCGGGGAACGCACGAAGCGGACATCGTGGTGGTGGGCGCGGGCGTCTGCGGCGCGTCCGCGGCCTGGGCGCTCGCCGAGGCCGGCGTGCGCACGGCGTGGGTGGAAGGTCGGGGCGTGAGCCAGGGCGCGAGCGGGCGAAACGCCGGCTTCGTGCTCCAGGGCACCGCCGAGCGGTACAGCCGCGCCGTCTCGCTCATGGGCCGGGAGCGGGCCCGCGCAGTGCACCAGGCCTCCCGAGAGAACCACCGGGCGATGGCCGAGGTCCGCGAAGCGCTGAGGATCGATTGTGGCTACCAGCGCCGGGGCTCCCTTCAGCTCGCGGGCAGCGAGCAGGAGGAAGGAGAGCTCCTCGAGTCCGCCGCGATGCTTCGGGAAGACGGCTTCTCCGCCGAGGTCCGCTCCGGCGCCGCGCTCGACGCGGTGTACCGCGAGGCGGGCTTCCGCGTCGGCGTGCACATCGCGGACGACGGCGAGCTCGATCCCGCGCGGTTCGTCCGAGGCGTGGCCCACGCGGCGATGGAGCAGGGCGTGGCCCTCTTCGAACGCTCCCCGGTGGTGGCCATCGAGGCGCCCGCGCCCGGCGAAGCCGTGGTCCGCACCGCCCACGGCGAGGTCCGCGCGCAGCTCGCGTTGGTGTGCACCAACGCGTACGCAGGCGAGTTGATTCCCTGGTACGCCGACAAGGTCGATCCGGTGCGCGGGCAGATGCTCGCCACGGCCGCCGCCCCGCCGCTCTTCGGCTGCCCGGTCTACGCCGACCACGGCTTCGACTACTGGCGGCAGGACGAGCACGGGCGCGTGGTGCTCGGCGGCTGGCGCAACCTCGACGTGGAAGGGGAGAAGGGCACGGCGGAGGTGCTCCACGAGGGCATCCAGGCGCGGATGGAGGCGTTCCTCCAGCGTTTCCCCGGGATGCGCGGCGTGCCCGTCACCCACCGGTGGAGTGGCACGATGGGCTTCTCCCGGGACGGCCTGCCGATCGTGGGCGCGGTGCCCGGCCTCCCCGGCGCGCTCGGCGCCGTGGGCTTCACCGGCCACGGCTTCGGCTTCGCCTGGGTCTGCGGGCGCGCGCTGGTGGAGCTGGCGATGGACGGTCAGAGCGAGATCGCCGACCGGTTCAGCGTGCGTCGTTTCGTCGGGTAGGCCGTGGATCACGTCCGCTGGCTCCTCGCCGGGTGGAACCGGCTGAGCGTCATTGCGATCGGCTCGGTCGTCGTTGGCTACGCCGCGGTGGCGTGGCACTGGCGGCAGTACATCCACCCCGAGCTGGGGATGGACTGGCTCCTGGCGTTCATCTGGGGCTTCATGACGCTGCTCCTCGCGTGGCGCCTCGATCTCCGTCGCGACCTGCGGCTGGTGCTCGTGGGCCTCGCCGGCGGCGCGGTGATCGAGTGGTGGGGCACCACCACCAACCTCTGGCACTACTTCACGAGCGAACGTCCGCCGGTGTGGATCCTCCCGGCGTGGCCCGTCGCGGCGCTCACCATCCACCGGATGCCCGTGCTCCTGGGTAGGTTCTTCCCCGGGCTTTGGCGCCTCGGCCGGCTGTACTGGGTCCTCCTCCCCGCGTTCGTGGTCTACATGAGCCACTTCGCCTGGCCGAGCGTGGGCATCCTGTCGACGAAGGTGGTCTTCGCGCTGATGGTCGGCGTCACCCTGGTCGCGGCCGACCCCAACGTGGACACCGCGATCTTCCTCGCCGGCGCATCGCTCGGGATCTTCCTTGAGTATTGGGGGACCAGCCGCTACGTCTGGAACTACTACACCAAGGAGATTCCGCCGCTCGCAGCGGTGCTTGCCCACGGCTTCGCCAGCGTCGCCTTCGCGCGGGCGGAGCGGACGGTGTCGAGGTTGATCCCAGCGAGTTGGCGAGGGGCGCCGGCACCGCGGGGGTCGGAGTAGGCGTGTCGAGGGGGTGGAGGTCGGGCCAGGCCTTGCCCGGTACAGCCGCCTGCCCCGAGGATCCGCCGGGGCGAGCCTGGCGGGGTGGGCGCCCGCTCGCCCATTCTCGCCCCCGCCGCTCCTCGACCGCCGACGCCGGCCGGGCGGCACGCCGGTCCTCCCGGCTCCAGCCCTTTCGCGCCAAAAACGAGAACGCCGCCCCGGAGACCGGAGCGGCGACCCGCAGCGTACGTGGACTCCGGGGTGAACCGGAGCCCTGCGTAGACTAATCCTCGAGCGCTTCCTTGCGGGAGAGGCGGATCTTGCCGGTGCGATCGATGTCGATCACGCGGACGAGCACCTCGTCGCCTTCGCTCACCACGTCGGTGACCTTGTTGACGCGCTCCTTGGCGAGGTGGCTGATGTGCACCAGGCCGTCGGTGCCCGGGAAGATCTCCACGAAGGCGCCGAAGTCGGTGATGCGCTTGACCACGCCCACGTAGAGCTTGCCGATCTCGGCCTCGGCCGTGATCTCGCGGAGCATCGCGATCGCCGCCGCGGACTTGGCGCTGTCGTTGCTCGCCACGTCGATCTTGCCGTCGTCGTGGACGGTGATCTTGCAGCCCGTCTTGTCCTGCAGGCCGCGGATGACCTTGCCGCCCGGCCCGATGACGTCCTTGATCTTCTCGGTCTTGATCTGGATCGTGGTGATCCGGGGCGCCCAGGGCGAGAGCTCGGCGCGCGGCGCCGCGATGGTCTTGCCCATCTCGGCGAGGATGTGGAGCCGGCCCTCGCGCGCCTGCATGAGCGCGCGGTTCATGATCTCGCGGCTGACGCCGGAGATCTTGGTGTCCATCTGGAAGGCCGTGATGCCCGCCGTGGTGCCGGTGACCTTGAAGTCCATGTCGCCGAGGTGGTCTTCGTCGCCGAGGATGTCGGAGAGGACCGCGAACTCGTCGCCTTCCTTGATGAGGCCCATCGCGATGCCGGCCACGGGGGCCTTCATCGGGACGCCGGCGTCGAGCAGCGCGAGCGTGCTGGCGCAGACGGTGGCCATCGAGGAGGAGCCGTTGCTCTCGAGCACGTCGGCGCTGGAGCGGATCACGTAGGGGAACTGCTCCGTGGTGGGGAGCACGTTCTGGATCGCGCGGTGCGCCAGGGCGCCGTGGCCGATCTCGCGGCGCTTGGGGCCGCGCATCGGGGAGGCCTCGCCGGTGCAGAACGGCGGGAAGTTGTACTGGAGCATCCAGCGGCGGAACATCGAGGTGGTGCCGGCGTAGTCGATACGCTGGGCATCATCTTCCACGCCGAGGGCGATGGTGGCGAAGCACTGGGTCTCGCCGCGGGTGAACATCGCCGAGCCGTGCGCGCGGGCGGACACGCCGACCTCGCACCAGATGCCGCGGATCTCGTCGGTGGCGCGGCCGTCGATGCGGACGCCCTGGCCGATGACCTGCCCGCGCATGGCGGCCTTCAGGAGCTTGTCGACCGTCTCGTTCGCGGCGTTGGTCGCGGCGGCGACGGCGGCGGCGTCCTCGATGCCGGCGGTGACGGCGGCGACGGCCTGGGCCTTCACCGCGTTGAGCGCGTCGTGGCGCTCGTGCTTGCCGCGCACGGCGAGGGCGGCCTTCACCGCGTCCGCGTAGCTGGCCTTCACCTTGGCGACCGTGCCTTCGTCGGACTTGGGGGCCTCGGGGATGGGGCGCTTCGCCACGGAGCCGGTGAGCTCGCGGAGGCGGTCGATCGCCGCGCAGATGTCCTTGATGACCGCGTGCGCGAGGTCCATCGCGTCGAGCATCACGGCCTCGGACACTTCCTTGCCGCCGCCTTCGACCATGCACACCGCATCCGCCGTGCCGGCGACGACGATGTTGAGGTCGGCTTCGTCCATCTGCACCCGGGTGGGGTTCACGATGAGGATGCCGGCGTGGCGGGCGACGCGCACCGCGGCGGCCGGCTGCTTGAGCGGCACGTCGCTGATGTGGGCGGCCGCGGCGGCGCCGCAGACGCTGAGCACGTCGGTGTCGTTGTCGGTGTCGAAGCTCAGCACCGTGGCGATGATCTGGGTCTCGTAGCGCCAGGTCTTCGGGAAGAGCGGGCGGATCGGGCGGTCGATGATGCGGGCGGTGAGGATCTCCCGCTCGTTGCTACGCCCTTCGCGCTTGGGGAAGCTGCCGGGGATCTTCCCGTAGCCGCCCGTGCGATCCATGTACTCCACCGTGAGGGGGAGGAAGTCGAAGCGCGCGGGGGTGGTGCCGGCGACGCAGGTGAGGAGCACCGAGCTGTCGCCCTGGCGGACGACGACGGAGCCGGCGGCCTGCTTGGCGTACTTGCCGGTCTCGATGGTGAGGGGACGGCCGCCGACATCGACGGTGACGGAATGAACTTGCATGATGTGCCTCTGGCCCAGGGGGCCTGCCGGGTTTTCCGGCGGTAAGGCACCTTCGACGACCCTCTTCCTTGGACCGTGGACCTGCTCGGAATGAGCCTTCCCCTGGAGACCAGGGGCGCTCAGCCCGCGAAGACCCGCGGAGCGGGGGACGCTGAACGTGCCGGGGGGTGAAAAGAACGACGGCGGCCCGAGGGCCGCCGTTTTTCTACCGAAGACCGAGCTTCGCGACGAGCGCCGCGTGGCGCGCAGGACTTTCGTTCTTCAAGTACTTCAGCAGCCGGCGGCGCTTGCCGACCAGGCTCAGCAGGCCCCGACGACCGTGGTGGTCCTTCAGGTGCGTGCGGAAGTGCTCGGTGAGCGTGTTGATCCGCGTCGTCATGAGCGCCACCTGCACTTCGGTGCCGCCGGTGTCGCTGTCGTGGTTGCGGAAGGCCTCGACGATCGAGTTCTTCTTGGTGTAATGAAGCGCCATGGGGTTCTCTCTGGAGAATCTCGCACCACCCCGCCGGGCATGGCACCCGGGCGGCGTAGGAACGAGGCGCGGCGTTTATTCGCGCAGTCCAGGGCTGTCAAGCGGCGCTTACGATCAGCGGGGCGCCGCCGCCCCCGCCCCTTCGACCAACAACCACCGGTGATCGGCGCCGACCCCGGTGAAGGTCTCGGTGCCGCCGCCGACCCAGTGCACCGTCACGGAGGTGACCGAGGTGTTGCCGGCCAGGCCGAAGTGCACGTCGAGCGGGCGCTGCTGGTTGAAGCTCCCGCCGCCCGCCTGCACGTCCCGGAGCTGCGTCACCCCGCCCGCCACGAGCGTGACCCGGGCGCCCGCCGCGTCGCGGTTGGTCGTGGTGCCCTCGAGCTTCAGCTCCACCCAGTGGTTCTGGGTGCCGATCTTGTTCTCGAGGAGGTGGGTCGTGTGGTCGCCGTACGAGGACGAGGAGAACAGGTCGAGGTCGCCGTCTTCGTCGATGTCGGCCCAGGCGATGCCGAAGCTGGTCGGGGCGTCGAGGCCCACCTCGTAGGTGACGTCGGTGAAGTGGCCGGTGCCGTCGTTCTGGTACACCCGGGGGTAGTGGTTCGGGTAGAGGCTGGACACGAGCAGGTCGAGGTCCATGTCGTTGTCGTAGTCGCCGAAGACGCCCTGCACGTCGCCCTCGTCGTACTCCAGGCCACGGGCGTGCGCTTCGTTGGTGAACTCGAAGTCCGGCGCGCCGCCGTTGATGTTGAGCGTGGACTGGTCCGCCCAGGGGTACGTGCGCGGATGACAGAGGTTGGACTGGAAATAGTCCATGTCGCCGTCGTTGTCGATGTCCCCGAAGTCGCCGCCGTAGCTGTGGCCGCCCGGGTAGGACGCCTGCTCGGTCGGGATCTCGTCGTGGTCGACGTGCTTGGCCGGCGCGACGTCCACGAACGTGCCGTCGCCCTGGTTCTCCCAGAGCTGGTTGTCGTAGAGGTGGTAGTTGCCGACCAGCGCGTCGGGCCAGCCGTCGTTGTTGTAGTCGGTCCACTCAAAGCCGTAGGTGGAGAAGGCCTCGGGCATGCGGAGCCCGGCGGCGTCGAACTGGTCGACGAACGTTCCGTCTCCGACGCCGGTGTAGTAGCGGCCGGGGACCGCGGCGTTGTCCGGGTAGTGTTCGAGCCAGTTGCCGAAGTACACGTCGAGGGCGCCGTCGCCGTTGGCGTCGGCGAACGCGCCGGCGGTGCTCGGCTCGGTCACCTCCAGGCCGGCGGGGATCGCCGCGAACTGGCCGGTGCCGTCGTTGAGGAGGATGCGGGAGGGGAAGTCTTCGTCCACCTGCCCGTCGCAGTCGTTGTCGAGGCTGTCGCGCACCTCCATGCCGCCGGGGAGCATGGTGTCGTCGGTGTCGTCGCAGTCGCCGTCGAGGATGGTGACGCCGTCGGCGTCGGCGTCGGTGGTGTCGGTGCCCGCGTCGGCCACGAGGTCGCAGTCGTCGTCGAGGGCGTTGTCCACCTCGGTGGCGCCCGGGTACACCGCGATGTCGGCGTCGTTGCAGTCGCCCTCGGCGATCGTGAAGCCGTCCCCGTCGTTGTCGGCGCCGACGTAGCTGGCGGCGAAGGCGTCTTCGTCGCCGTCGTTGTCCACGTCGCCGAAGAGGAGCCAGCTGTCGCCGGCGGCGTCCGGCCAGGGGTTGGTAGGTCCGGAGAAGCCGCCTTTTCCGTCGCCGAGCCAGGCCTCCGGGCCCTTGCCGTAGGTCACCACGTCGGTGTGGCCGTCGCCGTTGAGGTCGGCCATCGCCACGTTGCCGGTGGGGTCGTCCTGGAAGGGGGTGGTCCACTCGGAGAACCACCGGTCCTCGGCGGGCCACTGGCAGAAGTACTCGCCTTCCACCTCCATCTCATAGTCGCCGGGGAGCCCGTACGGCTCGTCCTGGCCCGCGACGATGAGGAGCGCACGCGACGTGTCCCCGGTGGGGGTGGCGCTGTAGGCGACCGTGGGCGCGCCCTTTCGCGGGTACTCGTTCACGAGGGTGTAGTGCTGGCCCGGAAGGAGCCAGACGTCCTGGTCGCTCAGGTCGATCTCGGTCCACTCGTTGTCGCCCCAGGCGGTGCTCACCTCCACGTCGAACGGGCCCGCGAGGGTGGCGCCCTCGGCGTCGAGGTCCGGGTAGGATGCGGGGTAACTCCGGCCCTGCGTCCCCATCAGGCGGAGCCGCGCCGTGTCGTCCCCCTCGGCGAACATCACCCGCATCCGCGTGACGTGGAATGGATGCGTGGGGATGAACTTCGACGCCTCCACCGTGCCGCGCATGTACCCAGTATGATCCGGCACATACCCCCGCGGGGTCTCGTTCCGCTCCGGGATCGTGGCGGTCTCCGCGCCCTCCTGCCAGTCGCGCCCGTTGCAGAACCGATCGAACTCGGGCGGCGGCGTCACCTCGGCCGCGGTGTCGGCGGTGTCCGCGGTGTCGACCGGGTCACCGCCGGAGTCGGTCGGGGCGGTGGCGGTGGCGCAGGCGGCGGCGAAGAAGGAGAGCGTGATCAGGCGCATGCGGGCCTCGCGAGGAGCTGTTCGCACGTAGCCGGCGGAGAACGCGCCGGCTTGTGAACCGTTCGTCGGCTCCGCCGTCAGAACCGATGGCCGACCTGGCCGAGCACCTGGAGGCTCGGCGCCTGGAGCATGGTCGGGAGCGGCAGGGCCACGCCGAGGTCGGCGCGCCACCCGGCGCCCGGCTCGAGGCGCACCAGGCCCCGGAGGTAGAACGGGACCGGCGCGTAGGTGACCTCCGCCTCGCCCACCACCGACCAGCCGCGGCCCAGCGGACGAACGAGGCCGAACATGGCGTCGACGTCGAGGGAGTAGAGGGACGAGGACGCCAGGGTTCGCGACCGGAGGCCCGTCTGGAGGCGCCAGGCGAGACCGGCGGCGGTGCCAGCGTAGACCACCGCCGCGCCGCCCGCGGGCAGGGTGGCCTCGGGGACGGTCCCCCAGAAGCTCACCGGGTGGCCGCCGCCGACGCTGCCCAGCGACAGGATTCCTTGGAGGCCCAGGGTGTGCGTGGAGCCCGCGGGCCCGAAGACCACCTCGGCGTTCACCTTGAGGTTGCCGAAGCCGGCGTCGCTCCAGCCCTCGGCGACCCCGGCGGCGGCGGGGAGCTCGGCGGCGAGGGCGAACCACGTCCAGCCGCCCTGGACGCGGAGCGTCGCCTCGCCGAAGTCGGTGCCGATCGGGTCGGCGACGCCCGCCAGCCGGAGCGCCACGTCGGGGCGGCCGGTCGGGAGCTGCAGTCGGAAGGCGGAGAAGGTCTGTCGAGGGTGCGAGACGAAGACCGGTCGCGGCGGCGGCGTCGGCGCCGGCAGGGGCACGTCCCCCGCCGCGCCCTCCGCCCAGGCCGCGGCGGCGAGGAGGATCAGGGCCACGCGTGGTCCCCGCCCGAGTCCTCACAGTCGTCGATCAGCTCATCCGTGATCGGGTGGGCGAGCTCGAGCGCCGCGCACGCGGCCGGGTCCGCGACGGGCTCGCCCTCGCTGTCGTCGGTGGTGAAGGTGACGGGGTCCAGGGCGTCGTGGTCCATGTTCGCGTCGTTGCCCGAGCCCTCGTCCCAGGGGCCGACGCGGAAGGTGTAGGTGGTCTCCGGGCGCAGGCCGTCCCGGGCGCAGATGGCCACGGGAGACGCCTCCGCGTCCACCACCACGTCGAGCTCCGTGCCCGCTTCGTCCACGAGGTGGATGCCGCGACGGAACCGATCGCCGGTGAGGAGGTCGGGGTCGACGTTGATGGCGACGCGGAGCGGGGTGTTGGTGGGCCAGACGATCGTGTCGTCGCAGGGCCAGGTCTGCTCGGGGGGAAACCACCACTCGTCCGCGAGGAGCACCGCGGTGAAGGTGGGCGCGGCGAGGGCGACCGGCACCGGGACGAGCCATGCGGGCGTGCGCCACGCGGCCACTGCGAGCCCCAGCGCCGGCAGAACGAGGAGGTCGCCCGCGTCGGCGACGTGCCCGGCGGAGAACCACGCGCCCAGCGGCGGCCAGAGCTGGAGGGTGGAGTAGAACGCCGCGGTGAAGGCCAGCGCCAGCGCCTGGGCGGCCCGGGACGCCGCGCCGAGTGCGACGAGCGCCGCGGCGGCCACGACCGGGACCAGGGCGAGCCAGCCCACGTCCGAGAGCTTCCCCGTGAGCCACCCTGGCGCCGCGCCGCGGAGCAGTTGATCGTTCACCAGGATGAGCCCGGCCGCCGCCCAGGGCAGCGGGTGCCGGAGGGTGGAGATCGGGCTGGAAGGCGCCATGTCGGCTACGATAGCCGCACGGTCGGGTGGCCGCCACGGGCGTCGGGCGCCGGGCCGCCCGCGAGGACGCGCCCGCCCCGCCGAGGCTCCTCCGACGGCGCGCGCCGAGGCGGGTCCTGGCTCGCGACGATTGAGGAGGGCCGGGAGGTCAGCGCACTACCCCGCGAACATCTGCACCGACTCCCCGAACTCATCCGCCATCTGGAGGGTGGCCTCCAGATCGGGGTGACGGATCACCACGAAACCGTCACTCACGAGCGTCTGTTTCCAATCGCGGCGGCGGGTGCCGGGGCGGAGGAGCTGCTCGGTGGCGACGTGCTTGCCGTACTTGTGCATGAACCGGTCGAGGCCTTCGATGCGGGTGATCCGCCCCTGGCCGCGGGCACGCTTGAAGACGATTGCCACATTGTACTTGCGGGTGATCTCCGCCTCGAAGCGCTTCCAGACCACGGCGCGGGCCCACTCCCGGAAGAGGTCCACGTCGGAGCTGAAGTTCATCTGGTCCACGAGGTGGCCGCCGGCGGAGCGGGCGCCGATCTCGCCGAAGACCACCTCCCCGTTGGCCTTGCGGTACCACTCCATGTGGGTGAACCCGGAGGTCATCCCCAGGGCGCCGAGCACCGCGTGGCCGAGCTCGATGCCCTGCTTGAGCTCGGGCTGGTCGAGGTTGCGGAGCACCACCACCTGGGGGCTGATCCACTCGTTGGTGCGGGCGAGGAGCGGACGGGGGCGGTACCAGGCCACGTTGGTGAAGGCGGGCTTGCCGTCGATGCAGATCGTGTCGAACGTGAACTCGTCGCCGTCGACGAACTCCTCCACGCTCACCTCGGCCACGTGCTGCGTCTTGAGCAGGGCGGCCTCGAGCTCCTCGCGGCTGTTGCAACGGAAGGTGTCCGCGCTGCCGGCGCCGGCGATCGGCTTGAGGATCACCGGGTAGCCGATGCGTTCGGCCGCCGCGCGCACCTCCTCCGCGGATTTCGCCCGGGCGTGGTGCGGCACGCGCAGCCCGGCGGCCTCCACCCGCTGCTTCATCAGCTCCTTGTCGCGGAACCCCCGCGCCACGTCGAGCGTCATGCCCGGCACGCCGAAGACCTCCCGGAGGTCGGCCGCCAGCTCCACGAACGGCTCCCACAGGCACTCGATGCGGTCGAACTTCACGCCGAAGCTCTGGGCGGCGCCGAGGGTTTCGGCGCGATCGAAGAGGCGGGCCTGCCGGTAGCCCGCGAGCGCGTGCTGCACCTTGGGCGAGAGCGAGCCCACCGGGCCGTCGCCGATGGCGTACACCCGGGCGCCGACCTCGCGGAGGCCACGGGTGAAGTCCTGCATCTCGGTCGGGTAGTTCGGCGCGAGGAAGAGCACGTTCATGGGGGGAGCGTATCGCCCCCGCCCCGGCGCGCGCACCTACCAGAGGGTCCGGAACCGCTCGAACAGCGTCGTCTGGCGGCTGCGCAGCGTCACTTCGCGGCCGTCGATCCACGCGCGGCGCATGCGGGTGCGCGGCTGGACCGGGTCGCCGTCCGCGATCACGAAGGTGGCGGCGCGACCGGCGGCGAGCGTGCCCACGGGGAGGTCCCAGACCTTCGCCGCGTTGTACCCGCAGGACGCGGCGATCGCCGCCTCGTAGGGCAGGCCGTTGGCGATCGCCACGCACACCTCGGTCGGCAGATCGCGGAGGTTGTGCGGCGACCCCTGGCGCATCACCAGCCTCACCCCCGCGGCCTGGAGGCGCGCCGGGTTCTCGTAGACGGCGTTGAGCGAGTCCCAGTCGCCCGGCTGCGAGGTCGTCGGCGCCACGAGCACCGCGTACCCGCTGTCGGCGATGTCCTTCGCCACGAGGTGGCCCTCCACGCAGCCGAGGAGCACCGCGTCGAGGTTGAAGGCCTTGGCGAAGGCGATGGCGCTGAGGATGTCGTCGGCGCGGTTCGCGTCGAGGATCACCTTCAGGGAGCGGTCGCGGACCGCGTGCCACGCGAGCTGGGTGCGGGTGAACTCGGGGGGCTTCTCGTCCTTCTTCTTCTTGGCCTTGGGGTCCGGCGGGTCGGGGGGCTTGTTGGCCTCCAGCGTCTCCGCCAGCTTCAGGGGAATCCCCATGCGGGAGTGGGGCTGGTTGGGCATGGCGCCGGTGCCGGCGCGGCCGAAGTGGATCACCAGGCCGGCGCCGCCGAGCATCGTGGCGGCGCTCACGCGGTCGCCCGCGAAGCGCATCCACGCCGCCTGGCCGCTCACGAGGCCGCCCGAGGGCAGGCAGAGGCCGCCGAGGACGCCCTGGCGCCGCGCCACCGGGATCAGGGCGCTCGCGGGGTTGTAGGCGTCTTCCACGTGGACGGCGGGGACGATCCCGTCCATCCCCTCCGCCTCGTCGTGGGTGCCGGGCTCCAGGTCGATCTCCCAGAGGCCGATCGGGCTCCCGCCCTCGAAGAACCCGGGGAAGATCACGGCGCCGCCGAGGTCCTCGCCGGTGGTCACCCCCGGGCCCACCTCGACGATCTTGCCGTCCTCCATCCGGAGCCCGCCCTGGACCTCGGTGCCATCGCCCACCAGCACCCGCGCATTGCGGAACGTGGCGTTCTTCGGGGCGTCCACCACGTAGCCGCCGCGGTCGGCGGGACGGGTGTCGGTCGGGGCGGGGGGCAGGGGCGAGGTGATCGTGCCGGGGCTGGTCTGCACGGCAGCGGGGTACGCGGCGAACGCCGGCTTCGCGAGGGTGGCGGCGCCGACGGCCCCGAGGCCGCCGAGGAGCGCGCGGCGGCTAACGTTGGCCATTGGGGGTGCCCTCCTTCGCGCGGTCGTAGACGAGGGTGCCGTCGACCCAGGTGTCCACCACCCGGGCGGTCCCGTCGAGCGGGTACTTGTCGAACAGGGCGAGGTCGGCCTGTTTTCCGACCTCGATGGTCCCCACCCAGGGGTCGACGCCGAGGAGGCGCGCCGGGTCGAGGGTGATGCTCTCCAGGGCGTCCGCCTCGGTCATCCCGTAGCGCACCATCTTCGCGGCCTCGATGTTGAACCGCTGCACGTGGCTCGACGAGTCGCTGTGCGTGGCCACCGGCACGCCCGCGCTCGACACCAGCGCCGGCCCCTCGGGGATCCCGTCGAACGCCTCCTGCTTGAAGCCCCACCAGTCGGGCCAGGTGGCGATGCCGGTGCCGTGGGCGGCGAGGAGGTCGCGCACCTTGTAGGTCTCCAGCGCGTGGTGGATGGTGACGATGCGGAAGCCGAATTCGTCGGCCACCCGGAACCAGTCGGCGATGTCGTGGCTGCGGTAGCAGTGGAGGTTCACCCGGACCTTGCCGGCGAGGACGTCGGCGAGGACGTCGAGGTCGAGGTCGTCGGGCGGCGGGCTCTTCCCGGCGCGCGCGGCGGCGTACTCCTTCGCCTTCTGGAACTCCTTGCGGAGCAGGCCGATCTCGCCCATGCGGGTCTGCACCTGGTCGGCGTCGTCCACCCCGCCGTACACCCGCTTGGGGTTCTCGCCGCACGCCATCTTGATCGACCGCGGCGCTTCGGTGAACACCATCGGGTCCACGGTGCGGCTCTGGCGGAGCTTGAGCACGACCGCCTGCCCGCCGATCATGTTCGCCGAGCCCGGGAGCACCTGGATCGTGGTGATGCCCCCGGCGCGAGCGCGGGCGAGGGCGGGGTCTTCGGGGTCGAAGCTGTCCTTCGACCATACGCGCGGGGTGAACGGCTCGACCGCCTCGTTCCCGTCGTTGGTGCCGGTGCCGCCGGGCCACGCGTACACGCCCATGTGGCTGTGCATGTCGATGAGGCCGGGCATGAGGAACTTCCCGGTTCCGTCCACGATCGTGCGGACCTCCGGGGGCAGGGCGCCGCCGACCTGGACGATCTTCCCGCCGTCGACGACGACGGGGGTGTCCGGGAGCTGCGGGCCGCTGATCGTCAGCACGGTGGCGTGGACGATGGCGAACGCGGTGGGGGAGAGCGGCATGGGCGGCGGAGGGTACCACGAGGGGGCAGGTGGGTTCACCTCCCGGCCCTTCTCGACCGTCGCGAGCCAGGACAGGCGTCGGCGGGCGCGTTCGGAGCGCCGGTCGACGGGTCGCGGTGCTATGCTCCCGTAGCACCTCGGCGGTTCATGGTCTCCCGCCTCCTCTTCGGGCCCTCCGCCCTCCGCCTCGCCGCGGCCTTCCTCTGCGGCTGCCAGGGATGTGTCGCCGCGACCACCGACTCCGCCACCCCCGCCGACACCGGCGCCGGGCCCGACACGGGCGCCACGGACTCGGACACCGCGCCGGAGCCGGATTGTCTGGCCACCAATGTGCCGGCGGGGGTGTGTGTGGTCGGAGAGGGGTGGGCCGAGAGTTCCGCTGCCCTCGAGCTCGCCGGCGTCGTGACCCGGGTCGAGGTGTCGGGAGCGGGGGCGGCTTGTGCGCAAAACACCCTCAACGTTCCCGCCTCGAGATACCCCGCCCCCCACCTGGAGGACGCGCCGTGGATCGAGGTCGATGACGGCACGCAGCGCTGGGTGATTGGCGTCACCATTCCCGACGCCTTTCTCGACGTCGCCGTGGGGGAGGCGGTGGCCGTGAAGTGGTGGATCTCCGGAGAGGGGCACAATCAGCACGACATGGGGTTCAGCGTCACCGACGGCGCGGGTGTCGTGGTCTGGCTCTCGGGGTTCTCGACCTCGGCCGCGGTCCTGCCGCCAGGGTTCTCGATTGAGGACGCGGACCTTTTCTGCCACTCCGATGGGCATGGCGACACCGGGACTTCCTGGTCAAGCTGGTCCCTGACGTTCGCCGGTCCCTCGGGTGCCGAGGTGACCCTGTCCCCGGGTAGCCTGGTCCCACTGGACGGCTACCTCGTCGGCGCGCCCGTCAACCTCCGGGAGAGCGACATTGGGGATCCCGACCGAGAGTACGATCGGATGGTCGTGTTCGCCCGCCTCCCCAAGTAGTCGCCGTCGCGCCCACCGACGCTTGTCTTGGCTCGCGACGGTGTAGGAGGGCCGGGAGGTGGGACCACCCTGGAGAGGCCGTCTGTCGGCAGGGCGCTGC
This sequence comes from uncultured Pseudomonadota bacterium, assembly GCA_903921785.1. Lineage (GTDB taxonomy): Bacteria > Myxococcota_A > UBA796 > UBA796 > SXON01 > SXON01. The sequence goes on from CAIXRH010000216.1 coordinate 16,266, forward strand.
GTCAGCGCGGGAGCGGCACCACGTCGATCAGCTGGCCGGTCGCGGGGTCGGCGAAGCGGGCCTCGGTGTCGGACACCACGACGAGCTTGCCCTCCACCGCGCGGAGCTCCCCGCCCGGGGCGTGGTCCACGGTCCACACGACGCGGCCGCCGCGCAGCGCGGAGATCCCGTCGCGGTTGCGGACAAGGACGAGCTCGCCGAAGGTCACGGCCGCCTCGGTCTCGCTGGACGGCAGCGGCCCGAGCACCGCGCCCTTCTCGTCCACGAGGACGTAGCCGCCAGACGTGGAGACCGTGCAGAGCCGCCGCCCCGCGGGGAACAGGCACCCCGAGACGTGCGACCACGTGCCGACGGGCTGCCCCGTGGTTTCATCGTAGAGCGCCGAGTCGGTCTTGCGCGAGCCCCCCACCGCCCCGCCGATCACCCCGCCCACGACGCCCTCCGTCGGCGCGGCGGACGTCGCGGCCACCGGGGCGATGAGCGCGCCGCTTCGCACCGTCGCCCCCGGGAGTGGGGCGTGCCAGAGCACCCGCCCGTCGGCGATCGCCCGGCCTTCCACGTCGCCCAGGGGGTCGACCACCACCGCGACGTCCCCGGCGAGCCCCAGCGCCCAGCGCCCGTCCGCGGTCCAGGCGGGGGTCTTGCCGCGCAGGAGCACGGCGCCGTCGAGTCCGTCGACGAGCCGCAGCTCCGCCGACCGCGCCGCGCGCGGCGTCACCGCGGGGAGCGGCGGGACCGGCTGCTCGGGCGGCAGCGCCGACCGGGGCGCGGCGGCTTCGGCGAAGGTGACCGTCGGACGCGCCGTTGCGGCCGGCGGCGCGGCGCCCTGCGCCACGATCGTGCGGCCGTCCGCGAGCCACGCGCGGCTCGGCGAGGCGGCGGCGATCCCGGCCGTGCCGAGCTCGCGGACGGTCTTGCCGTCGAGGGACAGGAAGAGCTGGCTGTTTGTGTCACTCGCCCGGCTCACCAGGAACCCGTCGGTGGCGGCTCGCACGAACATCATCCCGGGCAGACGCGCCATCTCGGCGTCGTCCCGCGAGAGCACCACGCTCCCCTCCTCCTCCCGGGCGGCGACCCCGCCCACCTCCGCGTCGGCGCTCCAGCCGCGGTGCAGCTCGGTCACGCAGGTGCCGGCCGTGCAGAGGTAGCCGTAGGCGGTGCCCGGCTTTGCCTGGGGCTCCCGGCGGGCCACGCCCGTGTGGAGGTCGAGCCGCACCCGGTCGCCGCCAGCGCGGCTGAGGGCGACCTTCGCGACGTCGCCATTGAGGGACTCGAGCCCGCGGCCCCAGAGCGACGCGCCCGAGCGGACATCGAGCCCGGTGAAGCGGTGGCGGTCGCGGAGGACGACGACCCCGCCGTGCAGCCCGGCCCTCGCCGCCGTCTGGCGGGCCCAGAGCAGGGCGCCGTCTGGGCCGAGGGCGCCGACCCACCCCACCGCCGTCCACACCACGCGCCCGTCGCCCCCGTCCCAGAGGGCGGTGACGGGCTCGGGGGCGGTCCACATCCAGCTCGCGCCCTCCGTCGCGACGGCGACGGGGGCCGGGGCGTTCGTGGACACGCTCGGCGACGGGCAGCGCAGGAGCTCGGCCCGACGGGCGTTGAACACCCGCGGGTACGCCGACACCGGCGCCAACGCGGCCGCCGGGTCGAGGCAGTCGTCTGCCTTCGGCGGCGGCGGCCCCGCGAGGGTGGGTAGAACGGGGGCCGGCGAGCGCGCCGGCGGGGCGCCGAGCGTCGCTTCGCTCCAGGCGTGCCCGTGGAGCAGGCCGGGGGCGTACACCGCCTCCGTCGTCCCCGCCGTGAGCACCCCGAAGCTGTCGAGGTCCCCGAGCTGCGCCCCGTCGGCGGGGTCGTAGAACCGCCAGCTGCCCGCGCCGGCCTTCGCGCGCACCGCCACCCAGGTGTCCCCGACCTTCACCGCCGCGCCGGAGCCTGCCACGGACCAGAGGCGGGCGCCGTCGCGGAGCCGCCACGCCACGATCTCCCGCTCCGCGACCGTGACCATCACCCGCCCGTCGGGGCTCACGCCGGCCTGCACGCCCCGCCCGGGGATCGGCACCCCGGCGACCTGGTCGCCGCGTCGGGCCACCAGCCCGTCGCCGACCGCCATCGGCGCCCACGCGCCCGCGGACGGGTCCTTGAGCTGCACCACGAGGTTGTCCTCGCCCACCGAGATCGTCCCCGCTGGGCCGGGCACCAGGTGCAGCGAGGTGACCGCGCCCGGCGCGCTCTGGTCCACCCGCCGGCCCGCGGCGTCCCACCGGGTGATCCGCCCCTCGAGGTCGAGGGCGTAGGCGAGCTCGCCGCTGGCGGCGACAGGGAGCGCGCTGTCGAACGGCCGCCAGCCTGCGGTAGAGACGAGGCCGGTTGACATCAGCAGCCCCGGCGCACCCGGCGCGGCCAGGAGGTCCCGCGGCTGGACGAGCACGTCCGGGAGGCGCGCGAGGTCCGGCAGGCGGAGGCGGCGGAAGGTGAGCGTGTCGGTCCCCTCCGCGGCGACGAGCTCGTCTCCGATGATCGCGACGGGCGCGGCGGCCTTCCAGGACTCCAGGCCCGCGGTGGCGACCGGCGCGCAGCGGTGGAGGTCCACGAGCAGCACGCCCTCGTGTTCGACGAGCACCGCGCGGGTCGCGTCCACGGCGAGGCCGAACGGCCCCTCCGCCGGGGGGATCGGGAAGACGGCCTGGGACGCCGCGGTGACCTGGGCCTGATTCGGCGTCGGCAACGGCAGCGTGCACGGGGTCGCCCCGGTGACGACGAGCGAGTCCGGACCGAGGGTGGCGACGTTCCCGCCGCCCTCCGCCACCGCCCGCTGGCCTTCGGCCGGGAGCGCGGCCTCCCAGGCGAGACCGCGCCCCACGAGCTGCCCGTCGGGCCGATAGCGCAGCGTGCCCGACCGGGCCCCGCGGCTGACCTCCCACGTGCCCTCCGGGCCGGCCCGCAGGCCGTGGGGCATGCCGGGCGCGTAGGGGTTCGCCCGGGGCGCGGCGGTGCCGAGCGGGACGAGCAGGAGCAGGGCGATCATCGGCTCCCCCAGGTGGCGGCCGGCGCGGCGCCGGCGGTCAGCGGCAGGGTCCACGCCCCGGCGCCCCCGGACCACGTCACGAGGAGGTCCGGCTTGCCGTCTCCGGTGACGTCTCCCGGGGCGGAGATCCGCCGTCCGAACTCGTGAACCCGGGGGAGCGCCGCGAGCCGGAGGCGGGTCGTCCCGTCGGCGTCGAGCACCACGACGTCCTGGGTCTTGCCGTGGGGCTGGGTGAGGAGCACCTCGGCCCGCCCGTCCCCAGTGACGTCGGCGGCGATCGCCTCCGACGCCTGGAACTCCGTCATCACCCAGGCCTTTGCCCACGCGGCGCCGCGGCGCCGGAAAACGGTCGTGACCCGCGCGGCGCCGCGCACCCACCCGACGAGGGCGGGGTGCGCCTCGCCCGGCAGCTGGATCGCCGCGATCGGGTCGACCCCCGCGAGGGAAGGCACGAGGTCCAACCGCGGCGTCTCGCCGCCGTGGAGGAGGTACATCCGCGGGTGATCGCTCCGCGCATCCTCGAACCAGACGTCGGCGCACCCGTCCCCGTCCACGTCGCCGGCGGGGACGATGGCGGCGAGCACCACGGGGCTCGGGGCCTCGATGCGGCCGCCGACGTGGTCGAGCGCCCCGCCAAAGTAGACGGAGACGACCTTCTCCTTGCGCACGAGCAGGTCGGCGCGCCCGTCCCCGTCGAGGTCTCCCGGCAGGGTCACGCTGCCGGCGAACGCGTGGTCGGCGTCGGGGGCGTCGATACGGACACGTCGGTCGGGGGAGAAGCCGTTCCCGCCGCGCACCACCCACACGGCGCCCGGGATCTCGGGCTCGCCCGCGTCCGACTGCCCGGGCGCGTCGATCACCAGGTCGCCCGGGCCGTCGCCGTCCACGTCGCCCGCCAGGGCGGCGGCCTCGCCGAACCGCGAGGCGCGGAACTTCTGCGCGATCCGCACCTCCTGGCCGCCGACGAGCACCGAGAGGATCCCGGGGGTGAAGGTGCCGAGTACGGCGTCCGGCTTCCCGTCGCCGTCGAGATCACCGGGGGGCGCCGCCGCCACGTGCGGAAGGTGCGGCGGCGTCCAGCTCGCGATGCGCACACCGGGGTCGGCCGCGGCCTTCGTCGCCTTCGCCTTCGCCTCCGCCACCACGTCCCGGGTGAGGTCCGCCTCGAAGCGTCTCCACAGCTCGGCGTCGGACCCGAACTCCACCCCCGCCACGCGCCACGCCCCCGCGACGCGCGTGAAAACCGCCCCGAAGAGCAGGTCGTTGCTGCCCCATCGCCCGCCCCAGCGGGTCATGTCGGGCTCCCCGCACGTCAATGTGGCGTGGACGACGCGGTCCATCTTCAGGATATAGTCGGCGTTGTAGGTGAAGACGGGGTCGAGGTGCGTGGCCGGGCGGATGGGGTCGTGGAGGCCGCTCACCTTGCACCGTCCGGCGGTGAGGGCTTCGCGGACCTGGGTGGCGCCGTCGTCTCGGAGTTTCGCCCACTCCGCGTCGTGGCCCCCCTCCAGCAGCCACATCCCGTCGGTGGGCACGGGGCCGCCGAAGCCGTTGAGCGCGACCGGCATCACCACCGCACGCGCCCAGGTCTGCACGTCGAACCAGGCGGAGTCCGGCGCCGTGAGGCCGGCCTGGAGCAGCGCATCGGCGCGGGCGACGGTGAGCTCCGGTTCGCCGGCGTGGGCGGGGGAGACGAGCAGGAGCAGCGCGAGCATGGACGTCCGGAGCGGGGGCGCGTGCGTACGCGCACCGGGGCCGTCTATTCAGCCGGACGTGCGGTGGGCGTCTCGGAGCAGGACGGGCCTCCCGGTTCCGCCCGCGATCGTGCCGCGCGCGGGGGCAGGGCGCCGCCGACCGGGACGTTCTTGGAGAGGGCAGGTGGGTTCACCTCCCGGCCCTCCTCGACCGTCGCGAGCCAGGACGGGCGTCGGCGCGCGCGTTCCGGGCGGCGGCTGGGGCGGCCGCGGACCGCGCGAGTGGCGGCCGCGGA
>CAIXRH010000217.1 GCA_903921785.1 uncultured Pseudomonadota bacterium
AGCGATCGGTGGAGGGATGGGGCCGGGGACCCGAATGGTGAGCCGGATCGCTTTGGTCGAAGGGCAGACCGCCGCGAGCTGGGCGGTCGACACGCGGCAGAGCGACGCAGCCTGGTTGGAGGAGCAGAACGTCGTGCTCGGCGGAGCGCCGGGGACAGCGCCGACCCCGTGGAGCACCCTGGGCACGGATCTCGCGATGGCTACCGTAGTTTGGGGCGGCTTCGAGGCCGGTTCGGCAGCACTGAGCTCAGGCGCGGCGTCTCGACCGCGTCCGCCGCGCACCCCCGCACCAAGTGCGCCAGTGGGGCCCGGCCCGGTGGAGTTCACCCCGGGCCCCGCTGCGGGCCCGAAACCCGCACCCATCGAGGTGGTGAAGGCGCCGACCTCTCCCGACCCGCTGACCCTCGGGGTCGATACCCCTCCTGAATGGTCGGCCGTTCAGCCGAACGACAGCCTCGTCGTCACCGAGGCCGAGGGAACGGGACCGAACACGCCAGCGGTAGTGGAGGTGCCTGCCCCCGCAGGTGCACTTGACTCGGCCACGCCAGTCGCCACACACCCCATTGAGCCATTGCGGGTCGACGAAGCTCCGGGCGCGGCCGCGCCCACCAACCCCTCTGCCGCCGAGACGCCCATCAAGGCGAGCGCAGCCGCGGAGCCGAGGGGGAAGCGGACGTCCCCGTCGAAGAAAGGGAAAGGGAGCGCGAAGCGCGCCGCCCCCCGTGCCGACGGCACGGAGACGGTCCCGAGGCGGAAGCCGCCAGACCGGCCATCCGTGGAGACCGAGTACCTCGATGACACCTTCGTGGAGGGCGAGCGTATCGCGCTGGAGAAGCCGGGAATGTATGTGCGGGGGAAGTACCCCGACCCGCCCGAGCACCACCTCCTGCCACAAGAGAAACGTGGTTGGTTCGCGGAGCGAGGCGTCGATGTCGATGACTTCACCATCCAGCTGTCCGAGGGCGAGCACCAAGCGCTTCACGGTGGCGGCGACTGGCGACTCGCTCGTGAGGCCTGGGAGGGTGAGTGGAATACCCAGCTCATGCGCCGCATGGAGGATGCCGAGGCGACGCTGGGTCGGCAACTCACAGGCGACGAGATAGAGGTCATCATGCTCAAGATGGTGGACGACTACGGCCTGGCTGACCTTCCCATGGCTAGGTACACCAAGGCGAAACCAAAGTGAACCCCATCACTAGGCAGCTCATCGAGCGCCTCAAGCAGACATCTGGTTTTGACGCCAAACGCTTCCTCGTAGAGAATCCGGGGCACGACTACCGTCGGCTTGCAGGTCTGCTCAAAGTCGAAGCCCCACCCATCCGACTCATGGACGCTCTTGGCCGCCTTGTCGCGGACCAAGGTGAAGCGGAGTGGTTCATGCTGGACCTACTTGCCCGTCGTCTCCGCGAGATGTGTCCCGGCGGCTGGTCCGGAGGGCAATTCCAGGACGTGCACGCAATCGTGGCGACAACATCGGTCATGGAGTTGATTGATCGTTCCACTGGCCTGTTGGCCAGCAAGACCGGCAAGTGCCTCGTCGCGGATCAGGCGATACCGCTCGGATGGATACCTGAAGCCGCCGACGACCCAGTGCTCCGTCGCGCGATCGAATGCGCTCGGAGTTCTACGAGCGAACCGTCGCCCTGGCGCGGCGCTACCGGGTCGGCGCGGACGCGGTGACGCGGATCGCCGCCGGCGCGGCCACCGCCCTGGCGGCCGGCGACTCCCCCGATGCCGTACTCGCCGAAGCCGAAGCCCACTGCCGCTCGGCCGCCCGCGAGGGCCTGGACCAGCTCGCGCGGCGGGTGGAGGTCCGGGCGCGGTGGACGGACCTGGTGCTTCCGGAGGCGAGTGTGGGGACGCTCCGGGAGATGGTGACGCACCTTCGGCACCGGGAGCAGGTGCACGAGCGGTGGGGGGTGGCGGACAAGAGCGCCCGGGGCCTGGGGCTCGTGGGCCTGTTCTCCGGCCCCAGCGGTACGGGCAAGACGATGGCGGCGGAGGTGATCGCCTCGGAGCTCGGCCTGGACCTCTACGTCATCGATCTGAGCGCGGTGGTCTCGAAGTACATCGGGGAGACCGAGAAAAACCTCGCGCGGGTGTTCGACGCGGCGGAGTCCTGTGGGGCGGTCCTGCTCTTCGACGAAGCCGACGCGCTGTTCGGGAAGCGGTCGGAGGTGAAGGACAGTCACGACCGGTACGCGAACATCGAGGTGGGATACCTGCTCGCCCGGATCGAGGCGTACCGGGGCCTCGCGATCCTCACGACAAACACCAAGGACGCGTTGGACCCCGCGTTCCTACGTCGGTTCACCTTCGCCCTGGAGTTCAAGGCGCCGGACGCCGGGGAGCGGGCGGCGCTCTGGACCCGGCTCTGGCCCGAGGCGCTGCCGCAGGCGGGGCTCGACCTCGACGCGCTGGC
>CAIXRH010000218.1 GCA_903921785.1 uncultured Pseudomonadota bacterium
CCCCGGCGGCCGACCTGGGCGCCCCGGGGCCCGCCCGCCGCCCCAATTTGACACGTCAAGATTTCTGCTCAAGTTGCGCCTTCAACGATCCGAACTCAAAGCCATGAACGGCTTCTTCCGCTCGCTCGGTCCCACCCTGATGGCCATCTCCGGGTGGGCGGCGGAGCCGCTCTTCTCCCTTCCCTCCACGCCCGCCCCGCCGCCCGCCGTCACCCTCCCCACCCCCTCCCCGGTACAACTCGCCCGTCTCCGCGTGGAGGCGGAGACGGGCGACTGGAGGCCCGGCCGACAGCGGACCTTCCTCCTGGCGATCGCCCCGTTGGCGTTGGTCGTTGCCGCCGAGATGAACCTGCCACCCTCGTTGTTGCTCGCCCAGGCCGCCCACGAGAGCGGCTGGGGCCGCAGCCGCCCCGCCCGCGAGCTGAACAACCTGTTCGGCCACACCCGTCGCGACGGGCTGGTCGAGTACGCCGACTGGGAAGCGTCGGTCCGGGCGCACGCGGAGCTCCTCGGGCGGTCGCCGAAGTACGCGGCGGCCCGCGCCGCGCGGAGCTGGCGGCCAGCGCTACGGGCGCTCGCCGCGGTCTACGCCGCCGACCCCGAGTACGCCCCTCGCGTCGCGGCGCTGGTGGACCAGTGGGGCCTCGACCGCTGGGACGCCGACTTCGTCGCGCGCACCAGCGAGGCGAGCTGAGCGCCGCGCGCGCGCGCCGGCGAGGCGAGCTGAGCGCCGGCGAAGCGCGGGCGGACCGCGGGCAGCCCACGAGCCAGCTACCTTGGCGGCGATGCCCCCGTTCACGATCGAGCCCGCGCGCACCCCCGCCCACCTCGCGGCGATCGCCGTGCTGTTCCGCGAGTACGCCGACTCCCTGGACATCGACCTCGACTTCCAGGCCTTCGACGCCGAGCTCGCCGCCCTGCCCGGCCGTTACGCGCCCCCGGAGGGTGAGCTCCTGCTCGCTCTCGACGGCGCCAGCGCCCCGATCGGCTGCGTGGCCCTCCGCGCCCTCGACGCCGACGCCTGCGAGATGAAGCGGATGTACGTGCGTCCAGCCGCCCGACGCCTGGGCCTCGGGCGCGCGCTGGTGGCCGCCGTGCTCCGCGAGGCGGAGGCCCGCGGCTACGCCGAGATGCGCCTGGACACCCTCGCCTCGATGACCCCGGCCCTCACGCTCTACCGATCATTCGGCTTCGCGGAGATCGCGGCGTACTGCTACAACCCGATCCCGACGGCGGTCTACCTGGGGAAGCAGCTCGGGCGCGGCTGAGCGCGCCGCACCGCTGCGGCCCCGCAGCGGTCGACGCGCCGCCCCAGCAGTCGGCCGCGCCCGCCCCGCCAGGCTCACGACGGTCGGTTCTCGACCGCCGACGTCGCCCGCCGGGAAGGGCCTCGCCCGACCGCCACCCCTTGAGCGTTACCCGCCCGCCGCCTTGAGCATGAGCGCGCTCAGCCGCGTGGTGAGCCCCGCGACGTCCTCCACGTGGCCCTCGGCGAGCTGCGCGTAGTCGAGCAGCAGGCGGGCCAACGGCTCGGCGTCGGCCGTGTTGCCGTCGTGGTGCAGCGAGACCAGCCGCTTCACCAGCACGTGCTCGGGGTTGATCTCCAGCACCCGCGAGGCCTTCGGCCCGCCGCCCTGACGGGTGGCGCGGAGGATCCGCTCCATGTTCGAGGACATCTGGCCCTCGTCCACCAGGACGCTCGGGCTGTCGGTGAGGCGGCGCGAGGGGCGCACGCCCGCGACCGCGTCGCCGAGCAGCTCCTTCACCCAGCCGGCGAAGGGCTCGGTCTGCTTGCGGGCCTCCTCGGCGATGGGGTCGTCGTCCTTGTCGAGCTCGCCCCGAGAGGCAGACTGGAGCTTCACCCCGTCGTACTCGGTGAGGTTCATGACCACCCACTCGTCCACCGGGTCGGAGAGGAGGATGACCTCCCAGCCCTTCTTCTTGAACGCTTCGAGCTGCGGGGACGCGCGGAGGCGGCCGAGGTCGAGCCCGGTGAGGTACCAGAGCTCCTTCTGGCCGTCCTTCATGTCGGCCTTGATCTGGGCGAGGTCCCGCCAGTCGTCGCCGGCGGTGGTGCGGAAGCGCAGGAGCGGGGTGATCGCGTCCACGTTGTCCTTGTCCTCGGCCACGCCTTCTTTGAGCGTGGTGCCGAAGTTCTCCCAGAACTTCGTGTACCCGGCCACGTCCTCCCGGCCGATCTCCTTGAGGCGCCGGAGCACCCGCTTGACCACCTGGTTCTTGATCGACCGGAGCACGGGCGTGTTCTGGAGGATCTCGCGGCTCACGTTGAGGGAGACCTCGGGCGCGTCGATGAGGCCGCGCACGAAGCGGAGGTAGCGGGGGAGGAACTGGTCGCTCTGCTCCTGGATGAGCACCCGCCGCTGGTAGAGCGCCACGCCGCGCTTGGCGTCGGGGTAGTCCAGATCGAACGGGCGCTCCTGCGGGAAGTACAGCACCGCCTGGTACTCCAGGGGCGCCTCGGCGCGGAAGTGCACCCACCCCGCCGGGTCCTGCCACTCGTGGAAGGCCTGCTTGTAGAAGCCCTTGTACTCGTCGTCGGTGACCTCGGACGGGTTGCGGGCCCAGAGCGCCTGATCCTCGTTGAGCTTCTCGCCCTCAAGCAGCACCGGGTAGGCCACGAAGCGGCTGTGGCGCTTCACGATGTCCTTCACCTTCCAGCTGTCGAGGAACTCGGTACAGTCGGAGCGGAAGTGTACGGTCACGGCGGTGCCGCGCGTGCTCCGGCTGCCGGGCTCCACCACGAACTCGCCAGCGCCGTCGCTGGTCCAGAGCACGGGCTCTGCGCCGGGCTCGCCGCTGAGCGAGTGCACCTCGACCTTGGTGGACACCATGAAGCTGGCGTAGAAGCCCACGCCGAACTGCCCGATGAGGCCCTCGGCGTTGTTGCCCTTCTCGCGGAGCGCCTGGGCGAAGGCCTTGGTGCCGGAGCGGGCGATGGTGCCGAGGTGCTCCACGGCTTGCTCACGGTTGAGCCCGATGCCGTTGTCGCGCACGATGAGGGTGCCGAGGTCGCGGTTGATCTCGAGCTCGATGTGGGGCTCACCCTCGGCCGCCAGCAGGTCGGTGCGGGTGAGGCCGGCGAGCCGGGCGCGATCGAGCGCGTCGGACGCGTTGGAGATCAGCTCCCGAAGGAAGATCTCGCGGTCGGAGTAGAGGCTGTGCACCACCAGATCGAGGAGCTGGCGGACTTCTGCTTGGAACGGAAGGGTTTCGGCCATGTGGGTCTCCGGCGGGCACGGGTAGGCACCGACCGGGGGGGCGTCAAGCCTTCCGCCAATCCACAAACCCCTTCCCCTCCGCATCCGGCTGGCACGAAGGACAGAAGTAGGCGTCGTGACCGAGGATGCCGGCGACGCGGAGGGTCGTCCCGCAGCGGTCGCAGGGCTCCCCCTTCTTCCCGCGGACGTGGAGAAAATCGCGGACCTTCTCCGGGAGGGGCGGGGCGCGGGCGGCGATCGTGTCGCGTGCCGACGTCAGCGTGCGCACGATCGCGGCGTGCAACGCGTCGAGCTCCTCGGCCGTGAGGCGGCTCACCTGGCGCTTGGGGTGCAGGCCGGCCTCCCAGAGCACCTCGTCGGCGTAGGCGTTGCCCATCGCGTCGAACGCGGTCTTGTCCATCAGGAAGACCTTGAGCTGCTCCCGACGCCCCTTGGCCATCGCCCGCAGCTTCTCCGTCGTGAAGGCGGGGGAGAGCACATCCACCCCGCCCTCGACCAGCCCGGGCACGGGCGCGCCCGGCGCGGTCCACCACACCTTGCCCATCTGCACGTCGTCCCGGTAGAGGAGCCGGCGGCCGTCGGCGAGGTCGAAGCTCACGGCGGTATCGCCGGGGGCCTTCTTCCCACCCTCCACGACGTCGAAGCGCCCGGCGAGCATCGGAGAGATCACCAGGTGGCGCTCCCCGAAGTCGAAATTGACGGCGTGGCTGCGGCGAACGACCCCAAGGATCTCGCCCCGCACCTCATCAATCGCGCAGCGGAGCACGACGGGCTTGCGCACCGAACCGCCCACGACCTTCGCGCCTACCAGCATCTCCGTGAGTCGGGGAACCACGTACTCCAGATCGGGCCTCTCGGGCACAAGCGCTCACGGAAGATGTGCGAGTATCCCGGGGAACGGCTCGGCGGGGCGTCGTCGCCCCCCCGTCGCCCGTCGGATACGCTCTTTGTTCCCCGGAGTCGTCATGATCCTGTTGTTCTTGGCGCTCTCCTTGCTGGTGCACCCGGCCGAAGCGGCCGACCGTGCCGACACCCTCGCCGCGAAAGCCCAGCGCCTCTACGAGAAGCACAAGCCGGTGCCGGCGCGGAAGGCCGCCGAACGGTCGCTCTCGCTGCGCGAGAACGCGGACGCCCTCGGGGTGCTGGTGCTCCTCGACCTCGACGACGCGTCGGCGCCCCTTCCGAAGGACCCCGGCGTGGCCCGCGACGAAGGCGAACGACGCTCCTCGGCGCTCACCGCGAGCATGGCGCGCCTGGAGAAGCTCGACCCGAGCCGGGTGGAGCTCGGCATCGCCCGCACGGTGATCCAGGTCTCCACCGAGGGCGATCTGCTCGAGCCGCAGATGGCGCCCTGCTCCGCCACCGCCCAGCAGCACGACCTGATGGCCGAGCAGGCCTTCGCCGCCGGAAACGTGGCCGTCGCGCTCAAGGAGTACGACGCTGCGCTCGCCGGGTGCCCGACGGCCTCCACCTGGTGGACCTACTCGGGGGACGCGCTCAAACAGCAGGGAGACCCTCGCGGCGCGATCGACCGCTACGAGACGGCGGTGACGATCGACCCCTGCCACCACATCGCCCACCGCTTCCTCGCCGACACCATGGCGGGCCTGCCCGACCTCCGCAAGGAGGAGATCGACCTGGTGGCCCGCCACGCGCTCGACGCGGTGGTGTGCAACCCGCACTATGAAGCGGGCTGGTCCACCCTCGGTGCGATGCTCGGGCAGGAGCTCCGGGTGCGCGACCTGCGGCTCACCGACCCGGCGGGGTACCAGTTCCTCGTGGCGCAGACCGCCCCGGGCCCCGAAGACCCGCTCGATCGCCGCATCTCCGCCGCCACCGCGGTGCTCGCCGCTGGCGCCCCCGACACCCCGCTCTGGAAGGTCCTCGCCGTGGCCAACCAGGCGCACGTGCTCCCCGCCGCCGTGGCCTTCGAGACCTTGGACGCGGAGATCGCCGACTCCTACCGCGCCCGCCGCCTCTCGCTGCACGACGACCTCACGGCCTGGGTCGCGGCCACGCGGCTGGACCTGAAGGACTGACGTCCGTCCCCTACCCCTTCGCCGCATCCCCGAGGATCGTCCGCGCCGCCTGGACCCCGGAGCCCAGCGCCCCCGAGATCCCGTGGCCCGAACGGGTATTCGCGCCGCAGACGTAGAGCCCCTGGACCGCCGTCCGGTAGCCCGGGCGGTTGCCGAGGAACTGCTGCGGCGTCGCCGCGAGCCCGTAGCCGCTGCCGGCGCTCGCCCAGGTGAAGCGGGTGTGGCTCACCGGGCTGGCGCTCTCCAGGTGGACGATGTCCTTCGTCGAACCCGGAAACAGCTTCTCCAAACGGCCGACCAGCTCGCCTTCCACCCGCGCCTTGAGCGCCTGGTACCCCTCGCCCTTGCGGTAGCCGGGCCCGCGCGCGTCCACGTCGGTGACGCCCCAGGCGGCCGGGTTCCCGGGGACGAGGCCCATGACCTCCACGGTGTCCACGCCGGGGGGGGCATGGCCCGGCGTGCCCGGGTCCTTCAGGGTGGCGCTGGTGATGTAGCAGCCGCGCACCGGCGGGACGACGGTGCCGCCGCCCTCGGCGTAGAGGGCGTCGAAGTCGTAGCCGTCGAACTGCCAGTAGTTGGTGGCGCCCATGCCGAGCGCGCGGAGGTCCGTGCGCACGGCGAGGCAGGTGAGGAAGATCGCGCCGCCCATCTCCCAGGCCTGGGCGGTGTCCCGGAGGCCGGCGGGGGCGTCGCTCTCGGGGAGCAGCTCCAACATCGTCCGCTTGAGGTCGGCGTTGCTGAGGACGACGGGCGCGCGGGTCTCGCCGACGTCGCCGTGGGGGCCGCGCCAGCGGATGCCGACGGCGCGGCCGCCTTCGACGAGGATGCGCTCCACCGGGTGCCGGAGGTGGATGGTGCCACCGAGCGCCTCCACCCGGGCCGCGAGCCCGTCCGCGATCACCTGACCGCCACCCCGGGGGTAGTACGCCCCATCGAAGTAGTGGTTGGCGAGGCCGCAGTGGAGCATGAGGCTCACCCGATTCGGGGGGAGCCCGTAGTCGCCGTTCTGGCCGGCGAGGATGGCGCGGAGCTTCTTGTCCGGGGTGCAGGTGTCGAGGAACGCGCCGAGGGTGTTGCCCTTGTTCAGGGCGGCGAGGCGGCCCTTGGTCATCGCCTCCCAGGCCAGCGCGAGCCCCTTCGGCGCTTCGGCGCGGCCGAGGACGCGCACCTCGCGGCAGACGCGCATGTACCGGTCGATCCCCGCCACCTCTTTCGGGAACAGCGCCACCAGCCGCTCACGGTAGAGCTCTTCGTTCGCCGGGATGCGGAAGCGGAAGTCGGGGAAGACCAGCTCGTCGAAGCCGTCGGGGTCCAGCGGACGCCAGTCCACCTTCACGCCCACCTCGTCGAGCACCTGGGGGACGCGGCCGCCGGGGCCGCAGCCGCCCACGTAGTGCAGACCGATGTCGAAGTTCACCCGTTCATCGCCACTACCTCGCGAGAACATCGTGGCGCAGCCGCCGGCGACGTAGTGCGCGTCGAGCATCACCACCTTCTTGCCGGCCTGGGCGAGGCGCGCGGCGGTCATCAGGCCGCCGAGGCCGGCGCCGATCACCACGACGTCGGCCGTGGCGGGCGGGCTGTGCTTCACGCGCGCGGCCGTGGCCGCGGTGGGGAGGTGGACGGTGTCGTTCACGGGGAACCTCGCCCGGCCGCCTATCCGGTCGACCCGCGGGCTACGGCCAGAACATCAACCCGGTCATCGCGACCGCGGCGATCCAGCTCCACGTGTCGCCGCCCGCCACGAAGGTGAGCCCCATCAGCCCGATACCCAGGCCGGCCACCCGCCAGTTCTCCCGCTTCCGCCCGATCTGGAACGCAGCGAACCCCACCGATCCGAAGATCACCCCGAAGAGCATCGCGGCGGGAGAGAAGTCCACGGCGGGAGCATAGCGCAGCGCCACCCGTTCGCACGCTGAGGCGCGGACAACCCCCTCCGCACCCGCGCCATCGGTCAAAGAACCGATGCAAGGAAGTGAGCGTTTCCCGCCGATGAACGATCGACGGATCGACTCAAGTTCACGACGCCCCGGACGATTCTGCCCGCGGAGGGTCTGATGCGCCTGCCTCGGGTTTCCGTACTGCTGCTGCTCGCCGTTCCGCTTCAACTGTCGGCGGCGCCGCCTTCCGCGAAGCCCCCACCGCCGAAGTCGTCCACCACCCCGGCGAAGCCCACCCCGGCGAAGCCCGCCACCCCCGTGAAGCCCACCACCGCGGCCAAGCCCGTGACCCCCGCCAAGCCAGCGGAGAAAACCGCCAAACCTGCGGAAGTCTCGGCCCCGCCCGGCCCGACGGACCTCGAGCTGCTCCACGAAGAGCTGGCCGGACTGCGCGGTGAGGTGCGGGCGCTCCGCGAGGCGCTCACCCCGCCGCCGGCTCCCCCGCCGCCGGTAGACCCGCTGGAGGCCGCGAGGGCCGAGAAACGAACGGCCGTCCACGCGAAGATGGAGGAGACCCGGACCCAGATCAAGCTGCTCGACGACGCGGTGGCCGGCGGGCTCTCGGAGTCCGTCGTCGCGCCCGGACGCGCGGACCTCCAGGCGCGCCTCACCGCTGAGGAGGCCGAGCTCCAGGCGATCGACGCGCCGCCCGTGCCCCCGCCGGAGCCGCCCGCCGCCGCCAGCACGCCCGCCGGAGCGGCCCCGGCACACCCGCCGGAGGCGACGCCGGGCACTCCCTCGGTCAAGATGAGCGGCACCCTCTACAGCCACTTCGCGCTGCACCTCGCGGAGGGCACCCCCAACGACTTCGATCTCGACCGCGCCTACCTCACCGCCCAGGGCACCCTGTCGCCGACCCTCTCCACCCGCCTCACCGTGGACGCGGACCGGCTCAAGGAGCAGACCACGACCCTCGCCGACGGCTCCACCGTGGTGCTCCCGCAGGACACCAAGACCCGGGTCTACCTCAAGAACGTCTGGTTGGAGGTGGACACGACCCACGAAGTGAAGGTGCGCGTCGGCATGATCGACACCCCCTGGGCGCCGTTCTCCGACCAGTTCTGGGGGCAGCGGTACATCAGCCGCTCGATGTCCGACGAAGCCAAGCTGGTGAGCACGGCCGACCTCGGTGTCGGCGCCTTCGGCAAACACGCGGACGGCCTCTTCGGCTGGCACGCGGTGGTGATCAACGGCGAGGGATACGCCAGCATCGAGGCCGACGCCGGGAAGACGGCGCAGGCCCGCTTCACGGTGGACCCGCTCGCCCCCGGCAAGAAGGGTGCGCTCCCGCTCTCCGCCTTCGTCTCCTACGCGCTTCCCGGCACCCCCGACGCGGACGGCACCTTGATCTACGCGGCTTCGGCCGGCGTGGACTACGGGCCCGTCACCGCGATGGCCGAGTACATCGGCAAGCAAAGCGCCGACGTCACCGGCTCCGGGTTCTCGATCACCCTCGTGCCGCACGTCCCGAAGGTGCTCAACGTGGTCGCCCGGTTCGACCTGTGGGACGCCGACACCACCGTGGACGACGACACCTACACCAAGCTCATCGCCGGGGTGTCGCACGACTTCACCCCGAAGGTGAGCCTCGCGGCCACGTTCGAGCGGCTCACGCTCGGCACCGCCGAGCCGAGCAACGCCATCTACCTCCGCGGGCAAGCGGGGTTCTGAGTCTCGGGGAACCCTCCGGAGGTGCGGTTGTCCGAGCCGCCACCCCCCGGAGCCTTCATGGCCAGCGCAGGCGGAACGCGGGAAGAGCTCAACCTCGTCCCCTACCTCGACATCGTGACCACCCTGATGATCGCGCTGTTGGCGATCGCCAGCTACAACGACCTTGGCCTGCGTCAGGCGGCGGTGAAGGCCGCGTACGCCAAGGAGAAGGCCAAGGAGGGGGCGGGCGGCGCGCTCGCCGAAGACGCACACGGGCCGCTCACCGTGGAGGTGGACCACGACGGCTTCGTGCTCGACGCCGGCGACGGCGGCCACGCCGCCAAGCTCATGGCGGTGAATGGCGCGCTGCCCTACGCCCGGCTCGCGGAGGTCCTCCGTGCGCTGCGTGGCGTGCCGAACGCGCCCGAGCGCGCCGTGCTCACGGCGGACAAGGACATTCCCTACCGCACCCTGGTGACGACGCTCGACACCATGCGTCGCGACGAGACAGGGCCGCTCTACCCCGACGTGGCGATCCTCACGTACGAGGCGCCGCCTCCCGCGGGGAAGTAGGGCAGGTCCAGCCCGGTCGCCGACCTCGGTGGTCGAGGCCCGGCGTGCCATCTTCGCCGCGGTGGCCCCTCGACCGCCGACGCCGGTCCTGGCTCGCGACGGGCCTGCACCACCGAGAGGTGAGCCCATTCCGCCTAGAACGCCACCTCATACGAGGTGCTCGTCGTCGCGCCGGAGCTGCCGACCACCGTCGACCAGCTCCCGGTCGCCACGCCGTTGGCGCCGCCCGCCACCGTGGCGGCCACGCCGTCCGCGGTGTTGAGGGTGCCGCCGAGCAGCGCCGCGCCGTAGCCGCTGGACACGTTCTGGACGCCGCCGACGAGCACGGAGGCGTAGCCGGTGCCCTGGTTCTGGAGCCCGCCCGTCACGACGGAGTAGGTGCCGGCGGCGGTGTTGCTGGTGCCGCCGACCACCGCGCCGCGCCCATCCGCGAGGTTGTAGGCGCCGGAGAGCACCACGCTGCCGTCACCGGCGGTGTTGCTGGTGCCGCCGACGAGGCTGTCGTCGTCGGCCACGTTCTGCACGCCGAAGAGGATCGAGCCGTAGCCGCGGTAGGCGTGGTCGTAGCCGAGCACGAGGTTGTGGGAGCCCGAGCCGTCGCGGTGGCCCACGTTCTCGTCGTAGCCGAGGATGATATTGCCCTTCCCGTTCGTGCTGTTGGTGGTGCCGAGGCCGTTCTGTACGCGCAGGTTGGCGCCGTCCACGACCACGTCGCCCGCGGAGTCCACGTAGAGCACGCCGAGGAGGGTGTCGACCTCGCCGAGCGAGCCATCGATGGCGGAGACGTCGCTTTCGAGGGCGGAGATGCGGCTGGTGGAGGAGGCCTTGTCGGCGGCGAGGGTCTGCCCGAGGATCTCCATGGAGTCGGCGAAGGTGGCGCCGGAGGAGAGGTCCATCGCGGCGAGCACGGCGGAGCCCGCGCTGCTGACGTCGCTCATCACCGAGGAGAGCCGCGACTTCGTGCTCAGCGAGACGGCCTCCAGGTCGGCGAGGTCGAGCCCGAGGTCGTCGGTGAGGCCCTGCACGATGATCATGTCGGCCTGGAGGTCGGTCACGTAGCCCTGGACGATGATCATGTCCGAACCCAGGGAGTCCGTGAGCCCCTGCACGATGATCATCTGGTCCTGCAGCGTGCTCACGTAACCCTGGACGATGATCGAGTCGCGACTCAGCGAGTCGGTGAGGCCCTGCACGATGATCATGTCGTCCTGGAGGTTCGTGACGTAGCCCTGGACGATGATCATGTCCGAACCCAGGGAGTCCGTGAGCCCCTGCACGATGATCATCTGGTCCTGCAGCGTGCTCACGTAGCCCTGCACGATGATCGAGTCGGCGGCGAGGCCGTCGACGTCGGTGGAGAGGGCGACGACGTCGGCGTCGAGGCTGTCGAGCTGGGTGAGACCGGTGCTCACGTCCGCGGAGGAGACGGCGCTGAGGTTGGCCGCGTACGCCGTGGAGACGGTGTTGAGCGAGCCGCCCGAAGCGAGCGCGCCCGTGCCGCTCGCGGTGTTCTTGCTGCCGCCCGCCACCACCGCGTAGGAGCCGGAGGCGACGTTCGCCGTGCCGCCCGCCACCGTCGCGTACCCCCCGCTCGTCGTGTTCTTGTACCCGCCCGCGACCGTGCCGTAGGACCCACGGGCGAGGTTGGAGCGCCCGCCCACCACGGTGGCGTACCCGGCCGAGGCCTTGTTCCCCACCCCGCCGACCAGCGTCACCGCGTTCGCCGTGGCGGCGTTGTCGTAGCCGGAGACCAGGGCGCCGCTGGCCGAGTAGGTGTGGTAGTCGCCGACGATGACGTTGTGGGAGCCGCCGCGCGTGTCGGCGGAGGTGGCGGCGTCGTAGCCGACGACGACGTTGCCGAGGCCGTTGGCGCTGTAGGTCGACCCGCTCCCGTTCTCGATGTGGAGGTTGCAGCCGCGAACGTACATCTCGGTGCCGTCGGCGACGAGCTCGCAGCCGTCGGCGTTGGAGTAGAGGACGTCTTCGGCGAGGGCGGGGAGGACGAGGGCGAGCAGCATCGGGGGGTCTCCGGGTTCCGCCTCGGGACTACCCCCGGGGCCGGCGCCCGCCCCTCGCACGAACATGCGACCCCGCGTCGTACGGAGCCGCGGGGTAGGACGGCCGGGCATGCTCGCCTGGTTCGCCGCCGCCGCGCTCGCTTCCGAACGGATGGGCCGCGACGTCACCGAGCTGCCCGCGGCCTCCGTCCGCGCCTTGGCGCAGGGGCCGGACGCCCGGGTGTGGGCCGGGACCTACAACGGCCTGTGGGTCCTCGACGGCGTGAGCGCGCGCCGCGTGGCCGCCGACCGCCTCCCCGGGCTGGTGGACGAGCTCGCGATCGACGCCACCGGGCGCGTCTGGGCCCGCCACGAGGACGGGCGGCTGGTGGAGGTGACGGACGTGCCGGGCGCCGTCGCGACAGACAGCGAAGCGGTCGCCACCGATGCCGGTGATGTCGCGACACTGACAACGGACGGGTCGGCGCGCGAGGTCCGCCCCGACACCGTACGCGGCTGGGACGACGTCACCAGCGTGGCCACCGACGCCTCCGGACGCCTCGCCGTCCTCCGCGGCGCCGGCCCCTCCACGGTCATGCTCCGCGACGCCGGCGGCTGGCAGCCGGCCGCTGAGCTCCCTGACTCCGGCGAGCTCCTGAGCCTCGGCAGCACGATCTACGTCGCCCGGGACGGCGAGCTGGACCGGCTCGGCGCCCACGGCGTGGAGAAGGTCGCCGACGTCCGCCGCGCGGTGGGCGTGGCCGAGTGGCCGGGCGCACCCGGCGCGCTGGCGGTCGCGACCTGGTACGGCGAGCTCTTCCGGGTGGAGGGCGGTGTCGCGACGCTCGTCTACGACGACCCCGGCCGCGGGATCTCCCTGGTCCGCCGCGGCGACACCCTCTGGTTCTCCGCCGACCGCACCCTCGTGGCGCTCCGCGAGGGGCACCTGGAGCAGCTCGGTCCGCGCGAAGGCGTCGCCGGCGGGGGGCCGCTCCTGGTCGCGACCGACGGCTCGATGTGGCTCGGCGACTTCCTCGGCGCCCATGTCTTCCCCGAGCCCGACACCCGCACCTTCGCGGACGCCGACGGCCTCCCCAGCGCCCACGCTCGCTACGTCGTGAACACCGGCCATCGCGAGTGGGTCGCGACGTGGCAAGGCATCGGCGCGGTGGACGACCGGGGCGCAACGGTGGCGGGGCCGCTGCCCTACCAGGTCGAGGGCGGCTGGTGTGTCGACGGCGGGGCGGCCGGCGCGGGGCGCGAGACGGACGGCGCGGGCGGCGCCTCCGCCTGGGCCGGCGTGCTCGACATGGTCGACGCGGCCGGCCAACATTTCGGCCTCGTGCGCGTGGACGACACGGGCGCCACGCTCCTCGCCGACGCGGTCACCGGGTGGCCGCGGGGATGCGCCGCGCTGCCGGACGCGATGTGGTTCACCACCACCGACGGGCTCTGGCGCGTGGATCGTGCCACGAACGAGGCCACGCTCGTCCAGGCCGGCCGCCGCTGGAACGGCGTCGCCGCCGCCGCGGACGGGCACCTCTGGGTCGCGTCCCGGGAGGAGCTGCTGGAGGTGAACGCTGGCGAGGTGCTCCGGACGATCCCCCTGAAGCTCGCCAGCCGCGTCACGGCGCTCCGGCGGGTGGGCGCGGCGTGGTGGATCGCCACGGAGGGCGACGGGCTCTGGCGGGTGGACGAAGCGGGGCCGAGCCGGGTGCACCTCGCGGGCGAGCCGACGCCGCTGCACCTGCTCGGGCTCACCCCCACCGCGGACGGGGTGTGGATCGCGGGGCAGGGCACCCTCGCGCGGGTCTCGACGGACCCCGAGCCCCGCGTGCTCGAGACGATCGGCGCCTGGCACGGGCTCGCGGTGGACGGCGCCGAGCAGGTGGACGTCCGCGCCGACGGCGGCCTCTGGCTCGCCTCCTCCTGGGGCCTCGTGGACGTGCCGGCCTCCGCGCGGGTCCGCCCCGGCGCGGCCCCCGCGCCGATCCCGGCGGGGATGCCGGAAGGTCGGGGCCTCGTCGTGGGGGCCGGGAGCCTGTCGATCTCCGCGCCGCCGAACGACCTGTTGCTCGCCTACGCGCTCCCGGCCTGGCGCGAACCCACGCTCGGCCGCCTCCGCGCGGAGGTCGATGGCACCGTCCGCTCCCTCGAAGGCGGCGTCCTCCGCTTCGTGGACCTCGCGCCCGGCGAGCACCACGTCGTCGTGGAGAGCTCGCTCGATGGCGTGAGCTGGACGCCCGGCCCGGCCACCTGGGTGGCGGTGCCGACCCCCTGGTACCGGACCCCGCCCGCGCTCCTCGCCGCCGCCGCCGCGCTGGCCGCCCTCCTCGGGGCCGCCTACCGCCTCCGCGTCGCCGCGCTGCTGCGGGTGGAGCGGGAGCGCAGCCGCATCGCGCTGGACCTCCACGACGAGATCGGCTCCGGCCTCGCCGGCATCGCCGCCCTCCTCGGCCTCGCCGCCGATCCCGAGACCGACGACGCGACCCGGCGCACGCTCACCACGCAGGTCGCGGGCTCCGCAGAGGAGCTAGGCGCGGCGATGGGCGACATCGTGTGGTCGCTACGTCGCGACAGTCGCGACCCGGCGGCACTCCTCGCCTTGCTCGCCGAGCGGGGCAACCGTCTGCTCGCGCCCCACGACGGACAGGTGGTGGTGGACGCGCCTGCGGCGTGGCCGACGGCGCTGTCCCTGCCGGTCCGACGGGCGCTGCAGCGGATCGGCCTGGAGGCGCTGCACAACGCGGCCCGCCACGGCCGTGCCCGGCGGGTCGAGCTCTCCCTGCGCCCCGGCGCCCGCTGGACCTTCTCGGTGACCGACGACGGCGCCCCGCCGGAGGCCGCGACCGCGGGCTCCGGCCTCGGCCTGGACGGCATGCGCGCCCGGGCGGCCGCGATCGGCGCCACGATCGCCACGGGGCCACGACCCGAGGGGGGCTTCGCGGTGATCGTCCGCTTCGATCCTCACGCCACCGGCACCCCTCGGGGTCCGGCTTGGCTGCAACGTCTCTTGCCGTAGAGGCCCGCAATGCGCGTCGCCCTGTTCGAAGATGATCCCCGGTACCGCGAGTCGTTGGCGCAGGTGCTGGCGTTGGCACCCGGGTTCGAGCTCGCGGGGGCCTGGCCGACGGCCACGGCGGGGATCGCGGCGGCGGCGGCCGACTGGGACCTCGTGGTCATGGACCTCGACCTCCCCGACCTCTCGGGCATCGAGGCCACGCGCCGGCTGAAGGAGCGGTTCCCGCGGCTGTCCGTCGTCGTGGTGACCGTCTTCGAAGAGCCGGCCACCATCCTCTCCGCGATCTGCGCGGGCGCGGACGGCTACCTGCTCAAACGCACGCCGGTCGGGGAGCTGCTCGCGGGGTTGCGGTCGGTTCGGGAAGGGGGCTCGCCGCTCACGGCCGCCGTGGCGCGCTCCCTGGTGGAGGTCGCCCGGCAGGCTTCACGCCCCGCCGCCCCCACCCCGGCGCGACTGGACCTCACCGAACGCGAGCGGGAGGTGCTCCGGGCCCTCGCCGAAGGCCGGGCCTACAAGCAGGTCGCCGCCGACCTCGACATGAGCCTCGACACGGTGCGCACCCACATCCGGGCGATCTACCGGAAGTTGCAGGTGCACAGCGTCACGGAGGCGGTGAGCCGGGCGATCCGGCAGGGGCTGGTGTAGGGC
>CAIXRH010000219.1 GCA_903921785.1 uncultured Pseudomonadota bacterium
CTGAGCGACGTGGTGCACAGCCAGGAAGTGCACGCCCGATTCGGCGGCGTGGTCCCCGAGATCGCGTCCCGGGCACACGCCGAACAACTGGTGCCGACCGTGCGCGCCGCTCTGGCCGAAGCCAAGGTAGAACGTCCTGACCTGGTGGCTGCGACCGCGGGACCGGGGCTCATCGGGGCGGTGCTGGTGGGGCTCTCGTTCGGCAAGGCGGCGGCGATGGGGTGGGGCGTGCCGTTCTTCGGGGTCAACCACCTCGAAGGGCACCTCCTGAGCGCGCTCTTGGAGGAGCGGGCGCCGGCGTTCCCGTTCCTGGCGTTGGTCGTCTCCGGTGGGCACACCACCCTGTACGAAGCGAGGGCGGTGGCTGAGTATCGGGTGCTCTGCGAGACCACGGACGACGCCGTGGGCGAGGCGTTCGACAAGGTCGCGCGGATGCTCGGCCTCGGGTACCCCGGAGGTCCCAAGGTGGAGGCGCTCGCCCGTGAAGGCGACCCCCGCTCCGTGCCGTTTCCCCTCCCCCGCCCCGCCGGCCGTCCGATGGACCTGAGCTTCTCCGGGCTGAAGACCGCGGTGCGCACCTGGCT
Organism: uncultured Pseudomonadota bacterium; assembly: GCA_903921785.1. GTDB lineage: Bacteria > Myxococcota_A > UBA796 > UBA796 > SXON01 > SXON01. Next base: position 585 of record CAIXRH010000219.1, read on the forward strand.
GGAGCGGCACCCCGAGGCCCGCCCGGCCGACGTGGCGGCCTCCTTCCAGGACACGGTGGCTCGCTACCTCGTCGACCGGGTGGAGCAGGGCGTGGCCGCGACTGGGGTGCGCCGGCTGGCGATTGGCGGCGGGGCGGCGGCCAACACCCGCCTGCGCGAGGCGCTGGTGTCGACGGGTCTGGACGTGTACCTGCCACCGAAGCGCCGCTGTACGGACAACGCGGCGATGATCGCCAATGTCGCGGGACTGCGAGCGCTCGCTGGGGAGCGCCCATGGCCCCCGGAGAGCCTCGCGCGCGCCCGCTGGGAGGTCGGCGAATGATCACCACTCTGCACCCCGCCATGCGCCTTCGTGAGCTCGAGACCCGAGCTCGGCGACGGTTCGGGCAGAACTTCCTGGTCTCCGACGACCTCGCGGACACCATCGTGCTCCGCGCTGGCGTACGCCCGGGCGACCGGGTGCTGGAGATTGGCCCCGGGCTCGGCGTGCTCACCGCCGCCCTGTCGCGCGCTGGCGCAACGATCGTGGCGATCGAGCTCGATCGGGACCTCGCCGCGGCCCTCCCGGAGATCGTCCCCACCGTGGAGCTCATCCAGGGAGATGCGCTGCGGGTCCCGCTCCCCGCGGTGAACCGCGTCGTGGCGAACCTCCCGTACAACGTGGCGACTCCGCTCTGCCTCCGGCTCCTCGGCCTCCGCGTGCCGATGGCGCTGATGTTTCAGCGCGAGGTCGCTGACCGCATCGAGGCCGACTCTGGCTCCCGGATCTACGGTTCGCTGTCGGTGCAGATCCAGGCGCGGGCGCGGGTGGAGCGGCTGGTCTCCCTGCCTCCCGGCGCGTTCCACCCCGCTCCCAAGGTCCATTCGGCCGTCGTCGGCTTCCGCCCGATCGAAGCTCCCGACTTCGGCGGAGCCACGCCCGAGGCGTTCGACCGTCTGGTCCGCCTCGGGTTCTCCGCGCGCCGGAAGACACTGACCAACGCGTTCGGCTCGCAGCTCGGCCGCGAAGCCGCCATCTCGCTGTGCAGTGCCGCCGGGGTGGACCCCGGTGCGCGCGCCGAGCAGGTGAACCTCGCGGGGTGGCGCCGTCTCGCCGCCGCGGCAGAGGAGGCGGCGGCGCTCGCCGCGATCGTCGACACGGTCGAGGGCGACTAGTCCCCCTCCTCCGCTCGTCGCGCCATGCGCTGGAGGAGCGACCGGAACTGCTCCCGTTCTTCTTCAGAAAGGTCGGCGAGCAACAGCCCCTCCACCGCTTCGGCCATGCCGCCCAACCGCTCCGCCGCGGTGGTGCCCGCCTCGGTGAGGGTCACAGCGTGCCGGCGGCGGTCTGACGGATCCGCGGAGCGCAAGACGAACCCGAGGGCTTCAAGCTGGTCGAGCAGAGCGACGAGGTGGGCGCGCTCGATCGCCAAGGTGGTGGCGATCTCCACCTGCGAGAGGGAGCCGCGCGCACGGAGCAGGATGACCACGTCCGCCAGGGGGGGACGCAGCCCAAGCGCGGCGATCTGCGCTGAGAACAGCCGCTGCGCGTGCTTCCCCGCGCGTACCAGCAGGTAGCCGACGTGAGCCGAGAGGTCGGGCGGAAGGACGTCGAGATCGGGCGTACCCATGATCCAGCCACTCCATTGCACTTGACAATGATTGTGTCATGTAACTATAATCGCGGCGGACAAGGAGTTCGTCATGAGTCTGGAGCAGAACAAAGAAATCGCCCTGTCGGTGTCCCGCGCCATCCTCAACGGAAAATGGAAGGAGCTCGATGGGCTTCTCGGGGACACGTTCACCTACACCGGTGACAGCGCAGTCTATAGCCGCGATGAGTACTTCGGCTTCATGCAGGCGCTGAAGGACGCCATGGCAGAGATGACCATGGAGTTCACCCACGTCATCGCCGAGGGCGACCTCGTGAGCATCCGCTTCGTGACCCGGGCGAAGAACGTGGGCAAGTTCATGGGCGCTCCGGCCACCGGGAAAAATGTGGTGATCACCGGCATCTTCATGCGCCGGATCGAGAACGGGAAGGTGGTGCAGGAGTGGCAGACCACCGACCTCCTCGGGCTGATGACCCAGATGGGCTTCGTCACGCTCCTCGGGTACACGGTCGCCGCCGGCCTCCTCGGCAAGCAGTCTCCGCCGCCTGCCCGCCGCCTCACCTGACCGGGTCCGGCGCGTCGGCGACAGTTCGTCACCGCCGACGGTTTGGCGCCGGGGGCCCCGACGCGCTACGCACTACCCAGAGCCATGCGCATCACCTCCTGCGGCATCACCGACGTTGGCGTAAAGCGAACGAACAATGAGGATAACTACCTCATCAACGACGAGCTGGGGCTCTTCGTGGTGTGCGACGGGATGGGGGGGCACGCGGGCGGAGAGTTCGCGAGCGCCATCGCGGTGAACACCGTGGAGGAGGTGCTGCAAGGCGCCGCCACCACCCCCGAGCTCGACGCGGCACGCGAGGAGGGCGACGTAGAATTCGCCCGAGAGCGCTTGCGCTACGCCATCCGCCTCGCCGGCAAGCGCATCTTCGAGAAGGCCGCCGCCGTTCCCGAGTACCACGGCATGGGCACCACCTGCCTCGTGCTGCTCTTCGACCGCAACAACGCCTACATCGCGCATGTGGGCGACAGCCGCGGCTACCTCGTGCGGGATGGACGAATCGAGCAGCTCACCGAGGATCACAGCCTCGTGAACGAGCGCATTCGCGCCGGGCTCCTCACCCCCGACCAGGCCCGCACGCACAAGCTCAAGAACGTGATCACCCGGTCGCTCGGCTACCTCGAGGACGTCGAGGTCGACATCCAGGTGCGCGCGATCCGCCGCGGCGACAAGTTCATGCTCTGCTCCGATGGGCTCTCCAACCTCGTGGACCCCGCCGACATCGGCGAGTCCATCCGGGCGATGTCCCCGCAAGAGGCGTGTCGCAACCTCATCTCCCTGGCCTGCAACCGGGGTGGGGACGACAACATCACCGCCATCATCGCGCGGGTGGACGAGGTCGGGTGAGCGAGGCGTACGGCCCGGCCGTCCCGGACCCGCCCCCGGCGCCGGAGCGCCGATACACCCTGCTTCTCGTCCCGGAGGACGGGCACGGCGCCGTGGTGGAGCACCGCTTCTCGGTCCGGCAGGCGCGGATCGCGGCTACGGCCGCCGGCGGCTTCATCGCGCTCCTGGTGCTGGCCGCGGTGGTCCAGGTCGCCACGCTCTCCCGCGTGCTCGGCCACGACGAGGTCGTCGCCGAGAATCTGGCGCTCAAGGCGGAGCTCGAGTCCACCAACAGCAAGCTCGCAGATCTCGAGCCGCTCGTGGAGCGCGTCCGCGCCTACGATGAGCAGCTCCGGGGCATGGCCGCGCGCGGCGCGCTTCCCGGCTTCGGCCCGCTCGACGAAGAGTCGATGGCCGCCCGCGATCAGTGGATTCGCGGGGTGGTCGGGGACGGGGCGGCCGGGTCGCGCACGCTCACCAGCGAGGAGCTGTTCGCCGAGCTCCAGCAGATCGACTTCGACGCGCTCGACCAGAACCTCCAGACCCTGGAGCAGGCCAGCGAGGCGATGCCCCAGCTCTGGCCGGTGGAGGGGGTCATCACCAGCGGCTTCGGCTGGCGGCATGATCCCTTCGCCCGCACCCACTGGAAGTTCCATGGCGGCTTGGACATCGGCGCCGAATACGGGAGCCCGATCCTTGCGACTGGCGCGGGAGTGGTCACCTTCTCCGGCTGGGACTCGGGCCACGGCCAGATGGTCGAGGTCGACCACGGCGGGGGCATCGCCACCCGCTACTGCCACGCCTCCCAGCTCCTGGTGCGGCAGGGAGACGAAGTGCTCGCCGGAGAGACCGTCGCGCTGGTGGGCAGCACGGGGATGTCGACCGGACCCCACCTGCACTACGAGCTGTTCATCGACGGCGAGAAGGTGGACCCGTATCCGTACCTCCCCGCGGGTGGGCCGTAGCCCACCCCGCCGACTAGTACATCTCCATCCAGCCGACCATCGCGGTGCCACCGAAGGGATCGCTGACGGCGTCCATGGTGCGGAGGTCCGTGCCGGCGGCATAGTAGAGCTTGCCGTTGGCGCCCACGGCCACGTTGGACACGAAGCCGGTCGTGGCCACCGAGTCGTCGTCCGCGGTGGTGGCCGCGCCGTCGCCGTTGGTGTCGAGGCCCGGGCCGCAGTCGGTGTAGTCGAGGCCGTAGATCCGCCCGGTCCCTTCCACGCACACGTCGGTGTCGGGGGTGTAGGTGCTGAAGTAGACCACGCCGCCGTACACCAGCGGATCGCTCGTGAGGCGCTCACCAGCATCAAGTTGGTAGAAGCCGCCTTCTTCGGTGCCGCAAGTGAGCGCCTTGGCCGTTGAGCACGCGCCGGGGTCGGTGTCGAGCATCATGAAGAACACGCCACGCGTGCTGTCCGTGTTGCTCTGGAACGGCGAACCGCTGCCCCAGTACACGCCCAGGCTCCCGTCCTTCATCCAGGCCGTGGTGAGGGCGTAGTAGATCTCCGGACGGCTGCCATAGGCGATCGCGCTGGAGCCGGTGGTGGTGCCGGTGTCCGTCGTCGTGGTAGGCTCGGCGCCCACCTCGGGATCGTAGAACTGGCACCAGGTGAGATCGTCCGGATCGCTCTGGTTGATCAACGCCTTGTAGATGAAGGACTGCCCCGGGCTCTCCGAAGGGGTGACCCCCACGGCGGGGTCGTAGGCCGCGGTGACCGGGAAGTAGGCCACATCCGCGTCGCCGTCGGAGTCCACGTCGACCACGGTCGGCGGGGCCGAGATGTAGGTGTACTCAAGCTTCCCGTCGGAGTCGAGATCGAGGGTGGACGCGTGCCCGGCGTAGTCGGGGTGCTCGCTGCCGATGTTGTCGCCCGCCACGGAGTATTGCGGCGTGGCGGTATTGAAGGCGGAGTCCCCGATGGCCCACACGTAGAGATCGGCTTCCACCGTCTGGTAGTAGTTGGTCGACGTCGTGGAGAAGTCCGGCGCTCGCCCGCCGCCCCACATCGCCACCCACCGATCGGTCGGCTGGCTCGGGTTCGAGTAGTCGTAGACGTTGAAGATCGCCGGGCGGCTGGTGGTGTACCCCATCGCCGTGTAGTCGGTCGTGTTGGTCTGCTCCCAGAGGAACTGGGGGGTGTCGGTGTAGGTGATGTCGAGCGCGAGGGTACGGGAACCGCCGAAGCTCTGTTGCACCACCACCACGCGGCGCCATTCGCAGTCGTCGAGATCGACCCCGCAGTCCTTCACGCCGTCACCGTCGGCGTCCACCCACACGTCTTCCACGACGGGCGTCCCGTCGAAGAGGTAGGTGCGGCCGTAGAGCATGCTGTCGACCAGGCCGTTGGCCCACTCGTTGCCGCGGCTGCGGAGGATCAGCGTGTCCGGCACCCAGGCCCAGAGCTCCTCGCCCTCTTCGTCGTCCGTCGGGGTGTTCTCGTCGTCGGTCAGCGCGAACGCGTGCAAGAGGCCGTCGTTGGCGGCGATGAGCACGATGTCGGGCATCTCCTCGGCCTCGATGAGGTCGAGGAAGGTGCGGTAGGAGGTGCTGTTGGAGAACACGTCGTTGCGGCGGGTGACCACCGTGGGCGCCGAATACGGCGAGTCCTGCAGCTTCCACCGACCGTGTTCGAGATCGAGGTAGCGGAACTTGGTGGTGGCGACGCCGCGGGTGAAGTCCACCATCGCCTGCACGTCGTCGGAGTTGACGGTGTTGTTGCGGTCCAGGTCGTATTGGGGGGAGACCAGCGCGCCGGTGCCATCCACCGAATCATCCAGGATCATGCTCACCAACGACTGGCTGCCCGCCACATCCACCATCTGCTCGTCGAAGCTCAGGCGGCGCTGCGCCGCGTCGCCCGTCATGTAGGCGGCGAAGGTCGAGTCGTAGAAGAAGATGTCCCGCTCCATGAAGCCGTCCATGTCGTCGTTGTTGAGCTCGGCGTGGTTCGCCACGCGTGAGTACAACAACCAGCCGCCATCCCAGACTGCTCCAAGGTAGTCGTCGTAAGGTGTTCCGCTGTAGTAGAGGATCTCGCCGTAGGTGGACGAGGTCGGGTCGTCGTCGATCTGGTAGGCGAGGACGTGGCCTTCGGCGAGCGGGTTGTCGCCGGTGAGCTCGTAGTAGCTGTAGAGGAGATAGCTTCCGTTTCCAGCGATGACCGGGTTCGAGCGGGCGTATACCCCGGACATCACGTCGGACATCACCGAGAGCACGCTCGACACCGCCTCGTCCTTGGTGGCGGCGTTGGTGTACATGCCGTCGCCGTCGGTGTTGTCCGCGGCGCTCTGGAAAAGCGCGTCGGCGATCGCGTCGTCGGCGCTGCTCGTGTCGAGGCCCATGGCCACGGTGGACACGATCTCACGCTGGGTGTCCGTCAGGGTGGAGTGGTCGTGGTTGTATACGTGGGTGACCACGTTGTCGTAGCGACAGGCAAAGTCCGACGCCGAGGCAGTGACCAGCCCAGTACTGTCACACATCACGTCGGCGATTGGAGAGGCCGTCGCCGCGGAGAAGCTGGGGTCCTCGTCGTCCACCGGACGGCCCGTGGTCAGCACGATGACGTACACTTCGGAGCAGTAGTAGGCGAACGGGGTCTCGCTCCAGTCGCCGTCGAAGCCGTCACCGTCGGTGTCGGTCCAGTCTTCGACCGTGCTCTGCTCAAGGTAGTCGGTGCTGATCGAGTCGACCGTCTCCGCGAGGTTGCGGGTGCTCCCGGTCGAGGCGCTCAGGCTCGCGAGGGCGGTGCTGATCTGGGCGAAGGTGCTCCCGACCGGCGCGACCGGGTAGTAGTTGGAGTCCGAGGCCGAGTCGGCGGTGGCCACCACTCCGAACTTCACCTCGTCGTAGTGCCGGGTGACCTGCTTCACGATGTCCACTGCGTCGTCGAAGCAGGACGTGGTGCTGCCCGAGAAGCACGGCGCGCTCATGTCGGTGGAACGATCGACGACGAAGAGGATCGCCGGCGGCACCGCCTGCTTGCTGGAGAGCGCCTCGGAGACCGTTGCGGAGGCCCCCGCGTGCGCCAACGAGGGCAGGGTGAGCAGCGCGGCCGCGAGCAGGAAGGAGCGCGTGGTCATGAGTTCACCGGATCTTGCACGAGCCGGGCATCACCTTGCGGAGCATGGTGGTGACGCGCGCCTCAGAGGGGTTGACCTGCTCACCGCCGGAGCTGGCGGACTCGAACCAGGAGTGAGACTCCATCGCCCAATAATCCGCCCGGAAGCCGGTGTTGCCCTCTTCGGTGCTGTACCCCGGCGGGGGCTTGCCACACTTCGAGAAGCTGGCGGTGACGTCGTAGTTGCCGAGCGGGAGCGCGGTCGTGTCGCCCTCGTACCAGGTCTGCGCTTCGGTCTCGGCGACAAAGACCTGCGGCGCGCCGGTGTCCCACCCTTCGTTGGCGGGGATGTCGTACATCAGCTGCATCCGCGCGTGCTCCCCTCCGGCGTCCGCCGCCATGGTGACTGCGGCGTGCCGACGGGTATAGGCAGCGACCCGCTGATCCACCCCGGCGATGCTCAGCGATGTGGCGCCGATGATCGTGATGATCGCGATGAGGATCAACGCGACCAACATCGCATAGCCGCGCTGGTTCTGGTGGTTCAGAGCCACGAGAGCACTCGCATGTTGCGCACGGACACCTCGGTGGAGTTCACCTGGCGGTAGTAGTGGTCCGGCGTGGCCGAAGGCGAATTGTTGCCGACGGCCAGCGGAGCACCGGGGTAGATCCGGTTGGGGTCTGACCGCGACGAGCGAACCACCAGGGTGAACCGGATCATGTACAGATCGTCGGGGTCGTTGCGGGTGTTGGAGTCGGAATAGCTGTCGACCGAATTGACCCAGCCCGAGCTGTCGGTGGACGAGCAGTCTGATCCGTAGAAGCAGTACTGGATCTGCATGTCCTCGACGTCATCAACCACCGGGACGTCGTCTTCGTCGGGGGACTCGAAGTCGAGGTCCATCATCAGGACGGGGTGCTCTGCCGAGCCTGCGCCCACACCGTCGGTGTCATCGGCGTCGATGTAGAAGGTGATGATGTCGCCGCGGGAGCACTGCATCGCCGTCGGCATGTTCTCGCCGAGCGGGCAGTTGTCCAGGTAGTCGGCGTAGTTGGTGGTGCCGTCGTTGACCGTGGCCTGACCGGTGGAGGCGTCGCCGTCGGACTGGAGCACCCACATGAGCGACGTCTTGTGAGTGGGGTTCGACAGGTCGCTGCACAGGAGCATCTCGTTCGCCGAGAGCTCGCCGATGCGGTCGGTGTACCCGGGGCGCTCGAGGTCGAACATGATCGAGGTGTCGTTGCACTTCCGGAGGGAGTCCGGGTCGGTGATCATGATCAGGTTCGGGTCCTGCGACACGATCGTGATCGCGTCGGAGCCGTTCGGCCCGGTGCCGTCGTAGGAGATGACCGCGGGGAGGATCGTGTTGTCCCCGCCGCCGGTGCCGAGCGCGCCGCTGACCCAGCCCACGGTCCCGAGCCCGGCGGTGCGGCCGGTGCGAGAGAGGATGTCGAGCCCCAGACGTACGTTCTGGTGCATCTCCATCTGGAGGTCCTGGTACACGAACTGCTTGAGCTGCACCGTGAACAACGAGTACAGCGCCCCGACGACGAACGTGCCGATCGCCAGCGCGATGAGCAGCTCCAAGAGGGTGAAGGCTCGGCGCAGCATCAGGAGTCCCGGAAGCGGAACGAGGAGATCGTCGTGCCGTGCTTGGTGTCGAACGCGGCGTCTTCGTAGGTGCAGCGCACTCGGACGCGCGACCAGGTGCCGTCGGTGTCCATGTCCTCGATGTCCCACGACAGGGAGTACAGCGGAGGCCCGAGGGAGTCGGTGGTCTCGAAGGCGGCGTTCACCGGGTCCGGGAGCGGCCAGGTAAGCGGGTCCCAGGCGTTGGAGCCCATCCACGCGTCGTCCTTCGCGCCCGCGGTCATGTCGGTGGGGCGGTTGGTGCTCGTCCAGTCCATCGCGAGCAGGCGCTCCATCTGGGACTGGGCAAGGTAGGTGCAATCGGTGAGCCGGCGCGCGTTCATGTTGGAGCGCACGGCTTGGCTATGGAAGCCGAACATCACGATGAGCGCCGCACCGAGGATGGCGGAGGCGACCATCACCTCGACGAGGGTGAAGCCGGCGCGGGTGCGGCGCAGCGTGCTCATCGAGGGCTGGTCTCCATGCGTACGAGGCCGCTCCGCGCCACCCGCAAGGTGACCTCCTCGGTGGCGCCCTTGCCGAGCGCCCGCTTGTTCACGATCTTCAACACGATCTCGCCGTCCACATAGTCGCCGGCGCCGTTGCCGAGCCAGCCGCGCGGGGTGAAGCGGATCGCGTCGTCCTCCAGGGTGCCCCAGGTGGCGAGGCTCACGAACCGGGCTTCGTTGCGCCCATCCGGCTCGAGGCTGCGCTCGCCCTCGCTGGAGTCGACCACGCCGCCGACGTCGATCGGCAGGGTGTCCCACTCGGTGCTGCCCGAGGACCGGTTGCCCATCTGGAGCTCCCAGGCGCCGTGCTGGGCATCGTCCGGGTCCATCGCCGTGTCGGCCTCTACGAAGTGCACCCGCGCCTCTCGATTCGTGTCGATGGCGAGGGAGCGGAGGGTGGCGAGATCGGACTGCAACATGCGGGCGACGTCGAGCATCCGGTAGGTGGTGAAGCGGTCTTGGAAGACCCCCCAACCGATCCCCGCGAGGACAGCCACCACGGCGACCGCGATGGCCAGCTCCACGAGGGAGTGGGCGCGGCGATTATCTGCAAAAAACGTGCCTGCTGGGAACTGCGCGTTCATCCGATCCACGGCGTTGCGATCAGGGAATTGTTTTCCCAGGTGGGCACTCACTTCCCACCTCCCGGGGCGCAGATGTCTTCCAACCAGCCCCGGCGGCGCCGCACCAGCTTGCGGGTGTCGAGCGTGGTGTCGTGGAGCGCGCCGTCCGCCTCGGCCTCGTCGAGCACGTGGTCGGCGCCGTCGAGCCAGGCGCGCACGGGCGCGGCCGTGGTCCCACAGTTCGAGGCGTCCACCCTGTCCTCCACGTTGTCGAGCACCGCGCTCACCCAGGTGAGCCGTGCGGCCGTCAAGCTCCGCGCCGAGTCGGCCGCCGCCACCGCCGCGGCGGCCTGCTCCAGCGCCTCCTCGGCCCGGTCGAGCTTGAGCAGGGCCACGGCGCGGGTCTGCAGGAGCTCCGGGCGACCCGGATTCTTCGCGAGCGCGGCGTCGATGCGGCTGAGCGCCGCCTCTGGCTTCTCCTCCGCCAACTCCACCAGCGCCAGGGACTGGTTGACCGAAGGATCGTCCGGCGCGCGCTTGAGCGCCTCCTCCAACTGCTTGCGCGCTTCAGGCAGGTTCCCGGCAGCAGCGAAGAGGCTGCCAAGTCCGCGGTACCCCGATGGCAGCTCGGGGTGGGTGCGCACGAGGCGCTCAAATGCGTCGCGAGCGGGGCCGTCCTCGTCGGCCTGGTGAAACGTCCAGCCCAGGCCGTAGAGCGCCTCGGCGTCCTCCGGATCTGCATCGAGCGCGGCACGGAATTCGCGTTCTGCGGCCAGCAGGTCGTCGCGGGCGAGCGCCTGCTCACCACGCTCGGTGGCGGAGGTGCAGGCGAAGAGCAGGGCGAGGACGCTCACGTCGACTCCAGACCGTAGTCGCGGATCTTGTAGAGCAGCGCCTTGTAAGAAATCTCCAACGCGCGGGCCGCGGCCGCCTTGTTCCCCTCGCAACGGCGGAGCGCCTCCCGGATGAGCGTCCGCTCGAGCTCGGCGGTTCGGTCGGGGATGGAGAGGGAGTCCTTGGACACGACCGCGTGCGTCGCGGAGCGCACCTCGGGGGGCAGCGCATCGACGTCGAGCACCTCGGCGTCGCTGAGCAGGAGCGCACGTTCGAGGGCGTTCTCCAGCTGACGCACGTTGCCCGGCCAGGGGTGGGCGATGAGCGCTCGCAGCGCAGCCTCCGACAACCGTGGGCGGGGTAGGCGCATGCGCGCAGCGAGCGCGTCCAGCAGGTGTTCGGCGAGCAGCGGAACGTCATCGGCGCGCTCGCGCAGCGGGGGAATCTGCAGGTGTACGACCGCGACCCGGTAGTAGAGGTCCTCGCGGAAACGCGGAGGCACGAGCGAAGCCGCGGTGGCCGCTACGATACGTACATCCACCTTACTGTCGGCCGTAGCCCCCAGACGGCGCACCGTGCCTTCCTGGAGCGTACGGAGCAGCTTGGACTGGAGCGCGAGCGGAAGGTCGCCGATCTCATCAAGGAACAACGTTCCTTTGTCCGCCTGCTCGAAGAGCCCCGCGTGGTCGCGCACCGCGCCGGTGAACGCGCCCCGCCGGTAGCCGAAGAGCTCGCTCTCCAGGAGCGCCTCGGGGATCGCCGCACAGTTCACGGCCACCCAGGGCCCATCTCGGCGAGGCGACAGCTGGTGCAGTGCCCGCGCCAAAAGCTCCTTGCCCGTGCCGCTCTCCCCGGTGAGCAGCACGCTGGACTCGTGGTTCGCGGCGCGCGCCAGCACTCGCAGCACCTCGCCGATCGCCGGAGACCGCCCGACAAACCCCTCGACGGGCTCCCCCGATCGTTCCGCCAGACGGGCGTTCTCCACCGCAAGGCGGCCCCGCTCGGCCACCAGCTGCTCCCGCTCCTGGAGCTTTCGCAGCGTGAGGACGATCTCATCGGCCTTGAACGGCTTGGAGACGTAGTCGTACGCGCCGCGGCGCATCGCCTCCAACGCCGTGTCCACCGTGCCGTAGGCGGACATCATCACCACCGGGGGGGCGCCCTCGGGACGCGCGTCCAGGAACGCGAGGCCGTCCAGGTCGGGCATGCGGATGTCGCAGAGCACGATGTCGGCCTCGCTGAGCCGCCCGAGGGCCTCGCGACCGTTCTTCGCCGTGACCACGGCGTAGCCCGCGCGCCCGAGGATGAGCTCCAGCAGATGCCGGAGGTTCTCCTCGTCGTCGACCACCAGCACCCGAAGTCGCGGTTCTCCCACGCCGAGAGGATACCCTAGGCGGCGCGAGGAGGGGGATGCGAAGGCTCGTCCAGGTCGTACACGGCTTCCCGCCTCGCGAGAACGCGGGGACCGAACGGGTCGCCGCCGCGGAGGCGATCGCGCTCCGCCGGCGCGGTTGGTTCGTCCACACCCTCGCCGCCACGCGCGAGCCTGGCGCGCCGATGTACGCGGAGCGGGAGGAGACCGGCGTCAGCCGCCTGGTCAACAACGCGCCCTACGCCGGGGTGCGCACAGGAGGGAACGACCGCGCCGCGCGCGCCTGGCTGGAGCGTCGCCTCGCCGACCTCCGCCCCGACCTCGTGCACGTCCACCACCTCGCCTACCTCGACGGGGCCTTCGCCGCCTCCGTCCCGATCGTGTGGACACTCCACGACGCCTGGGGCTGGTGCGCGGCGGGCGGGCAGCTCTTCCGGGACGGCGCCGCGTGCCGCGGTCCGGGCGAGGCCTGTGCGTCATGCGCCACCGCCTGGGCCAAGGACGGCCCGGCGGTCGCGGCGGCGCTCGCCACGGCGGGGCGGTTGGCGCCGCTGGTGGCGCCAACGACGCTGCATCGGGCGTGGCAACGGCTACCCGGGCGGGTGCGCGCGGCGGTGACCCGCGGGGCGCGGCCGGTGACGCCCGCGCAGATCGACACGCGCACTGCCACGTATCGCGCCTTCGCCGCCCGATGTTCTGCCGTCGTCGCGCCGTCAGCCTGGTTGGCGGCCGAGGCGGAGCGGCAGGGCCTCGGGCGGGTGCAGGTGGTGCCCAACGGGGTGGACGGGCGGGCCAGCGCGCTCGGCGGCGGCCCATTCCTCTTCCTCGGGACGATCGCCGCCCACAAAGGCCCGGACCTCGTCGTGGCGGCGCACCGTCGCTCGGGAGTGGGCATCCCGCTCCGCGTGGTGGGTCCGGATGGGCCGGACGCCGCCTTCTCAAGTTCTATCGCCCATGAGCCCGCCGTGGGCGATCCAGGCCCCCTGCTCCGGGAAGCGCGCGCGCTGGTGCTCGGCTCCCGTTGGCCGGAGAACGCGCCCCTCGTCGTCTTGGAGGCACGCGCCCGGGGATGCCCCGTGATCGCCCCGGCCATCGGCGGTCTGCCGGAGCTGGTGAAGCCCGGCGTAGACGGCTGGCTCTACCCGCCTGGGGACGAAGCCGCGCTCGCCCGGTGCTTCGCGGTCGCCGCCACCAGCGCGCCGCTGCCGGTGCGCCCCCCACCGACGCTTGACGAACACGTCGACGCGCTCCTCGGTGTATACGATCGCTGCCGATGAACTCCGGAGCCCCTACGCCATGAGCCAGACCGTCGATGGACTCGCCGCCCGTGTGGACGGCTTCCTGCTCGGCCTTGGGGTGGACACCGACGTCACCCAGGACGGGTTCTGGTCGCTCCGCTTCGGATCCACCGTCGTGGCGATCTCCGTATTCGAGCACGAAGGCCGTCCGTACGTGCGCATCGCTTCGATCCTGCTGGTCGGAGCGGGCACCTCGCTGGATCTGGTGACCCGCCTGCTTCGCCTCAACAGCGAGGTGATCTTCGGGTCCTTCCAGCTCTTCGACGATCAGACCGTCGCCTTCACCCACACGCTCCTGGGCGACCACCTCGAGTTCGACGTGTTCGATGCGGCCCTGCGCTATGTGGCCCGCGTGGGAGACGACCACGACGAAGAGCTCCAGGCGCTCGCGGGCGGGAAGCGGGCGGAAGACCTGCTCGAAGCCCCGTCGCGCTGATGCGGGTGCTCCAGGTCTCCCACGCCTGGGCGGGCGGCGGGAGCGCGCTGTACGCGGCGGCGCTGGGGGACGAGCTGCGGCGACAAGGCGTGCGCGCGGACCGGTTCGGACCGGCGGACGTGCCTGGGAGGCGCGCGCGGGGCTTCGGGGGCAGCTTCGCGGACCCGGCGGTGGAGGCGGCGTTCACGGAGCGCGTCAGCGGGGTGGACGTGGTGCACGTCCACCACCTCTCCGGGCTCTCCCTGGGCGTCCCGGCGCTGGCGGCCGCGGCGGGCGCGCGGGTGTTCGTCACCCTGCACGACTACTGGTTCTCCTGTGCACGCGGCCAGCTGATCGACGCGCAGGGGCAACGCTGTGTCGGCCCCACCCCATCCCGATGTGCGGCCTGCCTCGCCCCGCATCTGTGGGCGCCGGTCCCCTCAACGGTGGCCCGCAGACTTCCGCCGCGGGAAGCGCCGATCCGAGACCGCGAAGCGGCCTGGGCGGGGGTGAAGCGAGCGACCACGGCGTTCTTCGCCCCGAGTGGTTGGGTGGCACGGCGACTGGGCGTCGAAGCCGAGGTGGTCCCGCTGCCGCTCCTCCGGCCCGTGCCGGCGGCCCCGATCGCACCGCCCGGACCGCTGCGGGTCTTGTTCCTCGGCGCATGGATTCCCCCGAAGGGTCCACACCTGCTCCTCGACGCCTTCTCCAGCTTGCCGGCGGGAGCTGCCACGCTTCGTATGGTCGGTCCTTCGCCCCCCTTCAACGGATCGACGACGTGGGCCACCGCGCTGCGGTCTCGCGCGATGGCGACACCGGGTGTGAGCGTCGGCGGGGAGGTTTCGCACGCGGCGGTGATCGCGGAGCTCCACGAAGCGGACCTGCTCGTCCTGCCAAGCACCTGGGAGGAGAACGCCCCTTTGGTCCTTGGAGAAGCGCTGGCGGCGGGCTTGCGGGTGCTCGCGAGCGACGTCGGCGGGGTGCGCGAGGTGGCGCCGGAGGCAAGGCTCGTAGAAGCCGGGGAAGTCGCGCCCCTCCGCGCGGCGCTGGTCGACGAGGTGCGTCGCGGGCGCGGGCGAAACGTACCGGTGGTGAGGCAGAGCCTGGCGGAGCACGTGGCGACGCTCCGGAGCCGATACCGCGAGTGAGCGGGTGGGCGGGTGACGGATCGGCGCCCACCGACCTCCATCCAGTTCGAGACGTGGTTTTGGGCGACATACGTCGTCGTTCCCCATACACGGCCCCAGTCGCAACGATCGTCATCGCACCCGGACACGCCGCGCCGCCGACGAGGATTCTCGGTTACCCTTCCTCCGTGCTCGCCCTCCTGGTGACCCTCGCGTTCGCGGACGACGCCACCTGCACCGCCTGCTGCAAGGCCGGCGGGCTGGAGAGCTGCCCTACCAAGCTACAGATCCGCACCGAGAAGTCGGGGACCGACGCCGTCGGGCTCGACTGGGAGCTCCAGGGCGCCTGGATCCTCTCCTGCGACGGCACCGGGCGCTTCGACCCCACGTTCACCACCTCCGCCGACCACGAGCCGGAGTACGGCGAGGTCCTCGGCAGCGGCGCCAATCCGCTCGCCGTGCACTGCTTCGTCGAGGCGTGCGCCCTACCGGCTGGGGTGTGCCTCGGCCCCGCCAACCTCAACGGGGACGTCCACCTCATCGGCTGCGACGACGCCCTCCCGGTGGACCAGAAGGAGCTCGCTCACGCCCCCGCCCGTGAGCCCGGCGCCGAGGCCATGGTGGTGGTGATCGACGGGCGGCCGATCGTCGCGGAGCGCACCGAAGGCGGGCCGGTCGTCATGGCGGCGCCAGCATCGCCGGCGGCGCCGGCGCCCGCGGTGGCGGCCCCGGCGTCCATCGGAGGCGCAGGCGCGAACCCCGCGTGGGGAGCCGCGCCGAGCGCCTCGTCGAGCCCCTCGTCGAGCCCCTCGCCGAGCGCCGCCGCGACAGCGTGGACGGGCTCGCCCTCCGGGTATTCCCCGCCGCCCGCCTGGGAACCGGCCCCAGGATCGCAGGCGTCCACCGTGCCCAGTTACTCCCCCGCGCCCGCGTACCCGGCCCCTGCCGCACCCACGACGCCGGCGTACGGAACGCCCGCGCCCGCGTACGGTTCGCCGCCATTCGCCTCCGGCGCTCCCGCCCCTGCGTACGGCGCGCCCCTCGCGGCCGCGCCTGAGGCACCGCCCGTCCTCGAGCTCCCGCCCGACCCGCCGGACCCCTGCGCCGATGCGATGGACGCGGTGCGCGGCGAATCCCGCAAGCGGGTGGGCAGCGGCGACGACTTCCGCATCGCCGGAAAGCCCGCCGAAGCGCTCCGCGACTACCGTGCCGCGCTGACGATGGACAAGTGCAACGGCTATGCGTGGATGTCCATCGCGCAGATCGCCACCGACCAGGGCCGCACCGACCTGAGCGTTCGGGCCCTCCGCAACACCACCCGCCTCCTCCCCGCCCACCCCGGCGGCTGGATGATGCTCGGGAAAGCCTATGAGTCCATCGGCCAGCGTACCCTCGCTGCGGACGCCTACCGCAAGGCCACCGAGCTGGCCCCCGGCAACGCGGAGGCGGTCGAGGGCTACATGCGCACCCGCTGATCGAGTCCTTTGGGGACTTGATCCCGCGCACCGGATGCGTACGACGCGGCAGGCGCGCAAGCGCACATTGAGGGCGGAGGTCCTCGATGCTCCTGCTCCTCGCCGCCGCCGCCTTCGCCACCGCCGCGCTCAGCGCCACCTTCGGGATGCTCGGCGGGCTCGTGCTCATGGGCGCGTTCACCGCCGTCCTGCCCGTCCCCGAGGCGATGGTGCTCCACGGGCTCACGCAGCTCGTTGCGCACGTCTCCCGCGTCGCCACCCACCGCCGAAGCCTGAGGGTCGGCGGCCTCGCCGCCTACGGGAGCGGCGCGCTTGTCGCCACCGGGATCGCCGCGATGGTGGCGTTCACGCCCGGCCAGGCCGCGATCTACCTCGGTCTGGGCGCAGTCCCGTTCATCGCGAGGCTGGTTCCCCCTTCGCGCTGGCTCGACGCCTCCACGCCCGCCGGCGCCGCCGTGGCCGGCCTCGTCGTGGTCGGCATCCAGTCGGTCTTCGGGGTGGCGGGGCCGCTCCTCGACCTGTTCTTCCTCACCAGCGACCTCGACCGCCATGGCATCGTCGCCACCAAGTCCGCCACGCAGTTGATCTCGCAGGTGCTCAAGGTGGCGCGGTTCGCCCCGCTGGTGGTCTGGTCGCCGCGCCTCGGCCTCACCGTCGCCGTGTGTACGCTCGCAGCGGCGCTCGGCACCCAGGTCGGCACGCGCTTGCTGGAGCGTTTCTCCGAGGCCGGCTTCCGCCGGGCCACCCGCACCCTGGTCCTCGTGGTCGGCGGCGTGTACCTCGGCCTCGGCGCGGCAGCGTTGGCGTGAGCCTCAGGGCCCGAAGGGAGGCGGCGCAGGCTCAGAGAGATCCGCGGACGTGACCAGCAAGTAGCCGGACGGGAGCCTCAACCTCAGCTCGGCGCTCGCGGCCGCAGGGCTCACCCGGGTGGGGAGGAGCATCGGTGGCGGCGGGTAATGCGCGAGGTCTACCGTCGTGGCGTAGACCTCGGCACCGTCGACGGACAGGCTCACCTCCAGGGCGCCCGAAGCGGGGACGGCGGCGCCGCCGAGCTCAAGGGAGTCCGCACCGGCGACGAGTCGCTGCAACGGCTCGGCGTCCACCGAGAACGTGAGCTCGTCCCCCGGGTAGAGCCAGCGGGCCGCGCCGCTGCCACAGGCCCGGTCGGGGTCCAGCGCGACCGCATAGGTGTGCGCCGCCGTGGCGTCGAACTCCGCGGGGAAGTTGACCCGGAGCTGCCCGCCAGCGTGCCCAAGTCGAGGCTTGCCGGGCGCCGTGCGCCCACCCACGAGGCGGGCGCCATCCAGGATCAGCTGCATCGGCGAACAGCCCGTGCCTGCCGACTTGTAGGTCTGGTCGTGGGAGGGCACCGCGAACCCCGAGACGTCGAACAGCCAGAGTCCGGGCTCTCTCCCGGCCACGGGGGCAGCGACATCCCCGGAGAGGGACGGCGGCTCCGCGGCGGCCTCGACCTCTCCCGCCAGCAGCGAGACCTGACCCCGGCGGGCCGGCTTGCCGATGAGGTACACCGGCGCGTCGGCAGGCCCCGTCACCACCCGCTGTAGCAGCACGTACGGTCCGTCCGAGGGGGAGGCCACCGTGAACGTCCACGCGTCCTCGCCCGCCGGCCCCACGACATTGCCGGCGTAGCCCGAACCGAACGGGTCGAGCGCCACCGCCGCGCCTTCGCCAAGCCGAACGGTCGGCGCGGCCACGCCGCGCACCGGCGCAGCGACCTCCACCCGAACCTCACGCTTTCCGGCGCCTGCCCCGGCCGGATCGGGCACGGTGACCGTGAGCTCCGTGCCCGGGTACACCCACCAGACTTCCTGGAATTCTCCACCGCGAGCCGGCGCCGCGGCGGTGAGGGCCGCGCGGTACTGGTGGCGCTCGGCCGACTCCGGCCCCGGACCCGTGGGCGAGAACTTGAAGCGTCCGCCCACGAAGCCCGACGCGCCGACGCAGGTGTCGACGACGTTTCCGAGGGCGTGGGTCTGGAGCTCCGTGGCGTCCTCGAGCACCACCAACGGCGAGACCTGCCCGAGGCCCGCGGCCGCCAGGGCGTGGTCCGCCAGCTCGGGGAGCCCCGTAAACGGCGCGATGTAGCCGCAACCCCGGCTGGTCCGGTACGGCGAGAGCGTGGCGAGCTGCGGCGGCGTCCCCGCCCGGGTGCCGGTGAGGACCCGCTTGGGCGGTTGGGGCGCCGCGGGCGTCATCCGCCCGGTCCCGACGCCCACGGCGGCGACGGCCTCCAAGAACTGCGGGGTGAACCGGCCGCGGCCCGCCGTGGAGAGGTGGACCCCGTCGCCGTACGCGCTCGCGGTGAGGTCGGCGTCCCGCAGGTCGAGGTACCCGTCGCCGAGGTGGGCGAGGAGCCGGATCACCTCGGGCTCGAGCTCGGGCGGCACCGAGTCCACCGAGACCTTGGAGGCCGCGAGCGGCGCACGCACGAAGAGCACCTGGGCCCCGTGGCTGTGGGCCAGGGTGAGCAGATCCGGGATGAGCGTGTCCATCACCCCGTCCCCGGCCGTGGCGTCGCTGAGCTCCTGCTCGACCACCGGGCCGACATGGCGGGTGGCCTCCTTTTGGTTCTCACTTGAGAACAGGCTGGCGAACGCCGGCTCTGCGTACGCGGCGCCCCGCTCGCCGACGCCCCCCGCCCCTGCCGGCGCGAGGAACAGCCCGACCGCGAGGTCCCGGGTGCCATCCAGCAGCGAACGATGCCACTCCCCGCGGCGAGCGAGCGCGAGCTGCATGCGCGGGTCGGCCATGCCCTTGCCGTAGACCTTCTGGTCGAGCGCGGGAATGGCACCGGTTGCCACCTCCGCGAGCCGGGCGCGCTGGGCATCACTGGGCAGCTGGGTCTGCGCCATCATCTGCAGGGTGGCGTAGACGATGACCAGCTTCGGCTCGTACCCCGCCGCGTACACCCGATCGTGGAGCACGGCGTACCAAACGGGCATCCCGGTCCCCTTCACGCCCAGCGGCACCACGCCTGCCCCCTCGGGGTACAGGCGACCGATCGCCTCCGGGTCGAGGTCGGTGCCCACCTTGGAGTTGCCGAGGAGGACCACGTCCACGTTCTCCACCGCCTTCAGCCGCCCGTCGAGCACCCGGGCCGGGAGAGGCAGCGGCGCCTCCGTCACGGCCTCAGCGGGCCAGAACAACGCCGCGCCAAGGGCCGCGAACAGCACCACGGGGCCCAGAATCGCGAGGAGCCGGGTCATCCCCTCCCCGCCACCAGCGACGCGCGCCCGAGGAGCACCCACGGCGCACTGGCCGGGACCGTGACGCGTACCGTGACCGCGCCCGATGGCGCCCGGGACAGCGGCAGGCGCGGCGGGTCCGTGCGCAGGTCCTCCAGCGACACGGACTCGTCCAGCAGCTCGCCCTTGCCGTCGCGGACGACCACATGGAGCGTGGCGCCCCCGGCCGCGCCGAGGACGCCCCCGGCGAGCTCGATCGCCCAGCCGCTCCCGCCGCCCTCCACCGTGGTGTGCCAGGTCTGTTCATCCCCTGGGTAGAGCCAGCGACCGTGGCTCCGCGCCGGGCAGCCGCGGTCCGGGTCGAGGTGCACGGGCACCTCGGTGAGCGTGAGGGCGGCGCAGTCGACGCTGTCCACCACGAGCGAGGTCCCACGCAGGCTGCTCCGGAGCTTCTCGTCGGTCCGAAGCGGGCTGCACGCGCCAACGCCGCTCGCATCGAAGGCGTCGTCGGCCTCGGGCACGTGCAGCGCGCTCGCATCGGCCGTACGTTCGCTAGGGAATCTCCCGGCGCGCCCCTTCAGCGGGAGGGTCGGGAGCGCGGGGGGCAGCGCGGCGTCGATCGGCGCGCCGATGAGATCGAGGGCGCGCGGCGCCACCGGCGGCGTGTCCCCCGCGGAGCGAACCAAAAACCAGCCCTTCTCCCCCACGAGGTCCACGCCACCGCCGGGTCCGGCCGGGGCATCGAACGCGACGGAGCCCGCAGAGAAGACCACCGGGCTTCCCGCGACCATCAGCGAACCGGCCATGGGCGCCCAGCCCGTGACGGTGACGCTCCCGCCCAACCCGTCCATGTGGAGTGTTGCGCCCGGCGCCACCCACCACCCGGCCAGGCCGGCGTCGCCGCGCACCGCGGCGTCCGCCGACGCGACGAGCTTGAGCCCCTTCTGCTTCGCGGATGGCACCGCAGCGACGAGCGTAGCGCCCTCGGCGCGCCAGCGGGCGTCGCACTCCACGGACGATCCCGCCGCGCGCGCCACGAGAGGCTTCGCCCAAAGCGCAGGCATCAGCGGAGACGCGCCCGCGAAGCCGGCGGCGCGGAGCGCCTCCGGACCGAGCGGAGCGAGCTCAGCCGGCAGGGTGGCGCGGGCTTCGCACTCGCCGGCGGCGGTGAACGGGAGCGTGGGGGGGGGAGTGGGCGGGGTCGTCCAGTGGGGGGCAGGGGGCGGGGCGGCGAACGCCGGCGCGGGCAGCGGAGCGCCGCCGAGCCAGTCGCCGAGCCCGCTGAGTGTTCGCGCCAGGACGTCCGTCGTGGCGCGGCGCCCCGCTTCGTTCATGTGCACGCCGTCCCCGAAGTACCGCTCGTCGCCCAGCGCGCCGCGGAGGTCGATCCAACCGCCCCCGGCCGCGGCGACGAGCCCGCGCGCCGCAGCCTCATCCGCCGGGGAGACCTCGTCCTCCAGCGCGCCGGAGAGGCCGACCGGTTGGCGCACGAACAAGACCCGGGCACCGTTCGCCGTCGCCTCCGCGACGATCTGGGCCAGGAAGGACTCGCGCACAGGCAGCGGCTCGACCGGCTTCGCGAGCTCCGGCGCCTTCGTACGGTCCGGGTCACAGACGTTGCCGCCAGCCTGGAGGTACTTCTCCCGCAGATCGTCGGGGAGGGCGCCGCCAAAGAGGCGGAGGAGGCTGGGGGGGCTCGTGCCCTGAACCTGCTGCGCGAGCTGCGACCGGGCGGCGGCGTTGGGAAGCGCGGTCACAAGCGCGGCTTGAAGCGGCGCATAAACCAGGACTCCCCTCGGTTTCACCCCGGTGCCGTAGACCCGCTCGTGCAGCACCGCATACCAGACTGGCGCCGGGGTGCCGGGCAAGCCCATCGCCACGTAGTGCGGTGCGGGTTGGGGGAGGGCCGCCTGAAGGCGGGCGAAGTCGAGGTCGGTCCTGACCTTGCTGTTGCCGAGCACGACCACGTCTACCGGCGGAACGAGCCGCGATTCCAGCTCTCGCGCCAAGGGCGTGGGCACGGCACCCCACGCGAGGGGCGCCGTGGCGAAGGTGGACAACGCCAGGAGCTGGAGCCCACGAGATCGGGTCATCGGCCCCCCTCGCCCGCCCTCGACCCGCGCCGCCAACCCTGATCCTGCATCCCCCAAAGGTAGCACGCGCTCCATCCGTCCTCGCGGGTCCGCATCGCGGGTTTTCGGTGCAGCGCACCGTCCCCTGACAACGCCCCCGATCCAGTCCCCGCGCCGCCTTGCTACACTCCCGGGCGGAGCGGGCCCCATGACCAGGCAGATCGGCGACGGCTACCACCTGAAGTTCACCATCGGGAAGGCGCTCTGGAACGACCTGTTCGGCGCCGGCCTCCCATTCGAGGTCGGAAAAGGAACGTTCGACCTTATCAAGCAGGTGCGCATGGGCGTGAAGCAGCTCGGCGTGAGGGACCGTGTTCGCGGCCTCCTGGAGGACCGCCAGGTGCAGCTGCCGGCCGTCGTGGTGCGTGGAAAGGACGCCGCGGTGAAGGTCTGGGAGGACCGGCGCGAGGGCGTCTGGAAGATCGTGGAGGAGATGGTGCGCGTCGAAGGCGACTGGAAGGTCGAGGTCGACCGTGAAGGAAGCGACTTCCACTACGGGAACCAGAAGTTCGGCGTGGAGGCGCACGTCAAGGCGGTGGCCTCCGGCAAGGTCTACCTGCTCCGCGAGAACATCGAGTTCCCGTTCGTGCTGGAGAAGCGCATCGGCGCCGAAGCCGCGCTCGGCGACATCCACTACGACAAGGAGCGCCGCACCCTCATCGGCCACCTCGAAGACGTGGAGATCGATCTCGGGGACGCCTTCATCCTCCAGATGCTCAGCCGTGGCGTCGAGCGCCTGCTCAAGGAGCAGGTGGAGAAGGTGAACCCGGTACCGATCCTCCGCAAGGACCAGCTCGAAGAGATGGTCGCCCCGGCGGGGGGCCCCCTGAAGGTCAAGATGGGCGTGGAGGACGTTGCGCTCGACATCTCGGAGGACGAGATGACGTTGAAGGTGCGCTTCGGGTTCCAGCAGCTCCAGCTCACCGCACGGTAGCCGCCCCGGCGAGCCCCCTCAGCTCGCCGGCCCCAGCTTCGACTGCGGCACCACCGCCCGCTCGCCTCGCCCACCGAAAATGCCCCGCCAAGGCGTGCTCGGCAGGCCGACCCTCGCCACGACCACGCCCCGGATCGCGTCCAGCGGTACGGGGCCCCACCAGCGACTGTCGAGGGCGTCGTCCCGGGCATCGGCGCCGAGGAACGCGGACTCGTCGGGGACGCCGACCTCGTCCCGCCGGGCCCGGGTGGTCGACTCGGCGCGGAGCACGAGGTGTTCTCCTTCGAGCTCCACCGGACGTCCCTGGTATTCCCCCATGTCGAGAAGCTTCACTTTCGGTCGGTTTGAGGTTCGGAATACCCGACCATCGTAGCGCACGGCCCCGCCGATCGCCTCCACCCGCCGCAGCGTCCAGCGGCTCGGGTCGAGCGGGTCGCTCACCACCACGACGTCCCCTTCGCGCGGCGTCGCCGGCACCACGACGACGAGATCGCCTGGGAGGAGGCTCGGCGCCATCTCGGCGTCCGCGACGCGGGCCACACGCGAGGACGCCCCGAGGAGGAGCAGCCCCACCATGGCGAGGCCCACGAGGAGCGGTCGACGGCTCACTCGCAGAACGGCTTCTTCACGACGGCTTCGTTGTCGATCTCGGTGCACTCGCTCACGGAGCCGGTCCCGGTCCCGTCGTCGTCCACCTGCACGACGAGGCGGTCGGCCAGCTCGAGGTCCGCCGCCTTCACCGAGAAGACCACGGCCTCCGAGGTCATCTCCTTGGGCGTGGCCGTGGTGGTGACCGCGGTGTCCAAGAGCACCTTCGTACCGCTGACCTCGGCGTAGATCGCCAGCGAGAGCCCCGCCGGGATGTCCTTCCCCCCCGAGTTGCGCGCGCGCGCCGTCACGTTGTACCAGCCCCGGTCGCAGTCGTCGGCGCAGGTCTCGACCACCTCGACCTCGAGCTCCGCGTCGAGCGCCTCGCCGGGGGCCACCGCCGTCGCAGAGTGGAAGCTGTTGTAGGTGGAGAAGTTCTGTGTCGGGTTCTGGGGGATCGTCAGATCGTCATTGACGTTGGTGATGATGTAGGGGTGCTGATTCCACACCCGCCGCGCCGGCCCCCAGCTGTTGGCCGCGTCCCGGTAGACCGACATGCCTGAGGTGTACTGGTCGTGGGTGACCACGATGTCGGCGTGACCGTCGGCGTCTACGTCCGCGATGACCGGGTAGTCGTACATCGTGTCGCTGGCGTGCTTGTCCGTCTTGAACTTCACGGCGCCATCCGGCCCGTTGAAGGCGTACATCGCCACCTCATCAATGTAGATGACCTCCAGGGCGCCGTCGCCCTCGAAGTCGAACATCGAAGCGCCGGTGGCCCCGGTGAGGTCCTCGATCGGACGGCTCCACAGCACCGAACCATCCTCCCCGTTGTACGCCCACAGCCGGTTCGCGCGGGCCTCGATGATCTCCGGGAGCCCGTCTCCGTCGATGTCGCCGACCGCGGGGATCGACATGATGCCGTCGGTGTCGCCGCCACCACCGGGGACCTCGACCGTCCAGATGTTCGACCCGTCGGTGTCGATCGCTTCGAGGGTACCGTAGGTGGCCCTCAGGAATTCCCCCTCCGGATCGCTATCGAGGTTGGCGATGGCCGTGGCCCCGTCCTGCCCGCCACGGATGGACATCACCTCGTGCCCCTCGACGTCGTATACGGCGTTGCCGACCACCACATCCTCATTGCCATCCAGATCGATGTCCGAGACCGATGGCGACGACCCCTCGCCGTACATCGGACCGACCCCCCCGAAGTAGTCATCGCTGCCTCGCCCGGACCGGCCCACGCCGCGCTCGGTGAGGTCGTCGTTGAGGATCACGCGCCCAGCCACCACCTCCACAGCGCCGTCATGATCGAGATCGCTGAGGATGAGACTGGTCGCATGGTCGAACTCGGCGTCGGTGTACTGCTCCGACTCGGCCATCAGGTTCCCGTCGAGGTCGTACTTGACCACGCTGAACTTTCCGTCGCCGAAAAGGTTGTCTTCATAGAGCTTCACCGCGAAGATCTCGGCCTTGCCATCCCGATCCACGTCCCCGAGGACGGGCCCGGAGCCGTAGGCGATCTGGGCGCCGCTGGTCTCCCAGACCTCGCCGCTCCCGTCGCCCTCGTACACGGCCAGCTCGCCCTTGCTCGAGAACAGCCACCCCCAGGTGACCACGATCTCCGGCATCCCGTCTCCGTCAAGGTCGCCCACGGCGGGCAGGGAGCAGGCGTGCGTGCCCTTGACCTCCCAGGCCACCACCGGATCGAAGCCGACGCTCCCGCCGAACGCGCAGGTATCCGACGCCGCGACGGCCTCCGGCGGCCACTCGTCGGGAGAGCAGGCGCCGAGGTCCTCGGTGGTGGGGTCGTAGGCGGTGTCGGTTCCCGGATCGGAGATCCCTTCGGGATCATCCACATGCTTGAGGTTCCAGTCGGAACATCCGAGGAGCAGTCCCGGGAGGAGCAGGGCGAGTCGGCGCATCCCCGAGCCCTAATCCACTCCCCGCTTCCGCGCCCAATGGCCCCGCGGGGGTCGCAAACGCGGTACACTCAGGAGGTGAGCGGCGAACACGACGACAGCGAGCTGATGCGCCTCCGCGGCGAGCTGGAGTTGTTGCGGTACCGCTTCGACCTGCTGGTGGAGAACAGCAGCGAGGCGATCTACCTCAAGGATCTTCAGAGCCGGTACGTGTACGTGAACCAGGCGGCGGCCTCGATGATGTACCGCCGCGCGGAGGAGCTCATCGGCTGCACGGACGACGCGGTGTTCCCGGCGAACGTCGTTCAGGAGATCCACGCCGACGACCGCCAGGTGATGGGCACCGGCAACAGCGTGCGCATTCGAACGGCGCGGGTGCTCACCAACGGCGTCCGCCTCGAATACCTCACCGTGAAGCGCCCCTGGACGGACGAAGCGGGGCGCGTGATCGGCCTCGTCGGCACCACCCGGAACATCACCGAGATGGTGGAAGCCCAGGCCGAGGCCGCGGCGGCCTCCGAAGGATTCCGGGCCCTCGTGGAGGCCGTCTCGGAGCTGGTCATCGTCCACCAGGACGGCTGCGTGGTCTACGCGAACCCTGGCGCGCTGGCCGTCCTCGGCCGTGCCGAGGCCGACGTGATCGGCGCCGCGCTCAGCGAGCTTGTTCGCCCACAGGATCGCGTGCTGCTCGGGCGCCGGGGAGTCGCTGCGGTCGAAGTCGGCTTCGTCCGCCCGGACGAGCGGGTGCGCCTCGTGGAGATCACCGAGGTCGGCGCGTCGTGGTGCGGGCAGCCGGCGCGGTTCACCATCGGCCGCGACGTGTCGATGAAGCGCCGGATGCAAGGCCAGCTCCAGCACGCCGATCGCCTCGCGGCGGTGGGGATGCTCGCGGCGGGCGTCGCACACGAGATCAAGAACCCGCTCACCTACCTTCTGGCCGGCCTCAGCCAACTCGGCGAGGAGGCGCCCCCCGAGAGCCGTACCCGCCTCTCCGACCTCGCCGACGCCGCGGAGCGGATCAACGCGATCGTCCAGGGCATCTCCGGCCTCTCCCGTCCCGATCCGCCGAGCCAAGGCCCGGTGGACGCCGAGCTCGCGATCGACCGCGCCCTGCTGCTCGCAGGGCCCCGGCTCCGAGATCGTGCGGAGATCGTGCGGACCCGTGGCGAGATTCCCCTGGTACGAGGCTCCGAGCGCCGGCTCGTGCAGGTCTTCCTCAACCTTTTGGTGAACGCCGCGCTCGCCATGGCCGGGCTCGAGGGGCGTGGGCGGCTGGAGATCACCTCGGCGCTGGAGGCGGATGGGGTGGTTTTCCGCGTACGTGACAACGGTCCCGGCGTCCCGGAGGCGGTCTCCCGTCGGCTCTTCGAGCCGTTCGAGAGCACCCGTCACCCCGCCGAAGGCAGCGGGCTCGGGTTGTGGATCTCCGCGGGCATCGCTCGCGACTTCGGGGGCTCCCTCACGCTGGAGAACCCGGGGGCGGCGGGGGCATGCTTCCGCCTCGCGCTACGCTCCGCCGACGAGGCCACGGAGTCAGCGCGCTCGGTCGCCGCGCGAGCCTCTCGCCCTCCTGCAACGCTCACCCCGGGGGTACGTCCCCGGCTCCTGGTGGTGGACGACGAGCGGCTCATCACCGACCTTCTCAGCGAGGGCCTCGCCTCGGCGTTCGAGGTGGAGGTGCGGCCCGGCGTCGCGGAGGCGGTGGAGCGGCTGGGCCAGGAGCCGAAGCTCGACCTGATCCTGTGCGACCTCATCATGCCCAGCGGGGGCGGGCCCCGAGTGTACGAAGCGCTGCAGGCGCTCCCGGAGCCCCGTCCGGTCCTCCGCTTCATGAGCGGCGGCGCGGCCACTCCCGAGTTGCGCGGATTCCTGGCGGAGCAAGGCCTCGTTCCCATCGAGAAGCCGTTCCGCATCGCGGCGCTCCGCCGCCGGCTCTTGGACGCGGCGGCGGGAACGGACTGAGGCAGGGACCCGCGCCCGCAGACGAGCCTACGGCTCCAGCCCCAGCCCCGCCGCGAGCCCGATCCTCCCCTTGGCGAAGGCCTCCGCCTTGGCTCCGTCCAACGTCGCCGCGCGGCTGCCGGCGGCATCCTGGGCGATGGCCTCGATGGGCGCGAGCTCGAGGTCGTAGCGGAGCTTGTAGCGACCCGCCACGAGGAGGATGGCGCCGAGGTCGTGGTTGAGGTCGGCGGACGGGTGGAAGACCACATGGAGCTCGGCGGCGTCCGGATCGTCGCCCTTGCGGCCCGTCCAGCGGGTGACCGGCGCGCGCACATCCACCACGTCCAGGTTCAGCTTCTGGAGCTCGACGAGCACCGCGTCCCCGAGGTCGGGCGGACGGCGTACTGGCCGGGGCTCTCCCAGCACACCCGCTCGCAGCTCCTTCTCCAGCACCTTGAACGGGTCCGGGGCGGCGGCGGTGCTCACCTTCGCGCCGACAGAGACCACCTGAGGTGTGCCCGAGTGGCTCATCGCCTGGACCGCCCACAGTCCGCCCAGCACCAGCACGCCGCCGGTGATGAGCGCCGCGAGGCGGCCGGGACGCACCAGCGGCGTCGACTCCGGCGTCGGCGCCCGCAACCCCGTCGTGCGCGGCGGACGCGCCGGGAAGTCGATGATCTGGCCCAGGTCCGGCGGCAGCGAGCGGGGAGGGTCGGAGCGGGGCAGCGGCGGGAGGCTCCGAGACGCGTCGGCGGAGGTCGGGATCCGGGGCGGGGAGCGCTCTGGGGCGACGGAGTAGGCGGCGGGGGCGGCCGGCGCCGGCGCGACCGGCGGCGACGGTACGGGTACGACGGACGCGGTCCTCGCCGCCCCCACGACGCGCGTGTCCGGGGGAGGTCGGGGGCTCGCCATCGGGAGCACCGCCGCGGGCGCACCCGCCGGCTCCCCAGGGTCGTCGAGCGGGGTGAGCGCGTCAACCGGAAGGAGGTCGGGCCGGGGCACCGCGATGATCGCCCGAGGCATCGGCGTGAGCGCCGCCACCGGAAGCTCGGCGGGCTCCTCCTCGACCGGCGCGCTGCGGGCGGTGCGGAGCGCCTCGGCCGCGGTCTCGTCCACCTCGTTCCAGGCGGCCCAGGGGTCCGCCACCGGCGCAGCTTCGGCGATCGGCCTCCACTCCTGGCCATCCCACCGCGACGAGCCCGGAGGGAGCTGGCCGGTACGGAGCAGCGCCTGAAGCTCCGCCTCGCCTGCCACCTCGCGCTCCACGCCGCCCGAGCGGACTCGGATCCCCGCCATCGGCTCAACGTGCGCGGTCATGGGGCCGGCGTCAACTCCCGGTGCCATCCCATTGACGGGAAGCAAACGGCTGCCCCCTTGCCCCCGGACGGAGATTCTTGTAAACGGCAGCCGAACTAGGAGAGAAGCCATGCGCACCGGTCCCGAGCTCGTCCGCGCCTCGAACGAGTACGCGAAGGAAGACCGTGCGCTCACCTGGCGCCTCCTCATCGTGGCGCTCGTGCTGTGGTTCGCCGCGATCGGTGTCGCTTCCGTGGCGCCGCTCTGGGCCGCGATCCCCGCCACCGTGCTCGCCGGGCTGATGGTGGTGCGGGTGTTCATCTTCTACCATGACTACCTGCACACCGCGATCCTGGTCGGATCGCCGCTCGGCGCGTTCATCATGCGCATGTTCGGCTACTACGTACTCGCCGGGGTGAGCGTGTGGCGGGAGACCCACGACTACCACCACCGGCACACCGCGAAGATGGTCGGCGCCGCGATCGGCTCCTACCCCACCGTCACCATCGCGATGTGGCAAGCCATGACCCCCGGCCAGCGCTTCGCCTACAAGTTCGTGCGGAACCCGGTGACCATGCTCTTCGGCACGATCTTCATGTTCGTGATCGGGATGTGCATCTCCCCGTTCCGTCGGCAGCCGAAGCAGCACCTTGACGGGCTGCTCTCCCTCGTCTTCCAGTGGTCGCTGGTAGGGGGAACCTGGTACTTCTTCGGATGGCAGCCGGCGATCCTCGGCTTCTGGCTCCCCTGCGCCATCGCGCACGCGGCGGGCTCGTACCTCTTCTATGCCCAACACAATTTCCCGGGCATGGAGCTGCGCGGTCGTCGGGACTGGGAGTACACGTTCGCGGCCCTGCACAGCTCCTCGATGTTCGACATGAACCCGGTGATGCACTGGTTCACCGGCAACATCGGCTTCCACCACGTTCACCACCTCAACCACCGCATCCCGTTCTACCGGCTGCCGGAGGCGATGGCGGGCATGCCCGAGCTGCAGAATCCGCACCGCACCACCTGGCTCCCCAAGGACATCGCGGCGTGCCTCCACGGTCATGTGTGGGACCCGAAGGAAGGGCGGATGCTCACCTACGCGGAGGCGGAGTCCCGGCCGCCGATCGTGGAGGAGCCGCTGGTCGCGAGGTAGCGGCCGCGGTTGGCGCTCCACCGCACCAATGCGTCCCCCCTGGGGGCCTTGGCCCCGTCCGCGTCGGGCCTACCTTGGCGGCTCCCCCGGATGAAGCCATGAACGTCGCCGAAGCCCTCACCGCCCGCCTCTCCATCAACAACTTCGATGCATCGGCCTCCATCGACGCCGCCGAGCTCACCGAGCTGGTGCGACTCGCGCAGGAGGCGCCGAGCAGCTTCAACATCCAGTTCACGCGGTTCGTGGCGGTCACCGACCCCGAGGTGAAGGCGAAGCTCAAGGCGGCGGCCTGGGGCCAGCCCAAGATCACCGACGCGGCCGCGGTGTTCGTGCTCGTCGGCGACCTGAAGGCCCACGAGGCCTACGCGGTGCGCACCCGCGCCGCTGCCGCCGCCGGCTTCATCCCCACCGAGCTCGCTGAGCGCCTCGTCGGCATGGCGAGCGGCTTCTACAACAACCCGGCCATGGCCCGCGAGGAGGCCGCCCGCTCCGCCGGGCTCTCGGGGATGGCGCTCATGCTCGCCGCGGAAGACCGCGGCTGGGTCACCTGCCCGATGATCGGGTTCGACGCCAAGGCCTTCGGCGAGATCCTCGGCTTGACCGAGCAGTACACCGCGCTGATGACCATCGTGGTGGGCAAGCCCGCCGTGGGCAACATGCCCCGCAAGGCACGCCTCGCCACGGCGGATGTGCTGCGGTTCAACGCGGGGAACTTCTAGGCCTCCCGCGCCGAACCCGGCGGCTGCGCGTCCCGCCGCCGGTGGGACCGCGGCCGCCGGTGGGGCCGCGGCTCCTCGCGAACGCCCGGCGGCCAGCGGTGGCTTGAAGCGCGACCGCGCGCTTGTGAACGGTGTCTCGGAGCGCCGCGGGTGGGGATGCGTAAGAAACCCCTCGCCCCCGCCACCTACGCCG
This sequence comes from uncultured Pseudomonadota bacterium, assembly GCA_903921785.1. Taxonomy (GTDB): domain Bacteria; phylum Myxococcota_A; class UBA796; order UBA796; family SXON01; genus SXON01. The sequence goes on from CAIXRH010000219.1 coordinate 30,929, forward strand.
ACTCGGGCCTCGGCGCGTGTAGCCGGGCGTTCACCCGCACTTTCTTACGACGTGGGGCGTCCACCGCGGGGGTTCGGTCGGCGGAGAGGACCGGCCGACCGAGGAGCCGGTTGACCACGGTTCCGGCAAGGGCGAGGCCGAACATCGCCGGCATCCAGCTCACGGTGCCCTGCACGACGTTGCGATGCCCGCAGGAGTGGTGTTCGTTCTCGCCGTTGGGGCAGATGCACTCGAACTCGTCGTGGACGACCGGGTCGAGCGCGTTGGGCTCCTCGTCGGTCCACACACACTCGATCCCGGACACGACGCCGCGGAGCCGGAGCTCGTTGCGCACCACCTTCGCGAGCGGATCCTTCTCCGTGCGACTGATGTCGGTCACGCGGATGCGCGTAGGGTCCATCCGCCCGCCAGCCCCCATCGCGCTCACGACGCGCTGCCCGCGCGCTTTACAGGCCTGCAACAGGGCGATCTTCGCGGTGACGTTGTCGATCGCGTCCACCACGCAGTCGTAGCCGGGGTCGAGCAGCTCCTCGGCGTTCTCGGCGGCGAAGAAGCGCTGCTCGGCCACCACGGCGGCCTTGGGGTTGATGCTCTTGCACCGCTCCGCCATCAACCCGACCTTCGACGCCCCGATCGTGCGCCGCGTGGCGTGGAGCTGCCGGTTGAGGTTGGTGAGGCAGACCTGGTCGAAGTCCACCAGCGTGAGGTGCCCGACGCCGGCGCGGCAGAGCGCCTCCGCGGCGTAGCTGCCGACGCCGCCCACGCCCACCACCATCACCCGCGCCGCCTGCAGCCGAGCCCACCCCGCCTTGCCGACGAGCAGCTCCGTGCGCTGGAAAGGGTGCATGTCTACTGGGGATCGGCGGCCCAGGTGCCGGCGATTCGCAACGACTCGCCGGCGTCGTTGAAGGTCTTGTCGTAGGCGGCGTCGAGGTGTTGGCCGTCCTTGCCGGTGCCGGTGAACGGGGTGCGGTACTCGGTGCCGTCCACGTCGGCGACGAGCGCGCCGCTGATCGCGCCCTTGCCCTGGGTGCCATCGATCACAAAGTCCATGTCGAACTGGCCATCGAGCACGCAGTGGCCGGTGCCCGACATCACGCCGACGTCGGTGATGTAGACGGTGACGTTGCCGGGACAGTCCCCATCGAACGTGCCGTAAGAGCCGTCGTACCACACGTGGGCGGCCATCGTGCCCAGGTAGGTGACCGAGCCGGGGGGGACCCCGGTGTCTCCGCCGGTGTCGCCTCCGGGCTTCTCGTCCACGGTGATCTTCACCGACTCGCCGTAGTGATCGCCGTCCACCACGGCGTCGACGAGGACGGTGTAGTCCCCAGGATCGAGGCCGAAGGCTGTGGTGCTGGCGCCTTGGAAGGACTGGTCGCCCACGGTCCAGTCCACCACGCGGGCCTCCACGTCGGCCTGGCCCTGCTTCACCCCAATCTCGAGCGGGATCTTCGCGTCCCAGTCGAAGTGGGCTCCGTCCTTCGGACTGACGATGCGCAGGGTGATCGGGAGCGCGCTCGCGCTGTCCCCCGACGAGGTGCCGGACGACGTACACGCAAACAGCGGGACGAGCAGGAGGAGGCGGGGCTGCATGGCACACCGATAACCCGGTGACCTCGCCCACAGGCAGCCGCCGCCGGGGTGACTATGGCTACCGCGGAGTCAACCATGGGCATCATCGACCGGATCAAGCGCCGCCTCCCCCTCGTCGGCTCCCCAGCCCCGCGCCCGAGCGTGCCGCTGCCGCAGGTCCGCACCGCCGCCCGGCCGCCCGAGCCCGAGGAGCCCAAGTCTCCGCGAGGCGACAAGCCGGTCCGCGAGTACGTGGACGAGGTGGTGAAGGGCAACAAGGTGGTGGTGTTCATGAAGGGGGTCCCCGACGCCCCGAGCTGCGGGTTCTCCGCGAGCGCCGCCGGCATCCTCAAGTCCTACAACAAGCCGTTCTTCGCGTTCGACGTGCTCTCGGATGGAGATGTGCGTGAGGGCGTGAAGGAGTACAGCGGCTGGCCGACGATCCCCCAGGTGTTCGTGAACGGGGAGCTGGTGGGCGGGGCCGACATCCTCAAGCAGCTCCACGAGTCCGGCGAGTTGGCGCAGCTCCTGGCGTAGGCCGCTGCGCGGCCTACGCCGCGGAACCGGCCCCGGGCGCCCCGGTCGGCTATCTTGGGCCTGCCCCCCTGGAGCCGGCGTGTTCCTGATCCTTTCTTTGCTCAGCGTCTTCGCCGCTTCGGTGCCGATGCTGACCTTCCTGATCATCGTGTGGTTCATGGACCGCCACGATCGGGAGCCGATCTGGTTGTTCCTCCTCACGTTCCTCTGGGGCGCGTGCGGCGCGGTGTGCTTCGCGTTGGTCGGAAATGAGAGCCTCATCGCGCTGCTCGGCTTCGTCATCGGCCCGGAGAACGCGGAGACCTACGGGGCGGTGCTCGTGGCCCCGGTGGTCGAGGAGCCGATGAAGGCACTGGTGCTCTTCGCGGTGATGTTCTCGCGGCACTTCGACAACGCCACGGACGGCTTCGTGTACGGCGCCGCGGCCGGCCTCGGCTTCGGGATGACCGAGAACCTGTTCTACTTCCTCAACGTGGCCGCCGCGGGCGACATGTGGAGCTGGATGTTCACGGTGGTGATCCGCACCTTCTTCTCCGCGGTGATGCACGCGTGCGCCACGAGCTGCGTCGGCGCGATGCTCGGCTTCGCCCGCTTCCGCGGCTGGGGCTGGAAGGGCGTCGCTCCGTTCATCGGCTTCGGGGTGGCGATGAGCATCCACGCCACGTGGAACGGCATGCTCACCCTGGGGGACATCACCGAGAACAGCACCTTCATGGTCGCCAACTTCGGCCTGTTCATCGTGGAATTCCTCATCCTGGTGGGCGTCTTCCAGCTCGCCTTGTGGGAGGAGCGGGCGACCATCCGCCGCGAGCTCGCGGACGAGGTGCGCAGCAACCTGCTCCCCCTGGCGCACGCCAAGAACGCCGGCAGTTGGTTCCGCCGCTCCTCCAAACACTGGGTTCCGGCAGGGGTTCCCCACGGGCAGTACGTCAAGGCGCTCACCACGCTCGCGCTGCGCAAACACCAGGCCCGCAACGCCAGCAGCGGCGCCTACGGGTTCTACTCGGAAGAGGTGGTGCGGCTCCGCCGCGAGGTCTCCGCGCTGCTCGCGCTGGGGAACAAGTCGGCGGCGAAGGCGTAGGCGGCGCTCCGACGGGCCGCGCGGACGCGGGCCGGCCCGTCAGCTCCGCGGCCGCCCCGCCCGCCGCCGCTCCGCCTCATCGTACGGGCAGTGGCGGCAGCCGTTGCCGCAGCAGAAGCCGCGGCTGCGGAGCCCGGTCGCCGTCATCACGAAGAGCCCGGAGAACGGGTCGACGTAGCCGGGCTGGCCCCGGGTGTCGGCGGCGGCGTGGGCGGCGACCTGAAGCGGGTGGAGCGGGAGCACCGGACCCGCTATCCGACCCGAACGAGCGCGCTCAGCGCGTGGGGCAGCGGCAGCGGCGCGGCGGTGAAGCGGATCACGCCCCGGTCGGTCTCCAGCGTGGATGGGCACGAGCCGGACTCGAGGATGTGGAGCGCCGCGATCCGCAGCAGGCGCGCGTCGCCGTCCGTCCAGAGCTCGGGGGCGCCGGGGGTGTCGGAGAGGCCGAGGGTGCAGCGCCGGGGACGGGCCCCGTCGGTGAAGCGCAGGCGAAGGCGCGCGAGCTCGAGGGGCGCCTCGGGCGGAAACAGGGCCGTGACCCGATCGGCAGGGCCGAGCGCTAGGTCGAGCGCCGCGCGGCGGGTGAGGTCCACCAGCTCGCGGTCGGCGGCGGGGTCGGGCCAGGGGCCACACCAGCCCAGCGCGGCGAGGGCGAAGATGGCGCGGGCCTGCTGCACGCGCGGGGCGGCGTCGGGACGATTCCCCAGCCGATACCCAACCTGTCCCGCAGGGGGGGTGCCGGTGAGCATCCGGTCCAGGTCGGCCGGCTCCGTGGTGATCCACGCGTCCACCGCCTCGTCGGCATAGGGCATCACCCGGGTGGTGGAGACGAAGAGCCGCTCGCCGGCCTCGAGCCCGAAGGCCGCGCCCGTGAGCCACGCCCCGCCGAACGGCGACCGCCGGAGGCGATCCAGGAGCGGGAGGGCGACGCGGGCGGCGAGCACACCTCAGGGTATCCGGTCGGGGCGGTGCGTTATGAGGTCGACCATGGAAGTGATCTCCCTGGTCGTCCTCCCCCACGGCGAAGGGCTGCCGCTGCCCGCACGAGCCACGGCGGGCGCCGCGGGGTTCGACCTGCGGGCCGCAGTCACCGAGCCGATCACCATCGCCCCCGGCAAGCGCGCGTTGGTGCCGACGGGCGTAGCCCTGGCCATCCCGGAAGGCTGGGAGGGGCAGGTGCGGCCGCGCTCGGGCCTCGCCCTGGAGCACGGGATCACCCTGATCAACAGCCCCGGCACGATCGACAGCGACTATCGCGGGGAGATCAAGGTGCCGCTCATCAACCACGGGGAGGCGCCGTTCGTGGTGCAGCGCGGCGAGCGGATCGCGCAGATCCTCTTCCAACAGCTCCCGTGGGTCGAGGTGGCGCGGGTCGCGCGGCTGCCCGAGGCCCGCGGCGCGCGCGGAACGGGCGGGTTCGGGAGCACCGGGCGAGGGTAGGCGGCGGCGCCCGTAGGCCGCGGCGCGCAGGACCCGGCCCGTAGCTCCCCCCAAGGGCCGCAGGAGCTTAGCTGAGCGGCGGCTCCGACAGCGCCACCGCGAACCCCAGCTTCCGGCTGAACAGCTCCGAGAGCACGGCCGCGAGCGGCTGCCCGGAGTCCCGCTCCAACCACGCCGACTCACCGATGCGGAAGTGCCAGGCGCGGGAGAACGCGGAGAGCCACAGCTCGCGCACCGGCACCTGCTGGCTGAGCACGAAGACGCCGCCCGCTTCGAACTCCACCGAGAGCACGCCCTCGGTGAGCTTCCAGTCGAACGCGTCGGTGTCGACGGTGTCGACCTGGCGGCCGAGGTCACGGAGCGCGGCGGCGACCACCTGACGGAACTTGGGCTCGTCGATCATGGCGCAGAGGTAACCACGATCGGGGCGGGGGCTCGGTGGGCGCGATCACGCTCCCGCGGAAGCGGCGCCGTGGGGACCGTCGGCGTCACCGACGCGGCGACGACGTGAGGTGGCCCGGCGGACGCGGGCTGTCGCCGGCCCCCCTCCAGGCTCGCGGCGGCGCCGCTCGCGCGCGGCTCCCGGCCGGCCACCTTCCGCAACGCCGCGAAAGCGCTCGTCGCCCACGCTGTTCTCCGGCCCCCCAAGGCAGCGCGTCGACCGCTCAGATCGTCTCGATCACCGCCTTGTACCGATCGACCTGCCGCTGCATCGCCCGCGCCTCACCGGTGAGGGTGAGCGCGCCCTTCGGGCACGCCCACCAGCAATACAAACACTGGATGCACGAAGGCGCTTCAAGGACGACCCCGATCTGCTCCACCTTGAGGCCGGTGGGGCAGAAGTCCTCGCAGCGGCGGCAGTCCCCGCAGGTCGTGGCGTCGCGCCCCGAGAGCTGGAGGGTGTCGTCGTCGAGCGAGTACACGTCCTGGATGATCTTCGCCTTGTAGGCCAGCTCCGCAACCATCGGCTGCGAGACCACCGGCCGCACCGCCAGCTTGAGCCACGTCAGGCTCGGCGACTCCGAGAGCACCGCGAGCCGACTGCGCGGCGGCGGCGGCTGGATCGAGACCAGCGTGGGGACCTCGGCTTCTACGCGCGCCGCCAGGGTGTCGTCGAGCACGCCGTCGTGGCGCGCGTGGGCGAGGTACGGCACCGAGGCCACCGGCACGCCCACCAGCCGCGCCATCACCAGGTCGTTGAGGAAGGCATCGTCCGCCGCGGCGAGGAAGCCGAGGCGCACCGGATCGCCGTCGCCCGGGCCGTTGCCCTCCATGCCCACGAGGCCGTCCACCAGCACCAGATCGGGCTGCACCACCTCGGAGAGCAGGAAGATGTTCCGGCCGAGATCGCGGTGCATGTGCCGCTTGTCCTGCCCGACACAGATGCCGACCCAGTTCTTCATCGCGCAGCTCAGCCCGGCCTCGGCGTGGGTCTTCACCTTGGGTACGGAGATGAGGAAGTCCGCATCGAGCACGGTCTTCGCCACCAGCGGCTCGGCGCCGGCGTGGAGCGGGATGCGGCGGCCTTCGTCGCGGTTGAGGTCCACCCAGCGGGCACCGTGGCGTGCCGCCAGCTTGTCCACCCGGAGGCGCTTGAACGAGGAGATGTTCCGGCGCTCCACGCCGACGTTGCTCCCGTCGGCCACGGTAAGGTCGGTGTAGCCGCGGCGGCGGAGGCCGGCGAGCAGCGCCTCGAGCACCCGGAGGTCGGCGCAGTTGCCGCTGAGGGCGACAAGATCGTTGTTGAGGTTCGGCTTCACGACGATGCGGGCGGACCGATCCGCGGGCAACCTCGCCTCCCACGCGACGAGGAGCGCCTCCACCTCGGTGGCGACCTCCGCCGTGGTCCATGCCGGGCGCACGATCACCCGCCCGCGGGCGGCGGTGAACTCCAAAGGCAGGCGGGCGGAGGGGCCGGCGGTCACCCCCGAAGCATAGCCGGCCGGCTACCTTCCCGGCATGGAGCGTCCCGCCCCGCTCGCGCCCGGTGTCCACCTCGTGCACAAGCCCGTGGGGCCGTCGAGCCACGCCGTGGTCGAGGGCCTGCGCTCGGGCAAGGCGCGGATGTGCCATGGCGGCGCCCTCGACCCGTTCGCCGAGGGGCTGCTCCTCGTCCTCGTCGGCGAGGCCACGCGCCTCTTCCCGTACCTGCACGGGGTCCCCAAGCGGTACGTCGCGGAGGTGGCCTGGGGCGCCGAGACCGACAACGGCGACCCCGCCGGAGAGGTCGTCGCCCACGGGGACACCGCCGACCTCACCCCCGCCGCGCTCGACGCGGCGCTGGCGCCGTTCCGCGGCTGGCACGAGCAGGTCCCGCCCGTGACCAGCAACAAGCGGGTGGAGGGCGAGCGTGCGTGGGTCCGGGCGGCGCGGGGCGAGGCGGTAGCGCTCCCCCCGAGCCGGGTGCTGCTCTCGGCGGGGCGGTGGCTCCGTCACGACCTGCCGCGACGGAGCGCCCTGGAGATCGACGTCGCCGGCGGGTTCTACGTCCGCGCCCTCGCCCGCGAGCTCGGCCGGGCCACCGGCGCCCGCGCCCACCTCACGGCGCTCCACCGCACCGCCATCGGCCCGTGGGGCGACCCCGGGCCCGGCGCAACGCGCCGCATCCAGGGAGAAGCGGTGCTCCCGTGGTGCCCGGTCCGCCGACTGACGGTCGCGGAGCGGGCCGAACTGGCCGTCGGCGCAACGTTTCCCCGCGGGGACCTCCGGGCGCCGAGCTTCGTCCTGCCGCCCGAGTACCCGACGCCGCCGGTGGTGCTCGCGGCGGAGGGGCGGATGGTGGGGCTCGCGGAGGCCCGCGACGGCGCTCTCGGGGTGACGCTCGTGATCGCGCGCGGGCTGTGAGCGCGGCCCCTCCGCCCACCCCGCCATTCTCACCGCCGGCCGCTCCTCGACCGCCGACGATCCCGCCGGGCAGGCCGATGTCGGGCCACGGCCCTTCAACCTTGTCTCTGACCTACTCCGCCCCCCATGCGAGCACGCCGCCGCCGGGCTGGTACGGCCCGAACCGCGCCGCGCCCGAACCATCTGCGGAGACCACGTAGAGCGCGTCGCTGCACGCGCGGTCCAGTCGGTCGCCCCAACAAGGGCCGTCTTGATCGGCGAGGACGGCGAGATGCGCGGAGTCGGGGGCCCAGGCGAGGGCGCGGGGGCCACCGTGCGCGCTGTACGGATCGACGGGAGCGCCCGTCGGGAACGTCACCCGCGCGAGCTCGCCGGGGGTGTCGCCCACATAGAGCGTTCCCGGCTCACCGGCGCCGCCGATGACCGCGGCGAGGTGGTGCCCGTCGGGCGCCATGGCCATCTCCGTGATCCCCCCGAGCGTCGCACCTTGCCGGTCGAAGCACCAGAGCCGCTCGGGCGCCCCGCCGTCGAGCGGGAGCCGCCACGCGCAGTCGACCACCGGCCCGCCGGCGTCCCCCGCCCGGCTCACCACCACCGCGTCGGGCGCCCACGCGACGACGGGGGAGATGACAAACTCAAGGTCCGGGGCCAGCTCCGGCTTGCCGGGCGTGCGGACACGAAGGCGATAGTGGAGGTTGGTGATGTCGAGCAGGGCGGCCGTGAAGCCCACGGACCCGTCGCCGAGCAGCGCGGCGGTCCAGGTGGCGGTGTCCACGCGGGGTTCGGGGTTGGGCGCGGGCGTGTCGGTCGGGACGCCGGCCGCGTCGAAGCGCCGGACCAGGCGGGTCGTGCTGGTTTCGACGAGCACCGCCGCGGCGCCGCGAGCCGCCGTCACCGCCACCACATCCTCATCGACGCCTGGCGCCGCCGCGCCCACCCGCGTCCGGGCGCCGTCGGTGAGGTCAATCCGGTAGAGCCCCTCTGCGGGCACGTCGGGCGGCGCCCAGCCGTCGCGAGGCACGACGTCGAGGAGGGCGCCGCGGAGCCCCGGGGGCGGGAGGGCATCCGGGGGGCGCCCGACCTCTCCGGGAGCGCCCGGTGCCTGGAGCCCGCCCGGGAGGGCGCAGCAGCCGACCGCGGCGAAGGAGAACGGGATCGACCAGCGCGCGTGCATGGCGACCCAGTAGCCTGCTCAGCGGCGCCGTTCCCGCCGTCGGGATAGCCGCGGCGTGGAGGTACGAATGCTCGCTCTGTTCCTGATGCTCAACGCCTGTGTCCCCCAGGAAGAATACCAGGCTCTCCAGGAGGAGAACGCCCGGCTGCTCATGCGCGTCGAGAAGCTCGATGCGATCGTGGAGAAGGAACGCCAGCAGGTGAAGGACCTCCGCGAGGACCTCAAGCCCCTGGTCGATCGCGGGTTCCTCTCCATCGACGTCACCGATGGTCGGGTCACCCTCAGCCTCAAGAGCGACGTGCTCTTCGCCAAGGGCAGCGACACCCTCTCGGCCGACGGTCGGGAAGCGGTGCAGACCCTCGCCCGCGCCCTCTCCCGCCGCACCCCGGATCGGGACTTCCAGGTGGAAGGGCACACCGACAGCGACCCGATCAACACCCCCCAGTTCCCCAGCAACTGGTACCTCGGCGCCTCCCGCGGCATCGTGGTCACCGACGCGATGATCGCCGCCGGCTTCCCGCGCAACCACATCTCGGCCGCCAGCTACGCCGACACCAAGCCGGTCGAGAGCAACAGCAGCGCCAGCGGCCAGGCCCGCAATCGCCGCATCGAGGTCGTCCTGGTGCCCGATGTCTCCGACATCTACAAGCGCCTCGAAGGCAACGGCGGCGGCGGCAAGAAGGGCAAGCACAAGAAGAAGGACAGCTGATCCCGGGAAAGTAGCCGCGCCCCGCCGATGCGGGCGCTACGCTAACGCTCGGGCCCGGATCGGCTCACTTTTCTGCCGGTTGTAGTTCGGCTTCGGTCGGCGGCGGGTTGGTAACCCGCCTCCTCGGTCAGCCGTACAACCGGCGACGCGGGGTGGGCCAGCCCGGCTTGCGGTGAACGATTTCAGCCACTTGGGCGACGCGTGTTTGCGCAGCGCCCGGGCTGGCCCCCCGAGCCGGAAGGCGCGGCTACCGGAACCCGAACAGGTGACCAACCCCCTGGACCGCCGCGCTGGCGCTCCAGGCGAGCGTGGTCATATACACGAACAAAAGTGCCGGCCAACGCCAGCTGTGCGACTCGCGTCGAACCACGGCGAGCGTGCTGAGGCACTGCGCCGACAGCGCGAAGAAGACCATCAGCGAGAGGCCGGTCAGCGGCGTCCAGAGCGGCGTTCCGTCGTCGCGGGTCTCGGCCTGCATGGTGCTGCGCAGGCCGGCGCTGGTCTCGTCGGCGTCCTCCCCGATGCCGTACATCACGCCCATCGTGGAGACGAAGACCTCGCGCGCGGCGAAGGCGCCCACGAGGCCGACGCCGATCTTCCAGTCGAAGCCGAGCGGCTCGATGATCGGGGTGATCGCCCGGCCGAGCTGGCCGCCAGCGCTGTGCGCGAGCTGGTCGGCCCGCGCGACCTCCATCGTTCGCTCCGGGGTTCCCGGGGGTGGCTCATACCGAGGGAAATAGAGCAGCCCCCAGAGCACCAGCGTGGCGGCGAGGATCGTGGTGCCGGCCTCAGTGAGGAACGACTTCGCCCGCATCCACATCTGCCGCACCACGGTGGCGAGGCGGGGCATGCGGTAGGGCGGGAGCTCGAGGAGCAGCGGAATGTTCGGGCCCCGGAGGAGGGTGCGCCCGAGCACGCCGGCGGCGAGCAGCGCCATCCCCGTGGAGAACAGGTACATCGCCACCATCGCCGCCACCCGCGAGGGGATGCCCAGGATCGAGGCGCCAGGCGGGAAGACCACCGCCACAACCAGCGTGTAGACGGGCAGCCGCGCCGAACACGACATCAGCGGCACCACCATCATGGTGAGGAGTCGGTCGCGGCGGCGTTCGAGCGTACGGGTGGCCATGATGGCCGGCACCGCGCAGGCGTAGCCCGAGAGCATCGGCACGAAGGCCTTGCCGTGCAGGCCGATGCTGCGCATCAGCCGATCCACCAGGAAGGCGACCCGCGACATGTAGCCGCTGTCTTCGAGGAAGCCGATGAGGAAGAACAACAGGAGGATCTGCGGCAGGAAGACGATGACGCTGCCGACGCCGTTGATCACCCCCTGCACCAGCAGATCGTTGAGCACGCCGGGCGGCAAGGCGCCTTCGACGGTGCTCCCCAGCCAGCTGAAGCCCGCTTCGACCAGCCGGACCAGCGGGTCGCTCCACGTGAAGAGCGCCTGGAACAACAGGGTCATCACCCCGAGGAAGATGAGCCCGCCCGAGACCGGGTGGAGCAGGAACCGATCGAAGCGCTCGCTGGTGCTCGGTCCGGCCTTGGCCGGCGCGACCCCGAAGTCGAAGGCCTCGACCCAGTGGTACCGCGTAGAGACAATCTCCAGGTCGGGGTCGCGCCCGGCCGCAGTGGCGCGGGCGCGGATGGCCGCCACCTGGGTGCGGACGGCGGGCGGCACGTCGAGGAGCTCGTCGCCTTCTTCCACCGAGAGCAGCGACCAGAGCGCGAGCGCCCTCCCCTCCCCCGGGGTTGCGGCCGCAGCATAGGGAACCAACGCGTCGAGGTCGGCCTCCAGCTCGGGGGAATACGCGAGGTCGATGTCGGGGCGCGGGAGATCGTCGAGCGCCACACCGACAGTGGTCGCCAGCCGCTCCAGCCCCTCCCCGGTGTGCGCGCTCACCGCCACGACCGGCACCCCGAACGCCTCGGCGAGGCGCGCCGGATCGGGGGCGATCCCCTGCTTCCGCGCCACGTCGATCAGGTTCAGCGCGATGACGAACGGGAGGTTCGCCTCCGCGAGCTGCACCGCCAGGTAGAGGTTTCGGACGAGCTGGGTCGCGTCCACCACCAGCAGCACCAGGTCGGGCCGCGGGGCGCCGTCGAGCCCGAAGACCGCCCGCACGGCCACCTGCTCCTCCGCCGACCGCGCCGCGAACGAGTACGTGCCGGGGATGTCGACCATGTCGACGACCCGACCGGGGAGGCGCCATCGCCCCTCCTCGCGCTCCACCGTGACCCCCGGGTAGTTCCCGACCCGGGCGCTCTTTCCGGTGAGCCGGTTGAACAGGCTCGTCTTCCCGGTGTTGGGGTTTCCGGCGATGGCGATCCGCGGGGTGCGCCCGCCGAAGGCGGCGGCGCTCCCCGGATCGGCGCCAGCGGCCATCAGCCGACCAGCGGCCGCGCGGCGGAGCCGACGAAGATGCGCTCGGCCTCGGCTCGCCGGA
>CAIXRH010000220.1 GCA_903921785.1 uncultured Pseudomonadota bacterium
ACGGGCGGACGCGCAGGCGGGAGGCCGGGCGGTGCCGCCGACGGTCGAGGTGACGATCAGGGTCCCACCTCCCGTCCCTGCTCGACCGTCGCGAGCCATGACAAGCGTCGGCGGGCGCGATTGGGGAGGTTGAGGGAAGCGTGCGGCGCGTGCGCGGGGTACGGTGTCGTATGGGCACGGCGACCGGGTTCGGGGTTGGGGCGCGTTGGAGGGCGGTGCTTGGGGTTGGCGTGACGCTGGCCCTGGTCGCCCCAGGGGTCGGCCTCGCCGCCGATCCCGACCTCGCGATGCACCGGACGGAGCTCTATGGAGTTCAGCCGGGCTGGGATCCCCCCGTCTTCGGGTGGCGCGTCGCGGGCGGTGACTTCGACGGGGATGGCTACAGCGACATCGCGCTCACCGAGCCCGGCGTGGACCTGGTGTTGGTGCTCTCTGGCTCCGCCCGCGGCGTGCGGTCCACCGTCGCCGAGCTGAGCGCGCAGACGTTCAACCCGACAGGGGATGGAATCTACGGGCACTCCCTCGCGGTGGGGGACACCAACGGCGACGGGTACGACGACCTGGGCGTCGGGGTGCATGATGCGCCAGGCAAGCTCGCGGTGTATCTTGGCGGGCCCGATGGCCTGAGCGGGGACTCCGAGCGAGTGCTCACCCGACCCGAGGATGGGAGCGAGGACGCCTTCAGCGCATTCGGAATCGATGCGGCCGGCGGGGGGGACATGGACGGCGACGGGTATGCGGAGCTGCTGGTTCCAGATCTCCTGTGGGGCAAGACGAGTGATTCCGTCGCCGGGTCGGGGGGGGCGTTGTTCGCGTATTCCGGCGGACCAGACGGCCCTGATCCGTGCCCGCATCTCATCTCGAATCCGGTACCGGACAACGACGGCTCGTCGATCCCGTTTGGGGCCCCGGGAGCGGCAGATCTGAACGGGGACGGGTACTCCGATGTCGCGTCGGAGTGTTACCTGTGCGCGGGCGACGAATCTCCGTATCTGTTCGCGTTGGGCTCCGCCGACTGGCAGGTCGAGGCGCAGGCGGGTCGCCTTAATGCACCCAGCGTCGCCGTCGCGGGGGACCTCGACGCGGACGGGTTCGCCGATCTCGCGCTGACGGCTTGGGGTGACCCGATCCTCGCAGACACAGACGGGGGGACGGTGATCGTGTATGGTTCACCCTCCGGTCCCGACCCCGATGCCACAGCGTGGCTGGCGGAGGAGGCCCTCAACCTGGGGGGCATCGGGGACGTGGATGCCGACGGCTACGACGACCTTGCGATCGTGGAGTCGGAGGGCGTACGGCTTGTGTTCGGCGCATCGTCGCGACTCGAAACATCACCCCTCTGGCTGCCGGGCAATCCGGCTGAATGGGGATTCACGGTTGCGACGACTGTGGTCGGCGGCTTCGACATGAACGGCGACGGGCACCCCGAGGTGGTCACCGGGGATGGTGACTATTGGGACGGCCTGGGCCGCCTCATCATCGACGCCCCGGTTTGCACCTGGTACGCCGACGCCGACGCCGACGGCCACGGCGACCCCGCGGTCACCCAGGCCACGTGCCACGACGCTGGCGCCGGGTGGGTCGCGGTGCCCGACGACTGTGACGATGCCGACGCCGCGCGCTCCGGCTCGGTCTGGTTCCCCGACACCGACGGAGATGGCTACGGCACAGGCCAGGGTGTCCTCGCCTGCGAGCAG
>CAIXRH010000221.1 GCA_903921785.1 uncultured Pseudomonadota bacterium
CGGAGGGAGAAGGGGAGAAAGGCCCGCCCCACATCAACCTTGTGTTGAGACGAAGGGGCGCCGGCGGAAGGTCCCTCCCCTCCGGCCCGCCCCACGGCCTGCAGCCAACGGCTCCGCCCCCGCCGCACCGCGGCAGGGATGCGGAGCGGGTGGCCGCGCAGCGGCCAGTCGGCGCTCCGCGCCGACCGAGGCGCTCCGCGCCGAGCCCCGCAGCAGCCCGGCGACCGGCCTCCGGCCGGGCGGCCGCCGCCCTCGGCCTCCCTAAGGCCTAAAACCCAACGCCCCCCGCCTCAAAGAATCCCATACTCCGGCCCCTGCCCGCCCTCCGGCGGCACCCAGGTGATGATCTGGTACGGGTCGCGGATGTCGCAGGTCTTGCAGTGGACGCAGTTGCTGAAGTCGACGTGCATCTCCATGCGCCCGGTCTTGTCGTCGTGGTGCATGTTGTACACCTGGGCCGGACAGAAGCGGGTGCAGGGGTTGCCGTACTCTTCGGCGCACTGGGTGGCGCAGATGTTCTTGTCGACGATGTGGAGGTGCGCCGGCTGCTTCTCTTCGTGCTTGGTGCCGGAGAAGTACACGTCGGTGAGCTTGTCGACGATGTAGGTGCCGTCGTAGGTGATGTCGTCGCGGTTGGGGTACGGGTGCTGGCCGCGCACCGCCGCGTTCTTCCGCATGCCCTCGTAGTCGGCGTGGAACGGCTTCTGCTCGCCGGGACCGAAGAACATCTGGAGGCCGACCGTGGCCATGCCGCCGATGACGCCCTTCTCCATCGCCGGGTGGAAGTTCTTGGTGGGCTCCATCTCGGTGCGGATCCAGCTCGCGTCCACCTTCTCCTTGTAGACCTTCAGCACCTCCTCCGTGGGCTCGCCCTTCTTGAGCGCCTCGAAGGCGGCCTCGGCGGCGAGCATGCCCGACTTCATCGAGAGGTGGATCCCCTTGATGCGGCCCGGGTTGAGGAAGCTCGCGCTGTCGCCCACGATCATCGCGCCGGGCGCGTAGAGCTTGGGCACCGAGCCCCAGCCGCCCACGGTGACCGCCTTGGCGCCGTACTTCACGACCTTGCCCTTGCCGAGCTTCGCGCGGATCGCCGGGTGGTCCTTGAACTTCTGCAGGAGGTAGTGGGCGTCCATCGCGGGGTCCTTCGCGTCGAGCCCCACGAGCATGCCCACGGCGTACCGATCGCCGGCCATGGAGTAGATGAAGGTGCCGCCGAAGGTGTTCAGGTCGAGCGGGTAGCCGAAGCCGAGGATGACCTCGCCCTGCGTGACCGTGCCGGGCGGCATCTCGATGACCTCCTTCACCCCGACCTCGTAGGCCATGGGCTGGCTGTCCTTGCTCAGGTCGTAGCGGTTGATGAGCTGACGAGTGAGCGTGCCCCGAGGGCCCTCGCCGAGCACCGTGACCTTCGCCATGATGTCGATGCCGGGCTCGAAGTTGGGCTTGGGCTGCCCGTCGGGGCCGATGCCCTTGTCGCCCGTGCGCACGCCGGTGACCACGCCGTTTTCGTAGAGGAGCTGGGTGCCGGCGAAGCCCGCGAAGAGCATCACGCCGCGCGCCTCGGCCTGCGCCGCCAGCCACTTCTGGAACTTGGCGATGGAGATGATCGGGTTGCCGTGATCTTCCATGCCCGGCGGCATCATCGGGGCGGGGATCGCCATCGTCTTGGTGAGGGTGAGGAACGTCTCCTTCTCGATGTAGCGCTCGAGGAAGGTGGGGTCCTGGCTCTTCCAGTCGGGGATCAGCTCGTCGAGCGCCGTGGGGTCGAGCACCGCGCCGGAGATGGCGTGGGCGCCGATCTCGGAGCCCTTGTCCATCAGGCCGATGGTGAGCTCGGGGAGCTTCGGCTCGGCGCCGGAGCTGTTGTGGGCGGAGATGAGGTCCATCAGGCGGATGGCGCCCGCGAGGCAGGCCGGGCCGCCCCCTACGAACAGGACGTCGACCGGCATCGTTTCGCGCTGCATGAGCTTCCTCTCGGTGCCGCGCGGCCTAACCCGCCCGCCGGCCGCCTGCTCCCCCCGCCGCCCCGGGCCGTTCGCCCGATGGACCGCAGGGCCGACGCCCAGGCGGGCACGGGCGGGCGTCTCGCGGCGGTCTCGCGGCGGAGGTCGTGCCGAGGCCGTCGCGCAGGGTCACACGTCGTCGCGGCGCTCGATCCGCTGTCGACGCGCCGTTGACCTCAGGCTATCGTCGCGCCCGAGGTTGGTCCGGATGTCGCCCAAGACCGTCATGTTCGCCGCCACCGCGTCCATCATGCTCGCGCTGGATCAGCTCTCCAAGATCTGGGTCCGCGCGAACCTCGCGGAGCACGAGGAGCGGTCGATCATCCCGCAGTTCCTCTCCCTGGCGCACGCCAAGAACAAGGGCGCGGCCTTCTCCGCGCTCGACAGCTTCGAGTACCGTTACTGGGTGTTCTACGCGTTCACCGCGGTGGCCGTGGTGGTGATCGTCCAGGGGCTCCGCCAGCTCAAGTCGACCGACCGCTTCCAGTCCGCCGCCATGGGCTTCATCTTCTCCGGCGCCATCGGCAACTTCATCGACCGGGTGATGCGCGGCGAGGTCACCGACATGGTGAAGGTGTACGCGGGCATGGAGCCGCTGAAGAGCTGGCTTCGCGCCAACGGTCCCGGCCACACCAACGTCTACCCGATCTGGAACATCGCGGACGCCGCGATCGTGATCGGCGTGAGCATGTTCGCGATCAGCTACTGGCTGGAGAAGAAGGAGACGGTGGAGGCGCCCACGGGCAAGCCGGCCGCCGGGTCCGCGGCCGCCGAGTAACGATGCACCCGGTGATGTTCCACGTCGGCACCTTCGCGGTGCCGACCTACGGCTTCATGCTGGCCACCGGGTTGTTCCTGGGCTTGCTCTATGGAACGGCGCAGCTCCGTCGCGACGGCCAGGACCCCGAGTGGGGCTGGGACCTCGGCATCCTCGCGATGTTCGGCGGGGTGGTCGGCGGGCGCGCCGAGTACGTCCGCACCCACTTCGAACGATTCGTGGCGAAGCCCGTCGAGATGTTCGCCCTGCGCGACGGCGGCATGGTCTTCTACGGCGGCCTCCTCCTCTCCATCGCGATGTACCTGCTGTACGCCCGCTGGCGGAAGGTCTCGTCGCTCGTCCTCTTCGACGCCATGGCGCCGTCCGTCGCCTTCGGCCACGCCATCGGCCGCTTCGGCTGCCTCGGCGCGGGGTGCTGCTACGGCCAGGCCACCGATGGGGCCTGGGCGATCACGTTCCCTTCCGGCGCGATCGCCCCGGCGGGCGTTCCCCGGATTCCCACTCAGGTGCACGAGATCCTCTTCAACGCGGCGCTCGGGCTGTTCCTGGTTTTCATGCCCCGCCGATTCGTCGGCCAGCGCTTCGTGATGCTCCTCACGCTCTACCCGATCTTCCGCTCCATCAACGAGCTCTTCCGCGGGGACGAGGAACGCGGCCGCCTCTTCGGCACGGCCATCACCAACGGCGAGGCCACCTCGGCGCTGCTGGTGCTGGTGGCGATCGCCATCGCGGTCTACGCCTCGCGACGGTATCCGCTGTCCGTCGGCGGGGTCGCCACGCCAAAGGCCTGAGGTCGATCCCCGATCTGGGCGATGCGCTGGGCCCGGTCCGCGAGGTCGCGTAGGGTCCGGCGCGCATCGCGGCGCCGCGGGGGCGATCCATCTGTGACGGGGAGCGGCGGCCGCGGCGTCTTCGTCGTCATCAAACCTCGACATGAGTGCGAACTTCCTACCCTTCTCCCTCCGGGAGAAGGTGGCGCGCAGCGCCGGATGAGGGGACTTACAGCGACCCGAGCCCGGTGGCGCCGCTCCGGCGCCCACCGCCGCCCCCCGCCGAGCAGAAGTCGCCGAGGTCGGGGCAAACGTCGCCACTTGTGCACCCTTCGCGGCCTCCGGGCGCTCACAACTGCCCGAGGTTCACGAACCTCCGCGCGTTGCGCACGGCCGCGGAGGCGATCGCGGCGCCCCGGAGGCCGCAGACGCCTCCGCCGCGCCCACCGCCGCCCCTCGCCGAGCAGAAGTCGCCGAGGTCGGGGCAATCGTCGCCACTTGTGAGCGGTTCGCCGCCTCCAAGCGTGCACAACTGCCCGAGGCCCACCAACCTCCGCGCGTTGTGCACGGCCGCGGAGGCGATCGCGGCGCCCCGGAGGCCGCAGACGCCTCCGCCGCGCCCACCGCCGCCCCCCCCGCCGAGCAGAAGTCGCCGAGGTCGGGGCAACCGTCGCCACTTGTGCACCCTTCGCGGCCTCCGGGCGCTCACAACTGCCCGAGGTTCACGAACCTCCGCGCGTTGTGCACGGCCGCGGAGGCCGGTGGCGCCGCTGCGGCGGCGGCCGGCGCCCGCCGCCGAGCAGAAGTCGCCGAGGTCGGGGCAACCGCCGCCCCCTCAGTGCCGCGTAGGCTGCGCGCCACCTCGGCTGCCGCGCCATCGCCCGCGTCGTCGCCGACCCTCCCGCGGCGAGATCCACGACCACTCACGACGCCTTCCTTGCGGGGAACCCGGCGGCGACGTGCTTTGGTGAGCGCCGCGCCGCCCCTCCGGAGCTCCCCGGAGGCGGTCCCCACGGTGGCCGCCGCCGTCCACGCCCGGAAGCGCTCGGGTACCCTCCCTGGCGAGAGGACCCCATGCTCCACACGCTCCCCCTGCTCCTGCCGCTGCTCACCTCGGCTTTGGCCCAGGACGAACAGCCCGTCGAGCCGTCCACCACCTCCGCCGAAGTGGGGAGCCCCGAAGCGGCCGCGCCGTCGGCTGACGCGCCCGTAGCGCCCGCCGCTCCCGCCGCCGCTCCCGCCGCCGAAGACACCAGGGTGCGCACGACCAAGGTCGACATCATCGCCAAGCGTTCGTCGGCCTACCTCTACGACATGGTCCAGCTCCACGTCGACCACCTTCAGGGCGCCATCGAAGAGGCCAACGGCGCCACCTGCGACGGGCTGGTGCTGTTCATCGACGGGTACCCGATCACCCAGAACCCCCCGAAGAGCTGCGATCCCGACACCGGGATCATCAGCTTCGTCCTCGACCGCAACAACGAGAATGACCACAACTGGAACCTCATCCTCGGCGAGCCCAAGGGCTTCACCAAGGACGTCGCGGTCACCATCGGCAGCTCCGACACCCGGTTCTACGCGTCGGCCGCGAAGATGAACCTCACGGTGCTCCCGAAGGGCTGGTTCTACACCTGGGTGGTCATCGCCTTCGTCACGATCGCCCTGGTGAACTACCTCGCGCTGAAGACGCCGCTGCTCCGCGAGCCCACGCGCGGCGGCAGGGTGCCCGCGACCGAGATGCCGTTCAGCCTCGCCCGCACCCAGCAGGCGTTCTGGCTGGTGCTCTCGGGCCTCGCCTACCTCTTCGTCTTCCTCATGACCTGGGACGTCGACACCTTCTCCCCCTCCGTGCTCGCGCTCGTGCTCGTCAGCAGCGGCACGGTGGTCGGCGCGGAGATGATCGACCAGAAGAAAGAACGCGGCCTCCACCAGCAGCACCGGGAGCTCGAGGACGCCGCCGCCCGCTCGCCCGCCAGCGAACGGGTGAAGCGCGCCAGGGAGCGGGTGGCCCGGGCCATCGCTCGCCAGCCGTCGAAGGGCTTCTTCTTTGACCTGCTCTCCGACGGCAACGCCGTGAGCCTCCAGCGCGCCCAGGTGGCCGGGTGGACCATCATCCTCGGCTGGGTCTTCGTCCGCTCGGTCTACGCCGACCTCACCATGCCCGAGTTCAGCGAGACCATGCTCGCGCTCATGGGCGTCTCCTCGGGCACCTACCTCGCGGGCAAAAGTGCGGAGGGCAAGCTCCCCGAGTCCGGCACCACCGCGGCCGGCGACGCCCCGCCGCCCGTCGACCCGGGCCCGGCTACCGAGGGACCGGCCGGCGACGTCGACGCTTCGAGCGGCACCACGAGCTGACGGCGCGGCGCCCGTGGCGGAGCGCGCGTCGTAGCCGCGGCCGCCCCGCCGGTCCGACCGCCCCGCCGCGCCATTCTCGCCCCGGCGGCTCCTCGACCGCGGCGCGCCCAGTCGGCAGGCCGGTGGGGCACCACCCGCCCCTCGACAGGCCGGCAGGCAGGCCCGCCCGCCCCCTCCCCCCGCGTTAGCCGCCCGCCATGCAGGACGTCCTCACCCGGTACTGGGGGTTCGACACCCTCCGCCCCCTCCAGTCGGAGGCGGTGGCGGCGGCGCGTGCGGGGCGCGACTCGCTGGTTGTGCTGCCCACCGGCGGCGGGAAGTCCCTGTGCTACCAGCTCCCGCCGCTCCTCCGCGGGGCCGACGAGCCGTCCCTCACCGTGGTGGTGTCGCCGCTCATCGCCCTGATGAAGGACCAGGTCGACGGGCTGGTGCTCGGCGGGTACCCGGCGGCGGCCCTCCACGGGGCGGTTCCGGCCAACGAGGCGGCCGAGGCGCGGCGTGGCGTCGAACGTGGCACGATCAAGCTGCTCTACGTCTCTCCGGAGCGCCTGCTGAGCGAGGGCTTCCTCGGCTGGTTGTCGCGTCAGCGCGTGGCCGCCCTGGCGATCGACGAAGCGCACTGCATCAGCCAGTGGGGCCACGACTTCCGCCCGGAGTACCGTCGCCTCGCCGAAGTGCGCGAGGCGCTCCCGGACATCCCGGTGCACGCCTTCACCGCCACCGCCACGCCGCGGGTGCGGGAGGACATCGCCGCGCAGCTCCAGATGCGCGACCCGGCGATGCTCGTCGGCACCTTCGACAGGCCGAACCTCACCTACCGGGTGCTCCCGCGGGTGGGCAACGGAGAGGCGCAGGTGGAGGCGGTGCTCCGTCGCCACGCCGGGGAAGCCGCCATCGTCTACTGCATCTCCCGTAAGCAGACCGAGTCGCTCGCCGACCACCTCTCTGCACGTGGCTTCTCGGCCGCGGCCTACCACGCCGGCCTCGACGTCGGCCGTCGCTCCCAGGTGCAGGAAGACTTCCTGGACGAACGCCTCGACGTGGTCGTCGCCACCGTGGCGTTCGGCATGGGCATCGATCGGGGGGACGTCCGCGCGGTGGTGCACGCGTCGATGCCGAAGTCGGTCGAGGCCTACCAGCAGGAGACCGGCCGCGCCGGCCGCGACGGCCTCCCGGCCGAGTGTGTGCTCCTCTACTCCTCGGCCGACGCCGTGAAGTGGTCCCAGCTCATGGAGCGCTCCGCCGCCGAGGCCGACGTCCCCGTCGCCGTCGTCCGCGCCCAACGCGACCTGCTCTTCCAGATGCAGCGCTTCGCCGCCAGCGCCCGCTGCCGTCACCAGTCGCTCTCCGCCTACTTCGGGCAAGAGCTCCAGGGCGATTGCGGCGGCTGCGACGTCTGCAACCAGGAGCTCGAGGAGTTCCCCGACTCGACCACCGTCGCCCGCAAGATCCTCTCCTGCGTGGCCCGCCTCCGCGATCCCTACGGCGCCGCCTACATCGCCGACGTGCTCCGCGGCTCAAACCAGGCCAAGGTCATCCAGCGCAGCCACCACCTGCTCTCCACCTACGGCCTCCTCCGCGACGTCGACAAGGACACCCTGGTCTCCCTCATCGACCAGCTCGTGGACCTCGGCGCCCTCCTCCGCGACGAAGGCGACTACCCCACGATCCGCCTCACCCACACCGCCACGCCCATCCTCCGCGGGGATGTGCCGGTGCGGCTCGTCCGGGTGCGCCCGCCCGAGGAGCTCGTCGCCACCGACCAGCGGCGGAAGAAGGCCCAGGGCGCGGCGCTCGGCCCGGAGGAGCAGGCAGTTTTCGACGATCTCCGGGCGCTCCGCCGCCAGCTCGCGTCGGAGCGCGGGGTGCCGCCGTACGTCATCTTCGGGGACGCGCCGCTCATGGAGATGGCGCGTCGGCGGCCGAGCTCCCTCGCCGGCTTCGCCGCGATCAAGGGCGTCGGCGCCGCGAAGCTCGACCAGCTCGGCGAGCGCTTCCTCGCCGCCATCGAGACCTCCGCCGCCGCGCGCGGCCTCGCCCTCGACCCGGGCGCCTCCCCTCGCCTGAGCGCTCCGCTCGGCGCGCCCGCGAAGGCGCCCGAGCCCCGCGGCCCCACCGGCGCCCGTGCCGCGGCCTCCGTCCTCTTCGCGCGCGGCGTCGCCATCGCCGACGTGGCCACCACCCTCGACCGCGCCCCCGGCACCGTCGTGCAGTACCTCGTGGAGTGGATCGAGCAGGAACAGCCCGTCACCGTCTCCGCCTGGGTGGACGACGCCACGCTCGCCCGCGTGCGCGAAGCGGCCGCCGGAATGGACAGCGATCGAGTGCGGCCCGTCTTCGAGTCCCTCGGCGGCACGGTCGACTACGACCAGCTCCGGGTGGCGATGGCGTGGTTGCGGACGGGGGCCTAGGCGAGCCTCAGATCACCCCCGCCGCCGCCAGGGCCAGCCCGAGCACCTCGGCGAGCGCGTAGATCGCGAAGGCGCCGAGCGAGATCGCGATCCGCAGGCCGCTGGCGCGGCCGACGAGCAGGTTCACCAGCCCCCCGACCCAGCACATCATCATCACCGGCGTGCAGAAGTCGCCGGTGGAGACGGCCAGGCCACCCATGAGGAGCAGCCCGAGCACCGCGCGGACGATCGCCCAGGTCCGCCACCGCAGGCTCCCGTTGAGGAGGGAGCCGCCGATCACCAGGTCGAAGAGGATGGGCAAGGGGGAGGTGCCGATCGGCCCGTTCGACTTGATCAGCACCCCCTCGGCGATCACCAGCAGCGTGTTCACCAACATCAGCAGCCCGGCGATCTTGTAGGGGTGGCGCCAGAACGGCAGATCGTCGAGCGGCTCCTCCTCCACCGGGGCGGGGAGTGGGCTCGAAGGGAGGGGCGTCCAACCGGGAACGTCAGCCATCCACGGAGGATACCGCGAGGGGGCGTCGGCTGTCGATGGGGCGCGGCGCCCGATCGCGACGCGCGAGGCGGACCGGAGGGCGGCGGCGGCCCGGCCGGCGCGCGGCGGTCCGGAGGTTCAAGCCGCCGCCGGTCGCGGCGCGCGCAGCGCCGCGACCGAGGCCATCGGCCGAGCCCGCAGGGAGGCCGACGGCGACCGGAGGGAGCCGGCGCGCCCTACCCTTCGTTCGTGTTGCGCACGTACAGCTCCTTGAGCTGCCCCGCGTCCACCGGGCTGGGGGCGCCGGACATGAGGTCCTGGGCGCTGGTGGTCTTCGGGAAGGCAATCACGTCGCGGATATTGTCCGTGCCGCAGAGCAGCATGATGATGCGATCGAAGCCGAAGGCGAGGCCGCCGTGCGGGGGCGCGCCGTGGCGGAGCGCGTCGAGGAGGAAGCCGAACTTCATCTTCGCTTCTTCGTCGGTGAGGCCGATGGTGGAGAACACCTTGGCCTGCACGTCCGGGTCGTGGATGCGGATGCTGCCGCCGCCGATCTCGTAGCCGTTGCAGACGATGTCGTACGCGTCGGCGAACATCTCGCCTTCGCGGCCGGTACCGAGGAGCGGGATCGCCTCGGGGCGGGGGCTGGTGAACGGGTGGTGCACCGCCATCCAGCGGCCGCTCTCTTCGTCCTTCTCGAAGCTCGGGAAGTCCACGACCCACACGAAGCTGTACCCGGGGGGCACGACGCCGAGCTCCTTCGCGACGGCGGGGCGGAGCTTGCCGAGGCCGGCGTTGACCGCGTTGGGGTTGCCGGCGCCGAGGAGCACGAGGTCGCCCTCGACCGCGCCAGTGGCGGCCGCGATCGCCGACAGTTCGGCTTCGGAGAGCTTGGAGAGCGGGCCCGTCCACGGGGCGCCGACCTTGCCGTACATCAGCCCGCCGAGCTTGTAGGACTTCACAAAACCGGTCCAGGCGTCGAGCTGCTTGCGGGACACGCTCGCGCCGCCGCCCTTCACCACGAAGGCCTTGGCGATACCGCCCGCGTCGAGCAGGCCGCGGATCACGGAGAACTCGGTGTTCCGGAGCAGCTCGGTGACGACGGTGTGCTCCATGCCGAAGCGGGTGTCCGGCGCGTCCACGCCGAAGCGGGTGATCGCCTCGGTGTAGGAGATCACCGGGATTTCCGGCACGGTGTGGCCACCGATCTCGTTCCAGAGCGTCTTGACCACGTTGGTGGCCAGCTCCATCACCATCTCCCGGGTGGCGAAGCTCATCTCGATGTCGATCTGGGTGAACTCCGGCTGACGGTCGGCGCGGAGGTCTTCGTCGCGGAAACACTTCACGATCTGGAAGTACCGGTCCATCCCGGCGACCATGAGGATCTGCTTGAAGAGCTGCGGGCTCTGGGGAAGCGCGTACCACTGGCCGGCGTGCACGCGGCTGGGGACCAGGTAGTCGCGCGCGCCCTCGGGCGTGGCCTTGGTGAGGACCGGGGTTTCCACCTCCACAAAGCCCTCGGCATCCATGTACTTGCGCACGGCGATGGCGGCGCGGTGGCGGGCGACGAGGTTCTTCTGCACTTCGGGCCGGCGCAGGTCGAGGTAGCGGTACTGCAGCCGCAGGTCCTCGTTGGCGGAGATGTGGCCCTCGATGGAGAAGGGCAGCGGCGGGGTACGCGAGAGGATCTTCACGCTCGAGGCTACGATCTCGATCATCCCGGTGGGGAGCTTGGGGTTCGGGCTCGCCCGGAGCTGCACCACCCCCTCCACCTCGACCACGTACTCGAGGTGCACACCGGCCGCAGCCTGCCGCACCGCCTCGGGCGAACGTTCGTCGGCCACGACCTGCACGAGGCCGTTGCGGTCCCGCAGGTTCACGAAGACCACGCCGCCCATGTCGCGCGCGTTCTGGGCCCAGCCCTGCACAACCACGGTCTGACCGGCGTGATCGGGGCGAAGCTCTCCACAGGTGTGGGTACGACGGGCGTTCTTGAGCATGGGCGTGTCCTCGGTCGCGGCGACTAATCCGAAACAGCGGCGGCCGCCCGGCGGAGCCGGGCGCCGGGCTTTCACTGCGGCCCCTGCGGGGCCTCCGTTCAATCCCTGCCGCGGCTCCGTCGGGGCGCTGACGAGGGGAGGGGCGATCTGGCCGCGGTCGCCGCCCTTGGGCTCCGCTCTCCCGCGCTCCGCGCGGGACGCGTCGCCAACGGGCGGCTCGCCCTGCCTAGTACGCCTCGAGGTTGTCATACCCGCTACGACACCCCGGCTCGTCGGCGTCCGCGACGCCGCTCAGGTCGTTGTCGACGCCGTCGTTGCACTGGTAGAGCCCGGAGTAGCCGGGGTCCGCGCAGGAGCTGGTGGGCTCGGTGTCGCTGACCGGCGTCGGACAGTCGGGATCGAGCACGTCCTCCCAGCCGTCGCAGTCGTTGTCGAGGCCGTCGTTGCATGCGGTCGCCGGGTCCACCTCGTCGGTGTCGCCGCCGTCGGTGCAACCCCAGTCTTCGGCGTCGATGAGGCCGTCGCCGTCGTCGTCGAGGCCGTTGTTGCAGGCGCCGCCCGCGAGGCCGTCGGTCTCGAAGAGGGTGGTCGCGGAGGTGCAGACCGGGTCGAGGAGGTCCACCCAGCCGTCGCCGTCGTCGTCGGCGCCGTTGGCACAGTCCGGCGTGTGGGTCTCGTCGGTGTCCATCGCCGTCTTGCAGCCGGGGTCCTCGGCGTCGAAGAGGGTGTCGGCGTCGTCGTCGGCGTCGTTGTTGCAGGTGAAGTCGCTGTCGAACCCGGACTCTTCGCCCAGCCAGGCGCAATCCGGGTCCTCGTCGTCCACCCAGCCGTCGCCGTCGTCGTCGGCGCCGTCCACACAGCTCGGACCGCCGGCGGAGGACGGGGTCTCGAGGTTGTCGAGCGCGTCGCTACAGTCGGCGTCGGCAGCGTCGGCGAGGCCGTCGCCGTCGTTGTCGAGGCCGTCGTTGCACTCGGCGGGGCCCACGGCGCCGCGCTCGGCGGTGGCGCTCACGCAGTCGGGATCGGCGTCGTCCACCCAGCCGTCGCTGTCGTTGTCGCTGCCGTCGGCGCAGGCGGAGGCGACGTCGTTCTCGATGTCGTCGAGGGCGTCGGTGCAGCCGGGATCGTCGGCGTCGGCGAGGCCGTCTCCGTCGTCGTCGAGGCCGTTGTTGCACGTGGCGGCGCCGAAGCCCACGGCGTCACAGTCGGGGTCGGCGGCGTCGGTCCAGCCGTCGCCGTCTTCGTCGGAGAGGTCGCCGCAGTCGGCGCCGAGGGCGGACTCGTCGTTGTCCCAGCCGCTCGCGCAGTCGGGATCGTCGGCGTCCACGAGGCCGTCGCTGTCGTCGTCCACGCCATCGCTGCAGGCGGAGGCGGCGTAGCCGTCGCCTTCGGCGCCGCCGTGCAGGCAGTCGGCGTCGTCGGCGTCCACCCAGCCGTCGCCGTCGTCGTCGCCGCCGTTGGCGCAGGAGGAAGAAGCGGCCTCTTCGTCGCCGTCGGTGGCATCGGCGCAATCGACGTCGTCCGCGTCCACGTAGCCGTCGCCGTCGTCGTCGACGCCGTCGTCGCAGTCGCCGGTGCCGTAGCCGACCTCGTCGCCCCAGGTCGCGCAGTCGGGATCGAGGTCGTCGGCCCAGCCGTCGCCGTCGTCGTCGGAGCCGTTGTCGCAGTCGTCGGGGGTGCCGGACTCGTCGTCGTCCCAGCTCACGGCGCAGCCCGGGTCGTCGACGTCGGTGAGGCCGTCCCCGTCGTCGTCCAGGCCGTTTTCGCAGGCGCGCGTGCCGCCGACGCCCTCGCTGCCGGTGCGCCAGCAGTCGCCGTCGTCGAGGTCCACCCAGCCGTCGCCGTCGTCGTCGCTGCCGTTGGCGCAGTCGTCGGCGCCGGGGCTCTCCACGTCGTCGAGGGCGGAGGTACAACCCACGACATCGCCTGCGTCGAACGCGAGGTTGCCGTCGTTGTCCCGGCCGTCGTTGCACTCGGTGGTGCCGAAGCCGCTCTCGTCGTTGCCGCGGCTACAATCCGGATCGTCGGCGTCCACCCAGCCGTCGGCGTCGCTGTCGATGCCGTCGTAGCAGGTGCCGCTCGGGTCGCTCTCGTCGTCGTCGTGGGCGGTGCGGCAGCCGGCGTCGAGCACGTCGCGGAGGCCGTCGCCGTCGTTGTCGGCGCCGTCGTTGCAGGCGGTGGTGCCGAAGCCGTCTTCGGTGGTGCCGAGGGCGCAGTCGGGATCGTCGGCGTCGGCCCAGCCGTCGCTGTCGTTGTCCCCGCCGTCCCCGCACTCCGTGGCCGCGGTGGACTCCAGGGTGTCCCGGCCGTCTACGCAGTCGACGTCCTTGTTGTCGGTCTTGCCGTCGCCGTCGTTGTCCTTGTGGTCGTTGCAGGCGGTGGTGCCGTAGCCGACCTCGGTGTCGCCGGTGAGGCAGTCGGGATCGTCGCCGTCCTTCCAGCCGTCGCCGTCGCCGTCGAGGCCGTCTTCACAGTCGGAGAGCGGGTCGGTCTCGTCGTTGTCGTTTCCGTCGGTGCAGCCGGGGTCGGCGGCGTCGGTCAACCCGTCGCCGTCGTCGTCGGTGCCGTCGTTGCACTCGGTGGCGCTCGACGAGGGGGCCTCGGTGGTGCCCGTGGCGAGGGCGCAAGCGGGGTCGTCGGTGTCGGTCCACCCGTCGCCGTCGTCGTCCAGGCCGTTGGCGCAGACGTAGTCGGTCTCGAAGTCGTCCTTGGCGTTGCGACAGTCGGGGTCCGCGGCGTCGATCAGGCCGTCGGGCGTGCTCTCGTTGTCGAGGCCGTCGTTGCACTCGCTGGTGCCGACGCCGGACTCGGCGGTGCCGGAGTGGCAGTCGGGGTCCGCGCTGTCCACCCAGCCGTCGCTGTCGCCGTCGATCCCGTCTTCGCAGTCGGTGAACTCGGTGGCCCACGTGGCGGTGACACACTCGGGGTCCATCGCGTCGAGGAGGAAGTCCCCGTCGTTGTCCAGCCCGTCGTTGCACGCGATCGTGCCGAAGCCGACCTCTTCGGTGCCCGTTGCGCAGTCGGGATCGTCGGCGTCCTGCCAGCCGTCCCCGTCGTTGTCGAGGAGGTCGTTGCAGCCGTCGGCCTCTTCGTCGTCGCTCGCGGAGGAGCACGCGGGGTCCTTGGCGTCCTTGACGCCGTCGCCGTCGTTGTCGCTGTTGTCGTTGCAGGCGGTCTCGCCGAAGGTGCGCTCGGTGCCGAGCAGCTCACAGTCGGGATCGTCGAGGTCGAACCAGCCGTCCCCGTCGTTGTCGTAGCCGTCGTCGCAGTCGCCGTGCTCGGACTTGTCCCAGGCGCTCAAGCAGTCGACGTCGAAGGCATCGGCCAGTCCGTCGCCGTCGTCGTCCACGCCGTTGCTGCATTCGGAGGCGCTGTCGATGCCGCCTTCGTCGTCATCGCCGGTGTTGGCGCAGCCGGGATCGGCGAGGTCGGCATAGCCGTCCCCGTCGTTGTCCACGCCGTCGGCGCAGCGGTTGGTCTCGGAGTCGTCGGTGGCGCTGGCGCAGTTGGGGTCGTCGCCGTCGGCCTGGCCGTCGAGGTCGTCGTCGAGGCCGTTGTTGCAGAGGTAGTCGGAGGTGCCGACCTCATCGTCCCCGGTCGTGCAGTCGGGATCGTCGGCGTCGGACCAGCCGTCCGCATCGTTGTCGAGGCCGTCGTCGCACGGGGGGCTGGACTCGTCGTCGTCGAGCGCGGAGGCGCACTGTTTGTCGGCGCTGTCGACCTTGCCGTCGCCGTCGTCGTCGGCGCTGTTGTTGCAGGCGGTTTCGCCGTACCCGAGCTCGTCGCCGAGGGCGGCGCAGTCGGGGTCGTCAAGATCGCTCCAGCCGTCGCCGTCGTTGTCGGCGCCGTCTTCACAGGGGCCGGCCTCGGCGGTGCCGTTGGCGTCTTCGCAGCGGGAGTCGGCGCCGTCGATCGCGCCGTCGCCGTCGTTGTCCGCACCGTCGTTGCAGGCGTTCGCGCCGAAGCCCGCCTCGGCCGTTCCCGCCGCGCAGTCCGGATCCGCTGCGTCCCGCCAGCCGTCTTCGTCGTTGTCGAGGAGATCGTGGCACCCGTCGACCGGGGACTCCAGGGGTGCCAGCGGCACCTCGAAGTGCTGGACCACGCCTTCTTCGAAGGAGAGCGGCCCGTAGGTCTCGGAGCCGACGGTGAGCACGTCGTCCCGCCAGCCGGCGCCGACGATCGCGAACGGGGCGTCGTTGTTGCCCTTCTGGAGCTCCACGCTGGAGAACGCGCCGTCCTTCACGGGGACGTTGATCCGGCATTCGAGCTCGGGATCGTCGAGCACCCAGTCGCCGAGACAGTCGTCGTCGGCCTCGGTGAGCGGCGTGCCGTCGCTGGCCGCGAACGGCTCGGACGGATCGACGAAGAGGGCGAAGGTGTCGGCCGCGGCGAGCGCTTCGTCCCCGGTGACGGAGAAGACGATGCTGGTGCGGCCATCCTCGCCGGTACCACAGGCGGCGAGGACCAGGAGCAGGCTTGCGGCGCGGATCATGGGAGGGTCACCACCACGTCGCCCACCGGCGCGGGTTCAGGTTCGTTCGCGACGACGACGACCGCCGCCGCGGTGCCAGCGGCGACGGCCCCGCCGCCGACCGCCGCCCAGAAGCCCCACTGGCTGGTGAGCGGCTTCTGCTCCACCACTGCGGCGCCGCTGCGCCGGGCGGTGAGCGTTCCGGAGCCGGGCACGTCCACCTTGCCGGTGGCCACGACCTCTTCCCCGGACTCCACGGTGATCTCGATGCGGCCCTTGGCGACGCCGGCCACCTTCACGGTGCTGCCGCGGCCGACCTCGAAGCCGTTGAACTTCACCACGGCGTCGTCCTTGCCGGTGTTGACCACCACGTCGGCCATCGCCTTGGTGAGACCCACGTCGGCGCTGCCGCGGCCGCCCTTGCGGGTGTCGATCTGCCGGTAGGCCGTGCCGTATCCTTCGAGGGAGACGGCGACGCCGTGGAGTCCCGCCGCCTGACCCTTGGCCTTCGCAGGGGCGGCGCCGAGGTCCTGCCCGTCGAGCGCGACCCGCGCGCCGGACGGCTTCGCGGTGACCTCGATGACGCCCTCGCTGCTCTCCAACTGCAGGTCGATCAGGTAGTTCCGTCCCTTCACCAGCTGCAGGGTGGACTCGAAGGTCTCGAAGCCGGGCGCCTGCGCGTGCCAGGTGACCGCGCCGGCGCCAGGGGACGGCACCCGAACGGGCACGGAGTACGTCTGCCCGCCGAACGACACGCTGGAGCCAGACGGCCCCGTGAACTCGACGCTGCCCGGCCCGGGCGTGAGGGTGGCCGCGAGGTCGACCGTGCGGCCGGCCTGGATCTCCACCTGCCGCACGAACGGCTCGAAGTTGTCCGCCACGACCCGCAGCTTGTGCGGCCCGGTGGACAGGTACTTGGTGACCGGGGCGTTGCCGATCATCGCCCCGTCCACGTAGACCTCGGCGCCGGGGGCCGACGCGGTGAGGCGCAGGACTCCGGTGGGGTCGGCGGCGGACGCAGGGAAGAACAGCCCCACCAGGAGGAGCCAGAGCGCGACGATCGGCATGCGTAGGGGAGGGTACCACGAAGCCACGGGGGCCACCGCGGCAAAGTCCGGGGGCCCGGCGATCCGCCCGGCGGGACCGGCCGTACCCCGTGCATGCTCCCCTTCCTCCTCGCTTGCGCGCACCTGGAGTCCACGCCGTCCGACGGGGCGCCGGCCGGCGGGGGAGCGGCGGAGTCGGCGCCCACCGGGGACGTGGTGCTCACCGGCGCGACCGTCGTGGGGCGCGGGAGGGTGGACCTCGGCTTCGTGGACGGCCGGGTCGGGGACACCACGGGGACGCCGGTCGACGAGTCCGGCCGCTGGATCGTCCCGGCGTTCATCGACAGCCACGTGCACCTGGCCTACCTCCCCGAGCCGGAGGCGATGGCCGCGGGGGGCGTGGCGGGCGTCGTCGACCTCGCCGCGCCCGTCGGGTTCCTGGCCCAATCCCACGGACCGCTGCGCTTCCTGGGCGCCGGTCCGATGATCACGGCGCCGGCCGGGTATCCGCTGAATTCCTGGGGGGCGGCCGGCTACGGCCTCGGCGTCGTCGACGCGCCCGAGGCCGCCGCCGCGGTGGATGCGCTCGTGGACGCCGGGGCCGGGCTCATCAAGGTCCCGTTGGCCGGCGGGCCGGAGCTGGACGACGCCGCGTTCGCGGCCGTGGTGGCGCAGGCGCACGCTCGGGGCGTGAAGGTGGCGGTGCACGCGCTCGACGCGGACAGCGCGGCGCGGGCGGCGGGCCTGGGCGCAGACGTGCTCGCCCACACCCCGGTGGACCCGGCGTTGGACGCGTCGGCCTGGAAGGGGCGGGCGGTGATCTCCACCCTGGGCGCGTTCGGCGGCAGCACGACGACCCGCGCCAACCTCGCCGCCCTCCGCGACGCCGGCGCCACCGTCCTCTACGGCACCGACTTCGGGAACACCCGCACCCCCGGCGTGGACCCGGACGAGATCGCGCTCCTGATGGAGGCCGGCTTCAGCGGCGCGGAGATTCTCGCGGCGGGGACCAGCACCCCGGCGACCTTCTGGGGCTTCACCGACCTCGGCGACCTGACCCCGGGGAAGGCGGCGAGCGCCCTCGTCCTGGACGCCGATCCGCTGGTGGACCCGACCACGCTGGGCAGGCCGGTCGAGGTTTGGATCGACGGACAACGGGTCGCGGCGCGGTGAGGGCGGCGGAGGCCGGCGCCGACGCGGGTCCTGGCTCGCGAGGGTGGAGAGGGGCCGGGAGGGCAGGGCACCCTCGTTCCGAGCGCCGTCGGCTGCGAGTTGGCTCCGCGGGTCCCATCGCCGGATAGACCGGCGCGCATGAAGCTGTTCATCGTGGCGGACATGGAAGGGGCGACGGGGATCGTTCACCGGGACCAGCTGGTCCCCGAGGGCGGCGAGGCGTACCGCTCGGGCTGCCGGCTCCTCACTGGGGACATCAACGCGGTGGTCGCGGGGGCCGTGGCGGAGGGGGTGAAGGAGGTGGTGGTCAGCGAAGGACATGCGCATATGCGCAATGTCCTGCTGGAGCACCTGCACCCGGCGGCGCGGCTGGTGTGCGGCCCCGCGCGTTGGGATCAGAAGCCGCTGGTGCAGGTCCAGGGGCTCGACGAGAGCTTCGACCTCGCCTTCTTCGTCGGCTTCCACAGCCGCGCCGGCACCCCGAACGGCCTGCTCTCCCACACCTGGGTCGGCGCGTGCGTGCACGAGCTGCGCCTGGACGGCAAGGTCGTTGGGGAGACCGCGCTCAACGCCGCGATCTGCGGCGCCTGGAACGTCCCGGTGGGCCTCGTTGCGGGCGCGGACGACCTCGCCCGCGAAGCCACCGCCGACCTCGGCGACGCCGTGGAGGCGGTCGCCCTCAAGCGGGCCTTCGGCTTCAACCTCGCCGAGTGCTGGGGTCCGAAGGCCACCGGCGCCATGCTCCACGACGCGGCCGGCCGCGCTGTCCGTCAAGCGCGCGCGGGCAAGCTCCCGGTGTGGCGCGCAGCGAAGCCCTGCGTCGCCGAGCTCGACACCCACCGCCGCGAGATGTGCGACCGCATGCACCGCGTGGACGGGCTGGAGCGGATCGGGGAGCGGACCGTCCGCGCCACCGGCGACGACGTCCGCGACGTGCTCGGGCGGATCTGGGCGGGGCTCAACGCCGCGCTCACCGATGAGCCGGGGTGGTTGAAGTAGGCCCACCTCGACGAAGGTGGCGATTCACGAGGCGGGACTACGATCGAGGCCGGGGATCGTGGACCGGCCCTGGCTGTCGAACGACGAGGCCGCGCGCGGGTGGTAATGCCGGAAACACGGCGGGCAAAGGCCGTGGCTCACGTCGGGTAGCGAACGATCCAGGTAGGCGGGCACCCAGTCCCACGTGGCGCTGTGGGTGGCGCGGCGGGTGCGGCGGCAGTGGCAGCACTGGGTGATGACGCCCCGATGATCGCGGTACCGAAAGTCGGCCGGCGAGGATGCTTCTACGTCGTGCGGGCGCTCCACGCGGAGGTGGTGCAAGAGCAGCAGGGCGCGCTCCGGGAGCGGGACCACCCGGAGACGGAAGCTGCGGAAGGTGGTCGGGCTCGAACACTCGTAGTCGTGGTCCTCGGGGCGCCCGGACTCCTGCACCCGCCGGAAGAGCTCGGTGTAGTAGTCGACCACGGCGCCCGCGAAGACGGTGGTGATCGGTCGCCCGTTCCACTTCGCGAGCTCGGGTGCGTCGTTATCGGCCGCGAAGCGGGACCACGCGCTGTTGCGGTAGCCCACCGAGTAGTCCGGCCGCAGCCCCATCACGGTGTGCGCCGACGCCTCCAGTTCGACGACGGAGCGGCCGGTGAGCACGGGAGCGAAGTCAGGCGCGAGGTGCACAATCCATCGTTACCCGAATGCACGCGCACCCGCAGCAGGGGGGATGTCGACGTCTCATCAACGACCGAAGGACCGCGCGTGAACGGAGCTCAGCCTACGCAGAGCACCCCTGCGTTGTGGAACCGGGGGTGCCCAAGTTCGGGGTGCGTGTCCACCTCCCCGAGCGACAACGCCCCGAGCACCGGCCGGGAGAGCCGCTCGGAGAGCATCCGCACCTCGTCTACCGCCGCGGCCCCAAAGTGGGCCCGCCGGCCCGCGCAGTAGAAGGTCATCAGCGGGTCGCCCCGCCGTGCGTCGCCAAAAGCACGGGCCAGGGTCTCGACCGTGTGGGGCTCTCCGGGCTTCGGCGCACGGAGCACCCGGAGCGCCGAATTCGGCGGAACCTCGCCGATGAACGACAAGGATCCGTCGGCCTGCAGCGCCACCGGGATGCGCACCAGCACGTCGACCGCGGTCACCAGGCCGAAGGGGTGGTGCACCCCCTCCGTGTACAGGTTCTCCGCCGTGAGCTCGACCCCCGCCTCCGCGCGGACCATGTCCCGATACGCTTCGAAGGCCGGGCGCCCGTCGATGTGATCGATCCGGTTGGAGTCCGTGCCGGTGGCACGCCCCAGGCTGCGCGTGGTCGGGTAGCCGTGAGCCAGCGCGGCCTGAACGGCCCCGGGGACGAGCAACACGGCCACGCCGTGGCCGACGAGCCGCTCCGCGTCGAACAGGCAGGGCATCGGCTGGAACGTCTCGCTGCCCACGCTCACCCCGGCGTAGCGCACCCTTCCGCGCAGCTCCCCGTGGATGGCCGCGAGGAGGCTCGAGAGGTTGGGGACCATCGCGTCGAACAGCAGGAGCAGGGTCGGGCGCGCCGACGCGTCCTCCATCGGCTCGGGCAGCCGCAAGGCGGCGGCCGCCATGGCGACCGTGCGGCCCGCCGCCTCGGCGTCGTCCGGGAGGTCGCCGAGCAGGACGTGCGGTGAACTGCGGAGGGTGGGGAGCAACCAGGCGCCCTCCGAGGAGATCTCCGATTCGGAGAGCAAGCCTGGGAAGACGGCGCCGACAAGGGTCACGCCCCGGGCCCGGCATTCCGCTTGGATCATCGGCACAAGCGCCCGATCACGCTCCGCGACGAGCGCGAAGAGGCCGGCTCCGGGGACCTCCCCCGCCCAGCCATCCAACCACCGCGCCAGCATGGCGCTATCTTGCGCCAAGAGCCGCAAGGGTGACCGCATCGGTCGTCTCGACCGGCCCGTTATCGGCTGGGAGGGCGGCCGGCGAACCGGTCAGTTGACGGATGCCACCCGGATTCTCGCGTCCAACGCCACGCACCCCTCCCCCGCCGCCATCGCCCGCACCGGGTTGAGGTCGCACTCGAGGAGCTCGGGGCAGGCGTCGGCGAGCGCGCTCACCCGGAGGAGCAGGTCCTCCACGGCGGCCACGTCGGCGACCGGGGCGCCCCGCCAGCCGGTGAGCAGCGGGAAGCCCCGGACGCTCCGTACCAACTCGGCGGCGGAGCGATCGGAGAGGGGCGCGAGCCGGAAGCCGACGTCGCGGAGCAGCTCCACCGAGACCCCGCCCAGCCCGAACATGACCAGCGGACCGTAGGCCGGGTCCCGGGTGACGCCCACGATGGTCTCTACGCCCCCTTCCACCATCCGCTGCACGAGCACGCCGCGCATCGCGTCGCCCACGCCGTGCTTCACCGCGCTGGCCGCGATGGCCTCCCACGCTTCGAAGACGTCGGTCTCGTTGCGGAGCCCGACCCGCACGCCGCCGAGGTCGGACTTGTGGACCACACCCTCGGCCACGAGCTTCACCACCACGGGGAAGCCCATGCGCCGCGCGCAGCTCGCCGCCTCGCCGGCGCTGGTCGCCACCACCGCCTCGGGGAGCCGTACGCCCACCGCCGAGAGCACCGCCGACACGTCGTCCGGGAGCAACCACCCGGCTTCGGCGCGGGTGATTCCGACCGCGAGCGCCGCGCGGGCCGCCGCGAGGTCCACGCCCGGGGGGACGATCCGCCGGCCGACCGGGCGGGCGCGCCACTCGCCGTACCGCACCGCCCGGGCGAGCACCCGCACCGCGCTCTCCGGGAAGGCGTAGCTGGGGATGTTCGCCGCCTGGAGCTGGCTCAGCGCCGCGGGCACGCCGTGGCGGCCCATGAAGCAGGAGATCACCGGCTTGTCGATGCCGGCCGCCCCTTCGGCGATGGCGCGACCGACCTCTTCCGAGTTGGTGGTGATCGGCGGCACGAAGAGCACGATGAGCGCGTCGATCGCGTCGGACGCCAGCATCGCTCGGGTGGCGTGGCGGAAGTTCTCGGGGGTGGCCGAGGCGATCATGTCCACCGGGTTCTTCACGCTCGCGGCCGGCGGGAGGAAGCTCCGCAGCTCGTCGGCGAGGACGACGGGCAGATCGGCGACGACGAGGCCGTGGGCGTCGCAGGCGTCGGTGGCGAGGATGCCGGGGCCGCCCGCGTTGGTGAGGATGCCGATGCGGCGGCCCCGGGGGATCGGCTGATGGGCGAGGAACGCCGCCATGTCGAAGAGCTCGTCCACGGTGTCGACGCGGACGAGGCCGGTGTCGTCGACCAGGGCCTGCACCGCCGCGTCGGCCCCGGCCAGGGAGCCGGTGTGGCTGGACGCGGCGAGGAGCCCGCGGGCGCTGCGCCCACTCTTCACGGCCACGATCGGCTTCTTCTGGCTCACCTCCCGGGCCAACTCCGCGAAGCGCTTGGGGTTGCCGAAGCTCTCCAGGTACAGGAGGATCACCCGGGTCTCGGGGTCGTCGGCCCAGAAGGAGATGAGGTCGTTGCCGGAGACGTCGGCCTTGTTGCCGATGCTCACGAAGTCGCGGATGCCGATGTTGAGCTCGCGAGCGTCGTCGAGCATGGCCACGCCGAGGGCGCCAGACTGGCTCGCCACCGAGACGGTGCCGGCCGGCGGAAATGTAGGTGCAAACGTCGCATCCAGCCGCGTTTCAGCGTCTGTGGTCACGATGCCGAGGCAGTTCGGCCCCACCAGCCGCGCGCCCGCAGCGCGGACCTTCGCCACGATCCGCCGCTCCAGTACGGCGCCTTCTTCCCCGGTCTCCTTGAAGCCGGCAGTGATCACCAACAGCCCCTTGATCCCCTTCTCCAGGCACGCCTCGACCACCCCTTCCACATGGTCCCTCGGCACGACGATGACCGCGAGGTCCACCGGATCGGGGATCGCGCGCACGTCCGGCCAGGCGCGGATCGACTGCACCGCGATGGCGCTGGGATGCACGGGGTACACCGGGCCGTTGAAGCCCGCCGCGATGAGGTTGTGGAGGATCTCCGCGCCGATGGTGCCACGGCGCTGGCTGGCACCGATGACCGCCACCGAGCGGGGGCGGAGCAGCGCGCGGACGTCGCCGATGGTGGCTTCGGGGGGCGAGGCGGGGATGGTCATGGCGGCTCCAGCGGGGGCCGGCATCTATCCCGGAGCGGCGCTGTCCAACGCGATCCGCGCGGCCAGCGCGCGGTTGTGTTCCGCCACGGCCGGCGGGAGCGCGGCCCAGTCCCAGGCGTGCGCGCCGTCCACCCAGGCCGAAGGATCGAGCTCGCGGGTGCAGAACGGGGGGAACCGCTCGTTGTTCCACCCGGGCACGTCCACCCAGAAGCCCGAGAAGACCAGCGCCGTGGTGTCCGGGTCGTACAGCGGCCCGGCCGGCAGGGGCTCGGAGCGCAAGAGGTCGAGCCGGAGCGGCACCAGGCGGTAGCTCGCGAACCGCGCCGAGGTGAGGTCCGGCGGGAGGAGAACCTGATGGTCGGCGAACGACTCGCGCTCCGGCGCGTCGAGGCCCAGCATGGCGCACAAGGAGCCGAGCAGGTGCCCGGCCAGCTCGGTGAGCCCGGGGAGGTGGTAGAGCCCGGCGGCCGGGTAGAGCGCGTGGGAGCCGTCGGCCACCGGGATGAGCGGGTGGTCGCCGAGGCCGGCCACCGCCGCGTCGGGGAAGCGCATCCGCACGCGCCCTTCGTTCCAGAGCTTCAGGCTGTCGAAGAAGAGGATGCGCTGCCGCTCCAGGTGCCCGGAGACCACCAGCGCCTCGGGCTGGCCCGCGGCGTCGAAGGCCACGGTGAGGCTCTCCCGATCGAAGACGTGGGGGCCGATGCCGAGGAGCTTCGCGATGCCCGCCTTCGGATCAAAGGCGTAGAACATGTGGAAGTTGAGGAAGGCGCGCCCAGAGGCTTCGTCCTCCATCCACGAATAATAGACCGTCGCGTCCTTCGGGCTCCCGCGCACCTCGTCGAACACCCGTTCGCCGTCGAACGCCGACTGGTCGAGCAGGTACTCGCTGTTCCCGTTGTACCGCAGGAACTCGCTCAAGCGCGCCAGCGGCACCGCCAGCTCGCCGAGCACCGTCTCCACCTCGATGGTGTCCTGCGACGCGCGGATCGCCGGCGCACCGAGGAGCGTGCCGAGCGAAACCGGGAAGTACTCCTCGGTGGGGCTGAAGAGCAGGACTGGAGCGAACTTTCGGGCGAGGGCGTGCACCGCCTCTGGGCGCTTGGAGAGCTTGGGCTGCGCCCAGATGAGCTGCGCCCAGATCGTCTCCGCGCCGGCGGAGAGCGTGAGGCGGAACGCGCCCCCAGGCTGTCCTTCGAGCGACGCGTCCAGGCGCACTTCCGCGCCCAGCACGCCCTCGGCCACCCGGACCTCGCCCCGCTCGACGACCCAGCGCACCGCTTCAGGGGCGACGCCGAAGCGCTCGGCGAACGCGGCAGGTTCCGCCGCCGCCCAGGGGAGATCGACCACCAGGCGGGCTCCTGCCTCGACCACACGTAGGAAGCGGACGAGCTGACTCACCGGCTGGCCGTATCTCGCGCGAGAGCCCGGCCGCCATCGGGACCCGTTAGGGCGCCGCCCATGGCCGTCGACCCTGCGGCACCCCCGCCCGCCTGGGCCCCGCTCCCCGATCCTCCGCCGCCGGACGCACCGCCCGCGCAGGGCGAGGGTGCGCCGCTCGGCTGGCCCGCCACGCTCCTGATGGTCGCGGCCACGATCCTGCTCCTCGCCTGGCCCTACATCGACCTCGAGGTCGCGATCCCCCTCGGTCGTTGGCAGGCCGACGCGCCGGTCGCCGATCTCGCCGCCTGCTTCTTCCTGCCGATCGCCGCCGTCGCCCTCTTCCGCGCCCGGCTCCCGCCCGGCGCGCTCGGCTACGCCGTCCTCCTCGGCGCCGGCCTCGCCGCTGCCGTCTCGAGCCCCGACCGGGGCGCGGCCCTCCACGAGCTCCTCCGCAAGCCGCTGTTCTCCGGGCTCGCCTACGGCCTGGGCCTCACGGCGTTCATCGGTACGGTCGGCCGCGTCGAGCCGCTTCGCCGGGCGCTCCTCGCCGCGGTCGCGCTCTGCGCCACGATCTCGCTCACGACCAGCGTCGGGCGCATCGTCGCGGGGGACACGCTCTGGTTCCAAGCGATCGAGGGCCTCACCAACAACCACAAGACCCTCGCCGTCGCCCTTGCGCCCGCCCTCCCGCTGCTCTGGGGCTGGTCCGGGCGCGCGCCCGACCGGCTCACCCGGGGGATCGTGCTCTTCGGCGCCGTCGCGCTCCTCGCCAGCGTCTCCCGCACCGCCTGGATCAGCGTGGCCGTGGCCGCGACGTTCTTCGTGACCTGGGCGGGTCGCCCGCTGAGCGAGCGTAAGGGGCTGCTCCCGGTCGTGCTCGCGCTCGGCCTCCTCGGCGCCACCTACGGCCCGATCCTCACGGGCTCCCTCACCCAGCTCGACGCCCTGCGCTCCCGCCACAGCCTCGACAAACGGAGCTGGCGGCTCTTCGTGGAGTCGCCGCTGGTCGGGGCGGGGCCGGGCGCGTCGGTGCGGGTGGAGAGCGCCACCTTCCCCGACTACCGGGTCAACGGCGTGGACGCGCACGGGGTGATCCAGAAGGTGGGCGCGGAGTACGGCTTGCTCGGCCTCGTGGGCTACGGCGCCTTCGTCCTCGCCA
Organism: uncultured Pseudomonadota bacterium; assembly: GCA_903921785.1. GTDB lineage: Bacteria > Myxococcota_A > UBA796 > UBA796 > SXON01 > SXON01. Next base: position 25,118 of record CAIXRH010000221.1, read on the forward strand.
ATGCGCGACGGCTGCGCGCGAACCATCGCGAGGGGGACGGCCGCTGGCCCACCTTCGTGGCCCTGCACACCAACCTCCTGCTCTCCACCGAGGCGTTCACCTGCACCCACTGGGCGATCTTCGCGGTGACCGTCGGACTCGCGCTGCGCGAAGAGACGCCCCCGGAGCTCCAGTGACGCTGCTGCTCGTCAACAGCTTCTGGCACCCGCGCGGCGGCGACACGACGCTGGTGTTCGCCGAAGAAGCCGGGTGGAACGCCCGGGGGGTGCGGGTCGTCCCGTTCGCGATGCGCCACCCCGAGAACCAGTCGTCGCCGTGGGAGGTGCGCTTTCCGCCGTGGACGTCGCCCCGGCGCGCGGGCTCCGGGCTGGAGCGGGCCAGCGCGCTGCTCCGCGCGATCTGGAGCCGGGAGGCCGCGGCGGCGCTCGACTCGCTCTGCCGGGACGTGCGCCCCACGGCCGCCCACGTCCATCACCTTCATCGCCACCTCACCCCGTCGATCTTCCCGGTCCTCCGTCGCCACGGGGTGCGCACGGTGTGGACGCTGCACGATCACGAGCTGGTCTGCCCGAACGGCCTCCGCTACGTGGAAGGCGCCCCGTGTTTCCGCTGCGCCGGCGGGCGGTACGGTGAGGCGGTCCGGCATCGATGCAAGGATGGGAGCCGCCTGGCGAGCCTCGGCGTGGCCGTCGAGAAGGCTGCGCATCGTGCCCTGCGCGGTCACGCGCGCCCGGACGTGTACGTCTGCCCGTCCCGGGCGCTCGCCGACGGCCTCGCGGACGACGGGGTCAACGGCCCCGTGGAGGTGGTGCCCAACCTCGTCACGCTCGCGGCGGAGCCCGGCCCCCCCGGCACGGACGTCGTCTATGCAGGCCGGCTCACCGCCGAGAAGGGAATCGCGGAGCTCGTGGCGTTGGCCCGGGCGTTGCCGGAGGTCCGCCTCCACGTCTACGGCGACGGTCCGGAGCGGTCGAAGCTCGAAGGGCTCCCCAACGTCGTGGTGCACGGCGCACGGCCACGCGAGGAGGTGCACGGTGCGCTCGCCCGCGCCGGGGTGGTGGTCGTGCCGTCACGCTGGCCCGAGAATCAGCCGTACGCGGTGCTGGAGGCGCAGGGGCTCGGTCGGCCGGTCGTGGCGGCGGCGGTCGGCGGGGTGCCCGAGCTGGTGGACGACGGGGTGGACGGGCGGCTCGTGCCCCCAGGCTCCGCGCCAGCGCTGATCGAAGCGGTCCGCGCCCTGCTGGCATCGCCAGATACCGCTGCGGCGATGGGCATCGAGGCCCGGCGGCGCGTCCTCGCCAACCACGGCCCTGAAGCCTGGTTCTCCCGGATGGGCGTGCTCCTGGGGCTCCCCCAATGACGCAGCCGCCCCCCGGTCGCGTCGCCCTGGTCCTCGCCGTCGCCATCGCCGCGGTGAGCACCGCCGGGACGCTGGTTCGCCTCGCCCCGGACGTACCCCCGCTCACGCTCGCGTTCTGGCGCGTCACCCTGGTGGCCATCCTCCTCGCGCCGGGCGCGCGTCGGGTGAGCCGGCGGGACCTGCTCCTCACCGCCCTCGGCGGACTCTTCCTGGCGCTGCACTTCTGGTCCTGGTTCTTGTCTTTGGGGATGACCAGCGTCATGCGCAGCACGCTGCTGGTGTGCCTCACCCCGGTGTGGTGCGCGGTGTTCGAGGCGATCTTCTTCGGCACCCGCCCGAGCCCGCGCTTCTGGATCGGCATCGCGGTGGCGCTCGCGGGCGTGGGCTGGATGGTCGCGGGGGGCAGCGGTCCGGGCGGCGGCTCCCTGCGCGGGGACGTGCTGGCGGTGCTCGGTGGCATCCTCGGCGCTGCGTACTTCACGGTAGGTCGAGGCGTGCGCACCCGGGTCCCGATCACCAGCTACGGGCCGATCTCCTGTGCGGTCACGGCCGGATGGCTCGCCCTCCTGGCGCTGCTCTCCCACAGCCCACTCACCGGCTTCCCGCAAGGGAGCTGGACCATCATCGCCTGCCTGGCGCTCGGCCCCCAGCTCCTCGGCCACGTCGGCTTCAACTACGCGGTCGGACGGATGTCGGCGGCGATCGTCGCGGCGCTGATCCTCCTGGAGCCGGTGGGCGCGTCCATCGTCGCCGCGGTCGTGCTGCGCGAGCTCCCTCACGCCACGGACATTGCGGGCGGGCTGGTCACGCTCATCGGGGTGGCGGTCGCGGTGGTGCCGGCCAGGGTGCGCGCGGCGGGCTGAAGTCGGCCTCTCCCCTGCATCGGGATGGGGCGCATCGCGACCCTCACCGCTTCGAGCGACCGACCACGAGCGCACGGTCGCGCTTCGACCGACCCTCGGCGCTCCTTCGGCTTCACGCCTCCGCCAGGGGGGGCCAGCCCGGGCGCTGCGCAAACAGGCGTCACCCAAGTGGCTGGAATCGTTCACCGCAAGCCGGGCTGGCCCACCCCGCGTCGCCGGTTGTACGGCTGACCGAGGGTGCGGGTTACCAACCCACCCCCGACCGAAGCCGAACTACAACCGGCAGAAAAGTGAGCCGATCCGAGCGCGAGCTTCAGCGTAGCGCTCGCATTGGCGGGCCGGACGGGATCAGCGTATTCCGGCCCGGAGCAGGTCCGCGCGGTTGATCCGCGTCGTCGGCTCGTCGGGCATGGCCTCCCGGAACGAGCCGACGCCGCACAGCGCGTCCACCAGCGGGAAGAGCTTCCGCTCCTCGCCGTGGATCCACAACGCCAGCTTCACCACGAGGTGCTCCACCTCGGCGCGGAAGCCGTCGAGGTCCGAGGAGATCGTCACGGCGGACCCCCAGGAGGTCGCCAACGAGACGATCGCGGCGGTGAGATCGCGTCCGGTGCGCACCTGGGCCTGAAGCACCTCGGCCGCCGGGCTCTCGGGCCGCTCGTCGAGGAACTGGCCGAGCTCGCTGTGGGCGCGACGAACGATGTCGGGGAACTGCCGCGCCAGCTCGATCGACCGCATCCTCGCCGTGCTGGGATCTCGGCGCACCGCCGCGAGACGCAGCTCCCCGCCGAGCCGCTCCAGGGCTCGGTGCTCGCGGACCATACGTTCGAGGTCGGGGTGCGCCACCCTCCCAAGGTCGGATCGATCGCCGGGCGCCTTGATGATGATCGGGAAGGATCCGAGTCGTCACGTCGTCCAGGCGGCCCGGGACGGACCCTGCCGCCCATCAGTCGAGCAGGTCAGCCTCGGGAGCGCTGGCGGGGTCCAGCTCGGGGCCGCCGGGTCCCGGAGGGGCCTCGGTTGCGGACAGCGCCGCGTCCGGCGGGTAGTCCACGCTCACCAGGTAGAGCCCGTGCGGGCGGGCGGTCCGCCCGGCCTGCGAAGGGTCGCGGGCGGCGAGCGCGGCGGCGAGCGCCTCCGGGGGCCGACGGCCATCCCCGATCTCGAGGAGGGTGCCCACCATCCGACGAACCTGGTAGCGCAGGAAGCCGTTGCCATGGAAGACGAGGTGGTGCTCACCCCCGCCGAGGTCGATGTGCTCGGCCCGATCGATGGTCCGGATCGGGGAGCGCGCGGTGCACCCCGCCCCCCGAAACGTGCTGAAGTCGTGGGTGCCCACGAGCGCCGGCAGCGCCGCCTCGATCGCCCGCCAGCTCATCGGGCGCTTGAGGTGTAGCGCATACCCGTGCGAGAACGGGCTTCGATCTCTCCGTTCCAGCATCCGGTACCGGTAGGTCTTTCCCAACGCCGAGAACCGAGCGTGGAACCGATCCGGCACGACCCGCGCGTCGATCACCGAGATCTCGGGCGGCAACGCCGTGTTCAGGCCCATCCGGAGCTTGTTCGGGTCTCGCGGCTCGTCTGCCCGGAAGGTGATCACCTGCCCGAGCGCGTGCACCCCGGCGTCCGTGCGCCCGCTGCCGTTGACGATCACCCGCTCCACGTGGAAGTGGTGCGACAGGGCCGCCTCCAGGGTGGCTTGCACCGTCGGCGCGTTCGGCTGGGTCTGGAACCCGGAGAACGCACGGCCATCGTACTCGATCGTCAACCGCCAGGTCGCCACCGCGGCGCGCTCAGTAGTCGAACTTGAGGCCGAACGTCACCTCGGTGGAGGTGAAGTCGAGCTTCTTGTCGCCCAGGCTGTAGGTCTGCTGGTACTCGGCCACGAGGTAGGTGTCGTTGATGCCGGCCGTGGTCTCCAGGCGGCTCGCGGAGCCCTCGTCGATGCCGTCGAGGAGGAGGAAGAGCCCGGCGCCCCAGTGCCAGCCGAAGGTGCCGGCGGTGGTGTCCCCGCCGCCGGAGGCGTCGTTCGAGGAGCTCCAGGTCTCATTCCAGATCCAGGCGTCGCCGCCGAGGCGCGCGAACGGGACCACCGGCTGCTCCTTCCAGAAGTCCAGCCGCAAGGTGCCCTCCAGCGACAGCGGGAACGCGGTGAGCTTGTCGGAGTCCGAGGAGGTGGTTCCGTCCGTGGTCGACTGGCCGCCGGTGTCGCTGTACAGACCGAAGCCCAGGTCCACCTGGAAGAGGTTCTTGGTGTAGCCGATGTTGCCGCGCAAGAGCCGGTTGTCCGTGCTGCCGAACGCGTCGGTCAGCACCGCCGAGTCCTGGGTGAGGAACGGGCCGTAGCGCAGCTCGAAGTCCCAATTCCGCGGGGTGAGATCGTCCTCGTGGGGCGCAGCGTGGGCCACCGCCGGCGCGCCGAGCGCCACCAGCACCGCCGCCGCCCCGACGACCCGACCGGCCGCCCGCGAGGCGCCCCCCGAACCGCGACGGCGCCGAACCACCGCGAACGCCGCCGCCACCGAGCCGAGCCAACCCGCGCTCTCCAGGGGCAGGCCGCACCAACTCTCGATGCCAAGGCGCTCGGAGACCGAGAAGGTCTCCTCGGGGGTGACCGCGTAGACGTCGGACATGGGGCTCTTCTCCTCGGTGCCGTCTTCGGCGACGTCGACCGCCTGGGCGGCGACGTAGTAGGTGGTTCCGTTGGTGACGCCGTCGATCACGCAATCGACGACTCCGTTTTCTGGGAAGGCAACCAGCCCGTCGACCGGCCAGTCGTCGGGGCCTACGTAGTCCGGCCCGTCCACGGGGTATTCGTCGGCGGTCCAGGGCTCGGTGCTCACCCAGATCGGGTAGGACTGGGCGGACGTCGCGTCGAACGCATCGAAGAGGATGCGGATGCGCTGGTCGCCAAAAGAAACGGTCGTCCCGTCGATCGTCGGCGTGGGGGCCGGCGAGTTCACGTAGATGTAGGTGCCGTCCCGCCCGTACATCGCCCCGCCGTTGGTCGGGGTGACCCGAACCTCGACGAGGTAGCGGGCGTCGGCGTTGTCCACGGCGGGGAGTGAGACCTCGGCGGTGGCGCTCTCCCCCGCGGCGATGGCGCCGCTCGCCCCGTCGACCGCCGTCGGCTCCAGCCCGCTCGCGGCGACCTGCTGGTACACCTGCCACGTGCCCTCGGCATCGGCGGTGAAGCTGAGGGTGAAAACCTCGTCGGGCGACACGGACGTCGCCGAGGCCTGGGTGATCTCCACCCACGGGCGGTCGGTGACCACCTGCACGCCGCTCGCCGTGGCGAGGAAGCCGTACCCGTTGATCGTCGCGACGTCGACCGTGCCGGCGCCCTCGGGAATCTCGGCGAGCTGGTCCCCGATCGTGGTGCCCGAGTAGGCGTAGACGTTGAGCCCGCTCGAGGTGGCGAGGCCCAGCCAACCGTCGAGCATGCTGCCGCCGATGCCGGTGGTGGGCCCGAGATCGGGGCTGCTCGGGGAGGTGATGTCGAGGTCGGCGCCGTCGCTGGCCTGGTAACCATACGAGGTGCTGGAGCCGCCGTTGGCGAACCAGGTGGCGGAGCCGGACTGATCCACCCAGACGTCATTGATGTCGAACGATCCCTCGTTCTCGCTGTCACGCGTGGCGGTGGCCGAATCGGTCCCCAGCGCGATGCGGGTGAGCTGGGCGCCGCCGTGCGCCACGTACATGAAGCTCGCCGAGACAGCACCGGTGTCACTGGAGGTGAACCGGGCGTCCATCGCCTGGAAACCGTCCTGCGGCAGGTCGGTGACGGTGGTGTACCTGGCGGTGTAATTCCCGCTGGTGATGTCGTAGGCCTGGAGCGACGGCCCGTTGGCGACGTCTTCGTAGAGCACGTAGAGCGACGAGGAGTCCGCCACGACGGCGAGCGGATCGCCCGGCACGGAGAACCGACCGTTGAAGGCAGGGTTGCTCCCCGCCACCAGGGTCCACACGCCCACCTCGTTCGACGAGAGCCCGGCGTACATCATCGGCGTCGCGCCGCTCCCGCCGAAGGTCACGCCGCCGGACACGGTGGCGCCGTCCACCGTCACGTCCTGGGCGGTCCACGTGCTGGTGTCCACCAGTCCGAGCTGCCCGCCGGCGGTGACCAGCCCGACCCACGAACCATCCGGCGACGAGGCCACCTGCGTGACCGCCGTCGTCGTCTCGGCGCTCCACGCCGCGTGATCCGGCGCCGCGAACGCCGCAGACGCCGTCAGGTACAACCCGATCATGCTTCCCCCTCCGCGGTGAGCCCCGCGCCGAAGAGCGCCTCCGCCAGCGCGATGGGCACCGCGGCCCCCGCCCCGGCCACGTTGTCCGCCGCCAGCCAGAGATGCACCCCGTCGCCGCCCGGATCCGGCCGTACGCCGCCCCAGTACACCGCGCCGCGCCCCATCACCTTGCGCGGCCGGAGGGTACGCAGCCGCGCCGCCGTGGCGAGCCCGGCCCCCTCGCGGAGGGCGGCCTCCACTGCGTCGATGTTCTCGACGCCGCGGAGGTGCAACGCCGCGGTCATCCCCGAGAAGACCGGCTGGGTGCAGCACATCACCGCCACCCGCTTCGGGTTCACCCCGAGGAGCTCGGAGACCTCGCTCGAGAGCGCCAGCTCCCGCGTGCTCCACTCGCCGGGGTCCGCATCTTCGGGCAGCGTGTCGAAGGCCAGGCCCTCCGGAAAGCGCCGCCGCGGCGGGTCCTTGAGGTTGAACGACGCCACCACCTGCTCAGACAGCTCCTCCGTGGCATCACGCCCGTAGGCGTTGGCCGGGAGGTTGATGAGCCCGGTGACGGTGTGCACGCCGAGCGGCAGGAGTGGAGCGAGCAGCGTGGTGACCAGCCAGCCGGGCGCGCTGGGGGTGCGGGCGCCGCCAGCGCGGGCGATCTCGACCTCGGGCAGCGTACGCACCCCCGGGAGCACCAGCGGCCCCGCGAAGATGCCGGCGGTGTTGTTCCCGATGTCGATGGTGATCGCGCCGCGCGCCGCGAACGACGGCACCAGCTTCTGGGCGACGGCGGGCGGCAGGGCGGAGAGCACCATCTGGGCGCCGGAGTCCGCCGCCTCAGCGACCGGCCGGACCGTGAGGCTCCGTCCGCGGTACTCCACGACCTCGCGGCGGGTGGCGCGCGACGCGTACACCGACAGCTCAGCGTGGGCGAGGGCGCTCTCGGGCAACCGGGCGAGCAGGGCTTCGCCCACCGCTCCAGTGGCCCCGAGGATGGCGAGGGCAGGTCCGTTCATCGCCGGGGCTCTAACCGGCGCGGACGACCGCGGGCGTAGCCGCCGGTCGGAACTTGTCGACCACGAGGGACAGCCTCGCGTGACGAATTGTCCGGCAGCGGCCTCAGATGTTGCGGTGCGCTTCGAGGATGGCGGTGATCCGCTCCTTGCCGCGGAGCTTCAAGCGCTTGATCTTCCCGATCTGGCGACGCTCGGCCTCGGAGGGGTACCGGATCACGGTGAGCCGGTTGAGGTCCTTCTCGTAGTCCAGGTGCTGACTCCAGAGGTACCGGAGCTCATCGTGTTTCGGCGCGAGGGTCTCGATGAGCGCGAGCTCTTGGGGCTCCATTCGTACTCCTGAGGTCAGGCGATCATAACCGGCAGTCCGCGCGGCGGCTGCGCATCGGGCTCGCGGAGATACTCGGGCACGACCGCCGCGGCGTCGCGGGGCGGGATCGTACGGAGGAGCGCACCTGCGGCGCGCAGGGCCGCGTCTTCGGCGACCCCAGGGACGTGCACGCCCAAGGACGCGAGCTCCCGAGCCACCACCCCGACGCCCTCCCCCACGGCCGACACCTCGGGGAACCGCTCACTCGGCACGCCGGAGGCCGCCAGCATGGCCTCCAGGTCCCCCGGGGGCACGTCCCCGGGGGGGCCGAGCGGCACCGGCACGGCGCCGCGAGTGTCGAAGAGCTGCGCGTAGAGTCGTCCCTTCCGCGCATCGAGGATCGCCAGGGTGTAGGCGGATCCCGGGAGAGCGGCGGCCCGCAGCGGCAACGTGGGCACCGGGATGACCGGGACGCCGCGGGCGAGGGCGAGCCCCAGCGCGTGCGCGAGGCCGACCCGCAGGCCGGTGAAGGTGCCCGGACCGGTCACGACCGCCACCGCGTCGAGGCCGTCCAGGTGGGTGAGGGCTTCGGCCAGCGTCGGCGCGAGCCAGCCTTCGGCGCCCGCGGAGAGCCGCGTCGTCCACGCGCCCCGGCAGTCGTCGCCGTCCCAAGCCGCCACGCCGATCACTGGCGAGGCGGTGTCGACCAGCACTACTCGCACTTGGGCACGATCTCCGTCACCGGCGGGGTGGGGCGCACGTCCCAGAAGGTGACCAGCAGCATCAAGCCCACGATGAACAGGAGTCCGGCCTGCTGGAGGCGCTCCCGCATCCGGTACGGGAGCGGCCGCCCGCGGATCCACTCGGCGGCGTACGTGAGGATCTGCCCGCCGTCGAGCACCGGGATCGGCACGAGATTGATCACCCCAAGGCTCAGGCTCATCGCCGCGAACCGCCGCGCCGCCACGAACATCCCCTCGCGAGCGGCATCGTACATGGTGTTCATCACCTTCACGGGGCCGCCGAGGTTCTGGCTGACCGGGGCGTCCCCGGTGACCATCTCCCCGACGCGCTCCACGAGGAAGGCCGCCGTGCCCCAGGTCTCCCGCACCGCGATGTCCGCCGCGCGGAGGAAGGGGTACGGGCGCAGCACCGACTCCGGCATGGCGAACCCGCCCACCGGGCCGAAGCCGATCAGCGGGCGGAAGCGGTAGCTGCCATCGCCACCGACCGTCCGGGTCACCAGAGGGGTCACCCGGAGGGTGAGCACCTTGCCGTCGCGGCGCACCACCACGTCGATGGGGCGGGTCGGCCCGGCGGTGCTCGGCTTCTCGTCCGCGGTGGCGGCGACCGCGCGCTCCACGTCGAACCACACGCGCACGTCGCGGTTGTCGAGCTTCAAGAGACGATCCCCGCGAGCGAGGCCGGAGCAGGCCACCGGCATCTGCACCCCATCCTCGGAGGCGTGGATCGTGCCGATCCCCAAGGTGCCGGAGGCGAGGCCCCAGCGCGCCCAGGTGTCATCGTCCGCCGGGAGGCGCTCGGGGAGCCACGTCGGGTCCGCCCCGAGGGTGAGCGTGCGGGTCTCCGTGGACATGCCGGTGGGGTTGGCATCGTCGGCGACCACCCGGCGGATCACCTCGACCGAGGCGCCCTCCCGTGCGCCGAGGGCCCGCTGCACATCGAGCCACGAAGCGACCTCCGCGCCGTCCACCTTCGTGATCAGGTCCCCGGTGAGGATCCCGGCTTTGCCCGCGGGGGAAGCGGGGTCATCGACCAGGGCCGTCGCGTCGGCGTAGGAGTCCCCGAGGCCCGTCTTCGACACGGCGAGCGGCCCGCCGTCCTCCCCGGTGAGGGTGACCGGGATGCGCTGGCCGTCCCGCTCCACCACGAGCGCGATGTGGTCGCCCTGGTGCCGGTCGAGGGACTCGTACACGTCGAGCCAGGTGAGCATCGGCTCCCCGTCCAGCTCCACGATGCGGTCCCCCGGGACGACGCCGGCGCGCGCCGAAGCGGAGCCTGGGTCCACCCAGCCCACCTCGGAGGCGGGCTGCGGATCGCCGGCCATGTAGAGCCCGGTGAATACGAAGATCGGGAGGATCAGGTTGGTGATCGGCCCGGCCGCCACCACCAGGAGCCGCTGCCAGGCGGGCTTGTGGATGAAGGACCCCTTCGCGTCTACCCAGTCGAGCTCGTCGTCGGAGCCGCTGTCGGAGAACGGATCGGCGCCGAGCCAGCGCACGTAGCCGCCGATGGGGATCGCCGAGAAGCGGTAGTCGGTCTTGCCGCGCTTGATCCCGAAGAGACGAGGGCCGAAGCCGATGCTGAAGACCTTCACGGTGACGCCGAAGGCGCGCGCCACCAGGAAGTGCCCGCCCTCGTGGATGAGCACGAGGCCGCCCACGAGGAGGATCATCAGCAAGAGGGCCTGCAGGGTGAGCAGGTCGAACCCGAAGGTCGCGGCGAAGGGCAGGGTCACGCGCTCCCCCTTTCACACCGCGGAGCGACGGCGTCGCGCTTTTTGGTCACGCGGTCACCGGAGCTGCAGCCAGAGCCACAGACACGGCGCGGTGAACAGGAGCGAGTCGATCCGGTCGAGGATGCCGCCGTGGCCCGGCATGATCCAGCCGGAGTCCTTGATGTCCCAGGTGCGCTTGATGAGCGACTCCGTGAGATCGCCGACGATCCCGGCCACATCGAGGAGCATGGTGAGCACCACACACTCCACCACGCCGAACGGGAGGTGGCCGACCTTGGCGAAGACGAACCCGCCGATCGCCGACGCCACGAGCCCGCCCACGGCACCCTCCACCGTCTTCTTCGGGGAGATGCGAGGGAAAAGCTTGGTCTTTCCGAAGAACTTGCCCGCGAAGAACGCGCCGGTGTCCCCCAGCCAGGTGGCGGCGAGGAGGTAGAGGATCATGAACATCCCGTCCTCGCGCGCCCGCAGCGGCACCAGCGGGAGGATCATCAAGGGCGCGTAGACCAGCCCCGCCATCGCCCGCATCGCTTCGGTGCCGGCCTTGGGCACGTCGGGCTCGGCGAACATCGGGACGAGGAGGGCGACCATGACCGCGACTCCGATCGCGGTGAGCCGCACCGGTTCCGGACCATATTGGGCGACGAGGTGGAGCCCCAGGCCGGTGGGGATGAGGTAGGTCCGCGCCCGGGTACGCGCGCCGGGCAGGTCCTTGGTCATCATGATCGCCCATTCGTCCATCGCCACGGCGACGACGAAGGCGATGAGCACCCCCACGAGCCAGCCGCCCGTGTAGAGGATCGGGAGCACCATCGCGAGCCCGATGAGCCCGGACGCGACTCGCGGTCCCACTTATGGACCCTTCCGGACCTGCGCGCCCGTGGCGCCGAAGCGGCGCTCCCGCTTCCCGAAGACCTCGAAGGCCTCCGCGAGCTGCGGGCGGCGGAAATCGGGCCAGAGGGTGTCGGTGACGTAGAGCTCGGCGTAGGCGAGCTGCCAGAGCATGAAGTTGCTCAGCCGGAGCTCTCCGCTGGTGCGGATGAGCAGGTCCGGATCGGGCAGGCCCGCCGTCTGGAGCTCCGCGGCGAACGCCGCTTCGTCGATCTGGTCGGGGCGCAGCCGCCCCGACGCCGCCTTCTTCGCCAAGGCCTTCGCGGCCTCCACGATCTCGCTGCGCGAGCCGTACGAGAGCGCGAGGGTGAGCACCATCCCCTTGTTGTCCCGGCTCGCGTGCATCAGCTCCTTGAGCGCCGCACGCACCGCGAGCGGGAGGCGCTCGAGCTGGCCGATGGCGTTGAGCCGCACGCCGTTGTCGAGGATTTCCCGACGCTCCTGCACGAGGTAGCGGGCGAGCAGCCCCATCAGGGCCCCCACCTCATCCTCCGGGCGCTTCCAGTTCTCCGTGGAGAAGCTGTACAGGGTGAGCGCCTTCACGCCCGCCTCGCGGCACGCCCGGGTGATCTCCCGGACGCTCTCCGCGCCCTCCTCATGCCCCCGGACACGCGGCCAGCCGCGGCCTTCGGCCCAGCGGCCGTTGCCGTCCATGACGATCGCGACGTGTTGAGGGACCTTCATGCGTACTCCCGACTAGATGTCGAGGATCTCCTTCTCCTTGTGGGCGCCCATCTCGTCCACCTTCTTCACGAACTCGTCGGTGGCCTTCTGCACCTTCTCGAGGGAGCGGGTGAGCTGGTCCTCGGTGAGCTCCTTGTCGTCGCAGGCGGTCTTGAGCAGCTCGTTGTAGTCGCGGCGCACGGCGCGCACGCGCACCTTGGCCTCTTCCACGTGCTGGCTCACCACCTTCACCAGCTGCTTGCGGCGCTCGCCGGTGAGGGCGGGGATGGGGATGCGGACGATCTGCCCGTCGCTCTGCGGGTTGAAGCCGAGGCCCGAGGTGGCGATGGCCCGCTCGATGTCCTTGATGGTGCCCTTGTCCCACGGGTTGACCACCAAGAGGCGAGGATCGGGGGCCGTGATGCCGCCGAGCTCCTTCATGTGCATGGTGCTGCCGTACGACGCGACCTCGACGGGGAGGTGCTCGATCAGCGCGGGCGTGGCCCGCCCGGTGCGCACGCCGATGAGCTCACGCTTGAGCTGATCGAGGCACTTGTTCATGTCTTCCTGGGCGCCCTTGAGGTAATCTTCGCTCATACGTTTGCTCCAGCTGGTTTCGGCGTCGTGACCAGGGTGCCCACGGCCTCGCCGAGGACCACCCGCTTGATGTTCCCGCGTACCCCGAGATCGAAGACGATCATCGGCGTGTCGTTCTCCATGGCCAGCGCGATGGCGGTGGCATCCGCCACCTTGAGGCCGCGCTTGAAGGCATCCATCGGGGCGATCTGCTCGTACCGCACCGCATCGGCGTGCTTCTTCGGGTCCTTGTCGTAGACCCCGTCGACCTTCGTCGCCTTGAGGATCACCTCGGCGCCGATCTCCGCCGCCCGCAGCGCCGCCGCGGAGTCGGTGGAGAAGTACGGGTTTCCCGTACCCGCCGCAAAGATCACCATCCGGCCCTTCGCGAGGTGCGCCAGGGCGCGGCGACGGATGTAGGGCTCGCACACCGACTCGATGCGGAGCGCGCTCATCACGCGCGTGTAGCAGCCGCGGCGCTCCAGCGCGTCCTGCATCGCCAGGGCGTTGATGACCGTGGCGAGCATGCCCATGTAGTCGGCGTGGGCGCGCTCCATGCCCTTCTCGCTGCCGGCGATGCCGCGGAAGATGTTCCCACCGCCGATGACGAGCCCCAGCTGCACGCCGAGGTCCCGCACTTCGATGAGCTCTTCGGCGAGGCTGCCGAGCACGGTCGGATTGAGGCCGAAGTCCTGGTCGCCGGCCAGCATCTCGCCGGAGATCTTGAGGAGGATGCGCTTGTAGAGCGGGGTGGAAGGCACGGCTGCGGCTTATCGCACCGCGCGGGCCGGCGCATGGTGCCGCGTGGCTACGGCGCGACGGTCCAGGTCTTCACCGTGGCGGCCTCCACCTCTTCGGGGCGGAAGTTCAAGCGCCGGTACTCGAAGTCGTGCCAGTCATCGGGCTGCCCGTACCCCCCGAAGCCCACGTGGAACCACATCTGCGGCTCGTCATCGTCGCCGAAGTCCACCAGGGCCCGGTAGATGCTCCCCTCGTGGGAGGCGCAGGGCTGGTTGAGGTTGGAGCCGTCCCAGGCCGGGCAGTCGGCGACCATGATCGTGGACTCGTCACCGGAGAAGCTCATCTCCGGATCGTCGAGCCAGGTGGCGCCGAAGCGGGCGGTGTGGATGTCGCCCCAGGTGACCTTGTCCAGGCCCTCGGCGGCCTTCACGTCCTCGATCCACTTCACGGCGTCCTGAAGGGCGTCCAGCGGGTCGGTGACCTCGTGGCCGTCGAGGATCGAGGAGATCCCGTCCCGGTAGGCGAGCACGTTGAGCTTGGCGGTGGTGGCCGGGGTGGCGGCGGCGACGGAGTCGAAGAGCACGCCCATGTCCCCGCCGAGCGTGCGCCGCCCGAGCATCGCCTGCCAGGTGTGGAACAGCGCGGCCGCCTCGCTGTCCTCCTCCATCCGCATGTCCCAGGCGCGCAGCTCGGCGATCGCGGCTACGAGGGCCGGATCGTCCTTGTACGCGGCGAGCTCCGAGTCGGTCTCCAGCTTGTCGGCGGAGGCGAACAGCACCGGGAGCAGGTCCTCCGCGAGGGTGGAGCCTACGTCCTTCTGCATAGGGATCATGTCGTCCACGGTGACGCCGCCCCGGGCCACGAGGGCGTCCGCGAGGGTGTGGATGCGATCGGCGCGCCAGCCGGGATCGAAGAAGCTCCCGTAGTAGAAGGCGTCGTTCGTGGGGTCGTTGTCGAGGATGTGGTCGAACGGCGAGTTGTTGGCCGTCGCGATGTAGTCCTGGGTGCCGTCGAGCGTCGGGTAGAGCGACTCGTCGAGGAACTCGCCGGTCCAGAGGTTGCCGGCGTCGCTCGCGGCCTGGATCCGCCGCGGATCGCCGCCACGCACGGGGATGTGCCCGTGGGCCTGGTAGCCGATGCCGCCGGCGTCCGCGAAGACCCAGTTCTGCTGCCCGATCATCTCCAGGTGGACGGCGGTGCGGAGGTCGTCGCGCGAGGCGGACCGGTCGAAGTCCAGGTACTGGAACATCTCCCGCGTCTCCGGGTCGAAGCCGGCCCACGCCACCATCACCTCGCCCTCGGCGAAGATGGTCTTGTCGATCGGCAAGATCTCGTCGGGGATGATCACCCCGTACCCCGGGACTTCCCGGATGGTGTGCACCTCGTCCACCAGGGAGCCGTCCGCCTGCTTCACCCGGATGGTCTCCTCCCGCTCGCGGATCGCCACCTGCTTGCCGCCCAGGTCGGCGTTGCCGTCGGCGTCCACCGAGACGTCGAAGAGGTCCATCACGTCGGCGAAGTTGGTGGTGGCCGCCCAGTTCACCTTGCGGTTGTGGCCCATGTGCACGCCGGGAACGCCCGGGAAGCTGAAGCCGGCCACGTCGAAGCTGCCGCCCGCGTCCGCCGAGTTGAGGTGCCAGGCGATGACCATGGACGGCTCGGAGAGCGACGCGTGGGGGTCGTTGGCCATCACCGGCTTGCCGTTCGCGGTGTGGCTCCCCGAGAAGACCCAGTTGTTGCTGGCGTGACCGACGCCCTGAGCCACGCTGAGCTGGTGGAGCTTCTCGCCGAGGTCGGTCGGGAGGTCCAGGGCAGCCGGGTCAAGCGGGGCGGGGTGCGGCGGCGCCGAGTAGTCGGCCTTGGCCGAAGCGTCTCCCGTACCATCCACGATGAACTGCGCCCGCGCGGGCTCCCACACCGGGACGTTGTCGAAGTCGTTGACCAGCTTGTCGCTGATGCTCACCAGGAGGTCGTACTCGAGCTGGTTGGAATAACCGAGGTTGATCCGCTTCCCCATCGCCGCGACGTCCACCACGGTGAACGGCTCCGGGATGTAGGTGAGGGTGTCCTGGCCGAACGCGGTCGGCGCCTCGGCCTTGCCGGCGGCCATGTCTTCCAGGTAGCGGTTGAGGCCGGCGGTGAACGCCACGGCGAGCGCGAAGTCCTCCGGACGATCGGCGGCCTGGAACTTCACGGTGCGGCAGCCCAGGTCCTCGAAATTGAAGGTGCGCGCGATGAGGTCCGTGGTGATCGCGGACTCGCCGTCGAGCTCAGAGAGGGTGCCGCGGGTGGAGAGCCGGGCGCGGTCGATCTGGTAGAGGCGCTGGCGGCCCTGCTCGTAGCCGGCGGCGAAGAACAGGTCGGCGTCGTTCTGGGCGTAGAGGTGGACGACACCCTGATCATCGAGCTTCGTGGTGGTCTCTGCGGTCGGCGTGTAGGTGAGCGGGAAGCTCACGTCGTCGGTCGTGCAGGGCGTCCACACGTCGCCGGCGAGGGGTCGGTTCGGCGTGGGGTCGTCGGACGAGCAGGCCAGGAGCAGGATGAGCATGGGAGTCCTTGCGCCCGGATTAGCACGCGGTCCGCGCGGTCGCTGGTGATCGTGAGGGGCAGGTGGGTTCACCTCCCAGCCCGGCCCCACCCTCGCGAGCCACGACCCACGTCGGCGCCGGCCGCCGGGGCGCTCGCCGGGAGCGCGGGCGCCGGCTACCCTGCCCCGGTGACCGTGCTCTTCCTCCTCGCTTGTACACCTTCGTCGTCGATCCAGCTCGGCGGCGGGGAGGACTCCGCCGTATCCGAGGGGCCGGCCACCCTCGTCGGCGACAGCGCCGACGAGCGCATCCCCGGCGACTCCGCGCCCGACACCGGGGATCCCCCGGAGCCCGACGGCCCCTACCTCTACGCGCCCGACACGATCTGGCAGTTCACCCTCGACATCGGTGACGACGCCTGGCGCGAGCTGAGCCGAGACGGGGGCAGCTACGCCGAGGCCACCCTCGGCTGGGACGGCCGGGAGTGGCCGGTGATGATCCACATCAAAGGGAGCTCCTCCTGGCAGGACATCAGCCAGAAGCCGAGCCTCGTGGTGGACGTGAACCGCGTCGACCCCGAGCAGGAGTTCATGGGGGTCAAGAAGTTCTACCTCCACAACGACTGCTACGACCCGAGCCAGATGTCGGAGACGCTCAGCTACCGCTACTACCGGGAAGCCGGGTACCCGGCCGCCGAGACCAGCTTCGCCCACCTCGAGGTGAACGGCCGGAACTACGGGTTGTACACGGTGGCCGAGCCCCACAACGACGACTTCCTGGAGAAGTGGTTCACCGACCCCAACGGCAACCTCTACGAGAACCGCGACGCCTACTGCGACGTGACCGACCTCGGCTGCATGGAGAAGGAGGAGGTCGACGAGGGCAACGACGACGCGTTCCTGGCGCTCGGGCAGGCGGCGAAGGAGCGGGGCGCGGCGTGGCGCCCGGCCGTGGAGCCGCTCCTCGACTGGGAGCGGTTCATCGCCTATCTGGCGCTCGAGATCGCCGTCGTCCACTGGGACAGCTACAGCTACGACCAGTCGAATTACAGCTTCTACCATGATCCCACGGCCGGCACGTGGGCGATGCTCACCCAGTCGATGGACCTCGACTATGGCTTCCGCCCGTGGAGCTACCCCACCTGCGGGCAGTACGGGATGGACATCGACAAGTACGACATGGGGATGCTCGCCGCTTCCTGCATGGGCGACGCGTCCTGCAAGGCCGAGCTGGTCGCGAAGCTCTCGGAGTACGCCGACTTCCTCGAGGCCTCCGACGGGGCGGCGCGCGTCCGCGAGCTCGACGCCCTCATCGGCGACGAGGTGAAGGCCGACCCCAAGCGCTACTACGACGACAACGACTACGACACGCACGTGGCCTGCCTCCAGACGTTCCTCGACGCGCGACCGGCGCAGATCCGGGAGTGGGTGCAGGCGAATCAGTAGGCGCCGCGCCACGCCTCCAGCACCGCGCGGGGCACGAACGCGTCCACCGGCTCGCCCGCGGCGAGGCGACGCCGCACCTCGGTGCTCGACACGTCCGGGAAGCTCGGGGCGCCCTCCACCGTGAGCTCGCCTCGCCCGACCACGATCGGGGCGAACTCGGCGGCGATGCGGTCCCAGGCGCGCCACTTGGCGAAGGAGCCGAGGTTGTCCGCGCCGACGACGAAGTGGAAGCGGTGCTCCGAGTGGCGCGCCGCGAGCGCCTCCAGGGTGTTGATCGTGAACGACGGGGTCGGGAGCTCGGCCTCGATGGGGCTCACCTTCACCCGCGGCCCGACCGCGGCCGCGAGCGCTTCGCACGCGGCGAGGCGGCGTTCAAACGGGGCCAGCGCCTTCTCGAAGGCGTGGCTCAGCGTGGGCACGAGCCACACCTCGTCCACCCGATCGGTCCACGTGAGCCAGCCCGCCACCATCGCGTGGCCCACGTGAGGGGGGTTGAAGCTGCCTCCGAACACGGCGACCCGCAAACCGACCTCCAAGGGACCCGAGCACACCCGGCCCCCGTGATAACGTGAGGTCCCCGTGATCCGGCTCTACCACATCGTCAAGAGCTACGGCGACCGAGACGCGCTGCGCGACGTGTCGCTGCACGTCGAAAAGGGGGAGATGATCTACGTCACCGGGCCTTCCGGCGCCGGAAAGTCCACGATGCTCAAGCTGTTGTACGGGGCCGAGCGCCCCACCAGCGGCAAGATGCTCATCGGCGGCGCCGACGTGAGCAAGATGGACAACCGCCAGCTCCCCTCGCTGCGGCGGAACATGGGCGTCGTCTTCCAGGACTTCAAGCTCCTCCCCCACCGCACCGTCGGGGAGAACGTGGCGATGGCGCTCGAGGTCATCGGCGCCCCCACCGACTCGATCCGGCGCCGGGTTCCAGCCGTGCTCAACATCGTGGGGCTCCGTGGCCGCGAAGAGGACAAGGCGGGCGTGCTCTCCGGCGGCGAGAAGCAGCGCGTCGCCATCGCGCGCGCCATCGTCAACGACCCCGCCATCCTCCTGGCGGATGAGCCCACCGGCAACCTCGACGGCGCCATGGCCGTGGAGGTGATGGAGATCCTCCAGGCGATCAACCTTCGCGGCACGACCGTGGTCATCGCCACCCACGACGTGGGCCTGATGGACCGCTTCCCCTACCGGCGCCTCCGCTTCGTCGATGGCAAGCTGGTGGTCGGCGGCATCCAGCCGCGGAGCAAGGCATGAACGGGGCCCTCGGCCGCGCGCTCCGCGGCCTCCGTGAGCACGCCTACCTGGCCGCCGTCTCCGCCGGGGTGATCGCGGCCGCGCTCGTGCTCCTCGGCGTCTACGGCCTCGTGGTCCTCAACCTCGAGGCCGTGGTGAGCGGCTGGCAGCAGGACGTTCACGTCTCCGCCTACTTCGTCGCCACCGCCACCGCGGAGGAGACCGCCGCCGCGCGCTCCGAGCTCGCCGGGCGCCCCGAGGTGCTGAAGGTCGAGCTGGTCACCGCCGAGCAGGCGGCGGCGTGGATGAAAGAGCGCATGCCGGAGGTCGAACCGATGCTCGCCGAGCTCGGGCCCACCGCGCTCCCCGCGTCGCTGGAGATCACCCTGAAGGACGGCTACACCAGCCCCGCCGCGATGGACGCCTTCGCCGCCTCCCTCCAGGCGAGCGGCCGCTTCGGCGAGATCGACTACGGCCGGGAGTGGGTGGAGCGGGCCTCCGGTTTCCTACGTACACTCAAGCTCCTCGGCGCCGTGCTCGGAACGATCCTGGTGCTCGCCGCCCTGTTCCTCGTCGGCAACACCATCCACCTTGTCGTGTACGCCCGCCGGGACGAGCTGGAGATCCTCCGCCTCGTCGGCGCCACCGACGGCTACATCCTCGCCCCCTTCGTGGTCGAGGGCGCGCTCGAAGGGCTGGTCGCTTCGGCGTTCGCCCTGGTCATCCTCGAGGTCGTCCACCGGGGAGTGCTCTCGCGGCTCCACGACGCGGTGCCCGTCACGTTCGATGAGGGAGGGCTGCAATTCCTCCCCGCCGGCCCGCTGGTCGCGCTGGTGCTGGTCGGAGTGATGATCGGCGTCCTGGCGTCGTGGGTCGCCGTCCAGCGGTTCTTGGCGAGGCTGGCGTGAAGGGGGCGCGGTGGGCCGCGCTCTTCCTGGTGCTCGGGCTCCCCGCGCGGGCGCAGGACCCCGCCAGCGTCCCCGGCCTGCTCGGCGAGATCGAGGCGTACGACACCCAGATCGGCCAGCTCGACGCCCAGATCGCCACGCTGGAGGCCACCCTCGCCTCCGCCGAGGCCGACCAGGGCAAACGAGAGGCCGAGGCCAAGGCGGCGGAGGCGAGCGTCGGCACACGCACCGAGGGCGCCCGCTCACTGGTCACCAACCTCTACCGCATCCGCCGCTTCGGCATGTTGCGGCTGCTCTTTGGCGCAGAGGACCCGGTCGAGCTGCGCCGCCGCGTGACCTACCTCCGCGCCGCGCTCAGCGCCGACGAAGCGCGCACCACCGAGTTCGCCACGCTCGCGGCGGAGAAGCGCACGTCGGCCGCCGCCGCAGAAGCCGCCAACGCGAGCACCCGGCAGCTCCGCGATCAGCTCGCCGCCCAGCGGGAAGGGCTGGAGACCGAGCGCGGAAAGCGAACCTCCCTCCTTCGTGATCTGCGGTCCCGGCCGTCGCTCGCCGGGCAGTACGTCACCGAGACCTCGCGCGCCCGCGAAGCGTTCGACGCCACGATCCACGTGGTGGACGCGCCCACGCCCGCCGCCGCGCCGCCCGGTACCACCGCCGACTTCCGCACGTTGCGCGGCAAGCTCCCCCGCCCGGTCTCCGGGCGGCTGCTCCACGGGTACGGCGGCGTGGTGGACCCGGTCAGCGGCGCGCGCTCGATGAACAACGGCCTCGACTGGGCCGCCGAGGCCGGCGCGCCGTTCCGCTCGGTGGCGGCCGGCACCGTGATCCGCGCCGGCTACGTGCGCGGCTTCGGGCAGATGGTGATGGTGCAGCACGGCACCTTCTCCACCTTGTACGCCCATGCCAGCTCGCTTCGCGTGACGGTGGACCAGGCCGTGAAGGCCGGCGACACCTTGGGCACCGTCGGCACCACCGGCCTCGCCGACGACAGCTCGCCGGTGCTCCACTTCGAGCTTCGATACAACGGAACACCGCAGGACCCGACGGACTGGCTGGCCCCATGATTCGGTTCGGCCGTGATCACCGCTCGCCCGGCGAGGACGCTGCGCCCGGGGGGCGGGATTCACGACGTCGCCAACGGGTTGTTTGCGGCCTCCCCGCCCTCGCCCTGGCCTTCGTCGCGGGCGCCGGCACCACCCTGCTCCTCGGCGCCGCCGATCCCTACGCCGGGCTCGACCTGTTCGCGCGAGTCGTCTCCGACGTGGACCAGAGCTACGAACGCCCGATCGACCTGCTCACCCTCGTCCGCGCGGCCATCCGCGGGATCCCGGCGGTGCTCGACGAACACTCCCAGTACTTCAGCCCCGAGGAATGGGCGGCGATCCGCAAACAGGACGCGGGGTTGGCCCTGGGGATCGGCGCTGCCGTCCGCCCGGACGACTGCGGCCTGCGGGTCGAATCGGTGGAGCCGTGGGGGCCCGCGGAGGGCCAGGGGATCGTCCCCGGAGACTGCGTGACGGCCGTCGACGGCGCCGCCCTCACCCCGCCGGTGCCCGCCGACCGGCTCGACGGCCTCCGGGGAACCGCGCTGCGCATCAAGGTCCGGCACGACGCGGCCGAGCGGGAGGTGGCGATCCTGCGGGCGTTCGCGCACGAGCCTGCGGTGCGGGTGGAGAGCCTCCCAAGGGGCGTGGCGTACGCACGGATCAGCGCCTTCGCCGACCCCGTGGCCGTGCCTCTCGCACGCGCCCTCGCGCCGCTCGCGCCGAAGGCCCTGATCCTCGATCTTCGTGGAAACCCCGGCGGACGCATCGAGGAGGCCGGCGCGCTCCTCGACCTCTTCGTCTCCTCCGGGACCCTGTTCAGCACCCGCACCCGCGTCATCGGCGACACCACGCTCGCCGCAACCGCCGCGCGTACGGACTCGAGCATCCCCATCGCCGTGCTCGTCGACGGCGAGACCGCCAGCGCCGCCGAGATCGTCGCCGGCGCGCTCCAGGACCTGGGGCGCGCGCAGCTCGTCGGTACAACCACGTACGGCAAGGGGTCCGTGCAGCGGGTCTTCCAGTACGACGATGGCTCCGCGCTCAAGCTCACGGTCGGCCGGTACTACCTACCGAGTGGTCGCCCCATCCCCGACCACCAGGGCCTCACCCCGGACGTCACGGTGCCGTTGCCCGCGGGCGTTTCGTTCGACGTGCGCAGCCCTCTCGCCGATCGCCTCCGCGCCGATCCGCAGCTCGCCGCCGCGGTGGCGCTCGTGGAGCCGAAGAAGAAGTAGGCCGCGTCGTGCCCTGATGCTCGGGTCCGCGAGGCCCCGACGCGACGCCCCCACCCCGACCGCGCCCGCCGACGCGGGTCATGGCTCGCGACGTTGGAGAAGGGCCGGGAGGGGGAACCCAAATTGTCCCTTCCATCCACGCGCTACCCGCGAATCGCCGCCGCTACCGCCTCCGCGCACCGGTCGAGCTGCTCCGCCGAATGTTCGCTGCTCACCGTGAGGCGGAGCCGCTCCTGGCCCCTCGCCACCGTGGGGTAGCGGATGCCCGGCGCGTAGATCCCAGCCGCGAACAAGCGTTCGGCCGCCTCCATCGTCCGGTCCCCGGCGGGCACGGGGACGATGTGGGTGCTGCCGAGCGTGGGCACGCCCAGCATCGCGAGCGCACCACGCAGCCGGGCGGTGTTCGCGGCGAGGCGTTCCCGGCGTTCGTCCGTGGCGCGGCGGAGGCCTTCCAGCGCCGCCCACGCCACCGGCTCCGGCATCCCGGTGGTGTAGACGAAGCTGCGGGCGCCGCTGACCAGGAGCGGGCGCAGCTCCGGCGGGCCGATGACGAAGGCCCCGGCGGCGCCATAGGCCTTGCCGAGCGTGCCCACCACGAAGTCGGGGGTGATCCCCTGGATCGGAGCGATACCCCGGCCCCCGGGGCCCATCGCCCCCACCGCATGCGCTTCGTCCACCGCGAGCCAATGCGCGCCGGTCCACGCCGGCAGGTCGGCGACGTCGCCGTCCATCGAGAAGACACTCTCGGTCACCGCGAGGTGCAGCGACGCGGGGAGCAGGTCCGGGCGCCCGTGGGGGACCACGTGGCGGTCGGCGCGGCTCAACCGGAGCCCGTCGATGATCGAGGCGTGGTTGAGCGCGTCGCTGGCCACGACATCGCGGGCGGCGGCGATGGTGGTGAGCAGCCCGAGGTTCGCCTGGAAGCCGGTGGGGAACAGCGTCGCCGGCCGACCGAAGCGCTCACTGAGCGCCTCCTCCAGCGCGTCGTGAGCCGGACGGTTCCCGCTCACCAGCCGGGCGGCGCCAGCTCCGCCACCCCGGGCGAACGCGGCGCGGACGTCGGGATCCCAGGCGAGGCCGAGGTAGTCGTTGCTGCAGAAAACGACGCGGTCTTCGCCGTCCACCCGGGCGGTGGTGGCGGAGGTGGGCTCCACCCGGCGGAGGCGCCGGCGCAGGCCGGCTTCGTCGAGGGCGCGCACCCGCGCCGCGAGGCGGGCGTAGCGCTCGGACACGCTCAGGCGAGGCCGGTGGAGTCCGTGCCCTCGGCGCGAACGCTGGGGCGGAGGCTCGCCGAGTGGGGCTTGTGAGGAGGCGGGCGGATGACCAGCCCCTCCTTCTCCAACATGTCGAGGTCGAGGTCGGCCGCCCGACCGGCGGTGGTGAGGTAGTTCCCCATCATCACGCCGTTGGCGCCCACGCGGAAGATCTCGTCCTGACGCTCGCCGAGGTTCACCGCGCGGCCGCCGCAGACGATCAGGTCCTTCGTGGGGAGGATCAGGCGGAAGACGGCGATGATCTTGAGGCAATCCTCGGCGCTGAGGTCCTTGCGGTCCTCGAGCGGGGTGCCGGGGCGGGGGTTGAGGAAGTTGAGGGGGACGCTGTCCACGTCCAACGCGCGGAGCTCCAACGCCAGCTCCACCCGCTGCGCCCAGCTCTCGCCCATGCCGAAGATCCCGCCGCAGCAGGTGTAGAGCCCGAGCTTCTTGGCGGCCCGCACCGTGTCCACCTCTTCGTCGTAGGTGTGGGTGCTCACGATGTTGCCGTGGAACGACCGGGCGGTCTCCAGGTTGTGGTGCACCGCCTGGAGCCCCGCATCCTTGAGCTCGGACAACGCCGCTTCGGGCATGAGCCCGAGGCTGGCGCAGGTCTGCATGCCGGTCTCGGCGCGGATCCGGCCGACCGCGTCCTTCACCACGGCCAGCTCGGCGGGGTTGGTCATCGCGCGGCCGCTCGCCACCAGCGAGAACTCCCTGACCCCGCAGGCGTGGGCCTCATGGGCCTCGGCCACCATCGAGTCGGCGGACTTCAACGTGTACTTCGGCGCGTCGGTGTTGAAGTGGGCGCTCTGGGAGCAGAAGCTGCACGCCTCCGCGCACCGGCCCGACTTGGCGTTGGAGATGCCGCAGGTGTTGACGAAGTTCCCCTTGATCTCGCGGCGAACGGCGCCGGCGGTCGCAAAGACGGGCGCGAGCGCCTCGCCGGTGAGGGCGGTCATCGCCAGGGCTTCCGCCTCGGTCACCCCTTCGCCGGCCTCGGCACGGCGGCGGATGTCGGTCCAGTCCAGGTTCACACGTGCTCCACGGGCCACCCGAGCTATCCGGACCGGGGCGCGGCGGCGAATCTCGGGCGCGGGGAGCGTGGAGGGCGGTAGTGGGGGCGACCGGGGTGAGCGGCGACCCCCGCGCCGACCTCAGCTCGCCTGCAGGTGCGTCTCGAACTCGCGGAGTATCTGCGCCGCCGGACCGGTGCGATGCGCGCACAAAAGGCGCTTGTACGAGCGCCAGAGCTCCCCGAGGTACGGGTCGGTCGAGAGCCGGTGTTCGTCAGGATCCGGGTCCACGGTGGGGAGCGTGGCGGCGGCGAGCCCCCGGCGGCGGTGCAGCGTGCGCAGGCCGGCGACGAAGTTGCCCGTTGCCTGGGGATCGCCGCGGCGGCGCAGCTCGTGGAACACCTTCCAGCAGACGCTCTCGGGGAGGCGGTCCGTCGTCTCCGGAGGGGCACGGAGCAGGCGGTTGAGGTGCGGCGTGGGCGCGGTGAGGTCGACTTCGCTCAACAACGGGAGTACCTCCGAGGCGGGCAACGGTAGCACAAGCGGGCCGCGGGCAGATACGGGGGCCGGGCGATGTTTGCGCGTTCCTTGCTGCTGTCGGCGCTCGCCTCCGGGTACTCCGGCTGCGCACCGTACCGCCCGCCGCCCGAGCCCCCGCGCCTGGTGCAGGCGCAGGCGCCCGCGCGGGTGGTGGAGGCCGAGGGGCCGCCGGCCGTTTCGGTGGTGATCCGGGCGGGGAGCGCCTACGATCCGCCCTCTCGCGAGGGGCTGGCG
This sequence comes from uncultured Pseudomonadota bacterium, assembly GCA_903921785.1. Classification (GTDB taxonomy): domain Bacteria; phylum Myxococcota_A; class UBA796; order UBA796; family SXON01; genus SXON01. The sequence continues at coordinate 49,696 of CAIXRH010000221.1, forward strand.
TTCGTGTCCGCGCAGGAGCTGGCGGGGCGTGCGGGGGTGGCGGTCGAGGTCGGGCCCGAGCTGGTGCGGTTCACCGCGAGCACCCCCGATCAGGTGGCTGCGCTCGCCCGGGTTTTTTCGGCGCCCGGTGCGGTCGAGGCGATCGAGCAGGCGCGCGCGCAGGCGTTCGCGGCGCTCGATGGGGGCGACTGCGAGCCCACCGTCGCCGCCGCGGCCGCCACCTGGGCCCACGTCGGCCACCCCTACGGGCACGCCGTCGCCGGCCGCCGCAGCGTCCTGCCCACCCTCACGCTCGCTGAGATCGAGGGGTTCCGCGCCCGCCGTTACGTGCGGGACGCGCTGGTCCTCGTCCGCTCCGGTGGCCTCGATCCCGCGCCGCTCTCGCTGGTGGCCGCGCCGGTGATGTCGCCGCTGGTCACCCCGACGGTGCGCTCCGGCGTTCCCCGCGGCGATCTCCAAGTCAGCGCCCCCGTGGCGACCGGCTGCGAGGCCACCGCGCCGCGCAAGCCCGCCGCGTGGACGGCGCTCGATGAAGCGAGCTTCCGCGTCGCCGCGCAGCTCGCCGGCGCGTCCCCGCCGCCGCCGTTGGTCGACGCGTTGCCCGTGCTCATCCACACCTCCCGCCCAACGGGCGACTTCGCCAGCGCCGTCGCCGCGGTGCGGGCCGAGGCCACCCGCCCCCTTCGCCTCGCGGCCGACGTGCTGCTCGCGCCCGTCCGATCCGCCGCTTCGCCCGCCAGCAAGGCGGTGCTCGCCGCGCTCGACACGCTCACCGAGCCCGGCCTCGTGGCGTGGACGCTCGCCACCTTCGGTCCCGACGCCGTGCACGTGCGCGTCGTCCCCGCTGAATCTCCGGGAGGCGGCGCCGTATCAGCCGCCCCCTCTCCCCTTCCCTTCGCGGAGCTCACCCGATGACCCTCCTCCTCCTCCTCACCGGCTGCGGCGTCGGCGGCAGCTCGATCTCCGAGTTCGTCCCCACCGTGAAGTTCAACCGCCTCGAGCTCACGGACATCAACTTCGAGGACCTCTCGGTCGACTTCGTGTTCGACGTGCACAACCCCAACCCGGTGGACCTGCCGCTGCAGCGCTTCAGCTACGGCCTCGCGTTGGCGGACGTGGACATCCTCGACGGCGACAACCCCGATGGAGTGGAGCTGCGCGAGTCGGCCACCAGCGAGATGGTGCTCCCCGTGAGCCTCAACTTCGCGAACCTCTACGAGCTGGTCACCGCCGAGCGGGGCACGGACGACCTGCCGTTCCGCTTCCAGGGCGGCTTCGGGTGGGACACCGACATCGGCCCGGTGGACGTGAACTACGACGAAGAGGGAGACTTCCCTGCGTTGCGGATGCCGAAGATCCAGGTGGGCGACCTCGGGCTCACCAGCGTCGACGGCACCAAGGCCGGCTTCGCCCTCAACGTGGACATCGACAACGACCACGCCAGCACGCTCGACTTCGCGAACCTGGACTTCAAGGTGAAGTTCGCGGGGGTCTCCGTCGGCGCCGGCACGCAGGAAGAATTCGGGGCGGTGGAAGGCGCCACCACCAAGACGCTCACCCTCCCCTTCTCGGTCGACTACGTGGACGCGATCGCCGCCGTCTCCGCCATCGCCTCCGGGGAAAAGCTGAAGGTCGACCTCAAGGCCACCTCCGACGTGACCACCCCCTTCGGCGTCGTGCCCCTCTCGATGGACGAGAACGGCAACGTCGACGTGGTGGACAAGCAATAGCGGCCGTTCACTCGCGCTTGACGCGCCCGCCTCTTCCGACTCCCGCACGCCGGTGCTATCGTGCGTCGGACCGAGGTACCCGATGTCGTTGACCCTGCTCCTTGCCCTGGCCTGCGCCCCCACCACGAACGTGATCGGCGGCGATGAAGGCGCCGATACCGCGAACACCGGCGACACCCAGGACACCGGCGCCAACATCGGCGACACCGACACCGGCGACACCCAGGACACCTCCCCCCCGAAGGACGTGAGCGAGGGCGAGTACGTCGGCACCATGACCGGCACCCAGGCCAGCGACTGGCAGACGCTGGACTGTTCCGGGGACGCGACCGTGTCCGTCGACGCGGACGGCGCCATCACCGGCACCCTCTCCTGCGCGTTCGACACCGGCGGTTGGGGCGGTTGGTCCTACGACGGCGACGTGGCCGGCGCCGAGATGGATGGCGACGTCACCGCGAGCTGGACGGTCGACCTGGGCTACGGCAACCCCTACGTCGCCGAGGGCGTGGGCACCTACGCCGATGGCGCCATGACGATCGACTTCGAGTACGACATGGGCAACTACGGCATGTTCACCGGCACGGTCGAGCTCGAGCGCCAGTAGGCAGCCCCCGAGGGCGTGCCGGCTCCCGTCGGTCGCCGTCGGCCTCCCTGCGCGGTCAGGCCGGAGGCCTTCCGTCGCGGCGCTTCGCGCGCCGCGACCGGTGGCGGCCTGCACGCCGACCCCCGCCCG
>CAIXRH010000222.1 GCA_903921785.1 uncultured Pseudomonadota bacterium
ACCGGCGACGGTCTTCGTCTCGACCATCGCGATGCGGCTCTGGCCGTCCATGACGTGGAGGGTGGTGCGCTCCTCGTCGAGGGTTCCCGACACCGACTTCCGCCACACCTCGTAGCCGAGGATGTACTTCCGGTCCTCGACGTTCGCGCCCTTCTTGACCACCTTTCGGACGCGCTGCCCGGCGCGGTCGTAGAAGTACACCGCGTAGTCGCTGGCGTTGAGCTGGACCCGACGCATCTGGTCGCGGTAGGTGACGGTGACGTTCGGCGTCGGCAAGGGCGAAGCGCCGTCGTTGTAGAGGTGCGGGAGGAAGACGATGTTCCCGCGGGCGTCGTGCTGGTAGCTGACTGCGCCCGCGGTCTCCGTGGTGGTGGCGAGCTGGTTGCTCGCGCTGGCGTAGGCGTAGGTCCGCACCCAGCTCGTGGACCCGCCGAGGAGGTGCCGCATCTCGCCGAGGTTTCCGACCTCGTCGTAGGTGTAGCGCTGCTCGTAGAGCTGGCAGGTCTCGCTCGCGTCGGGCGCGTCGCCGTAGTCGGGCTCGACCCAGTCCGCGCGGCCGCGCGCGGACTTCTCCCGACCCCACGCATTCGTGAGCCGGTAGAGCGCGTCGTGTTCGAAGGCCTGGTCCGCGGAGACGACGCTGTTGTTGAAGTAGACGGTCTTCTGGACGGCGTCGCCGATCCCGAGGAGGTTCCCGACCGCGTCGTAGCTGAAGCTCAGCGCCTGCATGCCCACAGAGTCGGCGGTGCGCGTCGAGGTGAGCGTGTCGAGCCGGAACGTCTCGGCGTCGTAGGTGAGGACCGTCGAGACGCCGTTGCCGTAGTCGACGGCCTCGCGCTGCCCGCGGGCGTTGTAGACGGTCCCGCTGGCGAACGGCGTGCTGTCCACACCCACGCCGGAGAAGCGCGCGCCGTCATCATAGGTGTACGCCTTCACGCTGCCGTCGGGTGCGGTCTCCGTCAGGAGCCGGTCGAGGGCGTCGAAGGTCGCGGAGACCGTGAAGGTCTCGCTGTCGAGCTCGGCGGAGGCGTCCAGGTCGGCGACGGTCGCCGCGTCGTCCGGGACGGTGGGGTCGTAGGGGTAGGCGACCGGGTCGTCCCCGGCCCAGTCGACATCCGCCTCGTCGTCCGCCAGGAACCGGCGGGTGGTGGAGGTGACGTTTCCCTTCCAGTCGTAGGTGAAGGCGTCTGCGCAGGCCGCGTCGTAGACGCGCACGAGCCGGCCACGAAGGTCAGTGTCCGCTGGATCGACCGGCGGCGTCGCCGTCGCGTCCTCCAGGGCTTCGCCGTAGACGCGGCGCACGCGCAGGATCTTCGCGGGGGTCGCGGTGTCCCACTCCCACTCCCGGACCGGGCGGCGGAGCGCGTCCACCTCGATCTCGAGGCCGACATCCCCGTCGTGCCACTCGAAGCGGGGCGCACCGCCCGCGTCGAGGAGCACCGTGACCGCGCCCCCATCCGCCGAGGTCGTGGTGATCGGCCGCCCGAGCAGGTCGAACGACCGGGACTGCGTGGACCACGGCACCGACGCGGCGTTCGCGCGCGCGTCGACCACGTCGGTCGCGTTGCCGACGACGTCGAGCGTGAGCGTCGTGACGAGCGGCGTCCCGCCGTACTCGGTCAACTCCTCGGTCTTGTAGGTGCTGTTGCCGCATCGTGACCCCGCCGACATGACCTGAAACTCCGGACGCTCCAGTCCGGGTACACGGTCGGCGGCCAAGGGTCAAGATGTCGAAGTCGAAGTCGTCGAAGTCGGGTGA
>CAIXRH010000223.1 GCA_903921785.1 uncultured Pseudomonadota bacterium
CGGCGGAGGCCCCGACCGAAGGGGCCGAGGCCGGGGCCGAGGCCGGGGCCGAGGCCGGCGCCGAGGCGGAGCCCGATGGCGACGCGCCCGAAGCGGCAGGTCCGGCGGCCGCGGGGGGCCCGGGCAAGCGCGTCCGCGTGGCGAAGAACGTGATCGGCGGGTGGCAGATCACCCCGCGGGACGAAGCCGCCGCCCTCGGCAGCGTGTCCGGCGACGTGTTCACCCTCAAGGCCAGCGCCACCAAGCCGGCCCTCGCCTGCCGCGACGCGGTGGACCTCAAGGGCGCCCTCACCTTCTCCGCCGATCTGAAGGTCGACGGGGTCACCGGCAAGCCCGCCCGCCTCTCCATCCGGGAGCTCGGCGCCGACAAGCGGCCGATCAAGGACGCGGCAGCGCACGCCATCCTCGGCCGCGCGAAGGGCACGGCCGGCTGGAAGTCCTTCAGCGTGGACGTGAAGCCGGCTGCCGGCGCGGTCTCCGCCCGCGTCTGCCTGGACCTCGAAGCGGGCAAGGGCAGCGCCTCGGTCCGCAACCTCAAGCCCTGAGCACGGCGGCGCCGCGACGGCTCACCCCTCGTCGCGGGCGCGTTCGTACTCGGCGATCGTGCCGATGTCGATCCATCGGCCTTCGTGCACCCGCCCGCGCACCTTCCCCTCGGGGATGAGCGCCTTGTAGGCGGTGCGGATGATGCAAGCTTCACCCTCGGGCGGCACGAGGTCGAGCACCGCGCGGTCCAGCACGTGCACGCCGGTGAAGTGCAGCGCGGGGTCGCCTTGGCCCACGACGCGGTCGATCCCGTGGACGACGCCGTCCGTGCCCAACGAAACGCCGGTGTGGGTGGGCTCGGGCTGGCGCCGCAGCGCCATCACCGCGGGCGCGGGTTCGTTCCAGAGGGCGGTGAGGTCCACGTCGCTGAGGATGTCGCCGTTGACGATGCAGAACCGCTCCGCGAGCAGCGGCCGCGCGTTCCGGAGCCCGCCGCCCGTGCCGAGGATCGCCGGCGACTCCACGACCACGGTGACGCCCGCCTTGCCCTTGGCCCAGTCGACGATCTGGTCGGCCAGCCAGAACGTGTTGACCACGACCTCGTCGTGGCCGTGGGCGCGGACGTGGTCGAGCACGAGGTCGAGCATCGCGCGCCCGCGGATGGGCAGCAGCGGCTTGGGCGTGGCGAGGGTGAGCGGGCGCAGGCGCGTACCGAGGCCGGCGGCGAGGAGGAAGGCGGTGGCGGGCAATCAGGCCTCGATGGGAAGGGTAGCTTGCGAGGGATGGGGCGCACTACGCGCTCACATTCCTATGGTAATAGCCAGTGTATTCCCCTTCTCCCCCTGGGAGAAGGGGGCGCGCAGCGCCGGATGAGGGTTGCGCCGGCGGCGCCGATGCCCACCGCCAAGGCGCTCTCCGGCCTGCGACGGACGCTACGCCGCACGAGCGCTCTTCGATCGGTCATCGCCCAAATATCTCCCCTTCTCCCCCTGGGAGAAGGTGGCGCGCAGCGCCGGATGAGGGTTGCCCCGGCGGCGCCGATGCCCACCGCCAAGGCGCTCCCCGGCCGTCGCCCCGACCCTGGAACCCCGACGTTCCCCCTTGGGCCTCGCACGCTACGCGGGAACGACACAGGCATCCTGGATGGCTTCGAGGACCCACGCCGTCTGGCCGAGGACCTCGGCGGTGTTGAACCGGAGCACCCGGACGCCGTTTCGGCTGAGCCACAACGTCCGCTCCTCGTCCTCGTCGACACGCTCCCCGTGATCCGCGCCGTCGACTTCCACGACCACACGCGCCTCCGCACAGTAGAAGTCCGCGAAGTAGGGGCCGATTGGCGCCTGGCGCCGAAACTTGAGCCCGGCGAGTCGCCGCGCCCGAAGGTGGCCCCAGAGGACGCGCTCGGGCTCTGAAGCGGCCTGTCGCAGCGAGCGTGCACGGTCGATTTGGGGCGAGCGATCTACGGCGGGTCGGGTGCCCGGAGTCCCCTCATCCGGCGCTCCGCGCCACCTTCTCCCGGAGGGAGAAGGGGAGGAGGAGGCTACGTCTGTTGGAGATGAAGCGACGTGACCTTCGACGGGCCGACGAGCGTCCACGCGGGCGTCCGGAGTCCCCTCATCCGGCGCTCCGCGCCACCTTCTCCCGGAGGGAGAAGGGGAGGAGGAGGCCGCATCTGTTTGAATC
>CAIXRH010000224.1 GCA_903921785.1 uncultured Pseudomonadota bacterium
CCCCCCCGCCTCGGTTCATCGAGTACGGTCGCGTGAGCACCGCCGGGCAGGAGCGGCGGCAGACGCTCGAAGGGCAGCTCGTCGCGTTGGAGCGACTGCGCGCCGTCCGCCCGGGGACCCCCATCCTCCCGAACCCCGTGTTCGAGTCGAAGCACGTCTCCGCCATGGAGGTGCCCTTGGAGGAACGCGGCGAGTGGACCCGCGTGGTGGAGCCGCTCATCCGCGCCGGCGCCGTCGACGAGGTGCGGGTCTCCGAGTTCAACCGGCTCATCCGCGAGCAGGGCCTCGATGACACCGCCTACGTCATGAAGCTAATGCAGACCCACAAGTTCATCGTCGTGGACGGATCTGGCGCCATCCATTCGGCCGGCGACTTCGGCCGGCGGGTGGCGCTCGCGATCAAGAGTCTGATGGGCGGTGAGGAGTGGCGAGACATCCGCGACAAGACGACCAACGGTCGGATCAAGGCGCTGCGGAAGGGCCAGCCGGGCAGCGGGCCGGCCCCGACCGGGCTCCGGCACCGCAAGGGGGAGGGCTGGAGCATCGACGAGAAGTGGGCGCCCGTCATCCGCCACATCTTCGACCTGTGCGTGCAGGGGACCCCGCTCATTGGCATCTCGGAACTGCTCAACGCCGAAGGCATCGCTCCGCCCAAGGGCAAGGGCTGGAACTTCACCTTCGTCCGAAAAATTCTCCGCAATCCTGCGTTCAAGGGGGAGCTGCACCAGAAGCTCCAGGGCGTCGACTACACCCTTACGGTCCCCGCGTTGGTGGACGTCCACACCTGGGACGCCGCGAACGCCGCACTCACGGCCCGGTGGCGCATCCCACTCCGGGCGAAGTACGCGGTGCCGGCGCTGTGTCGAACCCTGGCCCGCTGTGGCAACTGTGACGGTCGCCTCTGGGTCATCGGCGGAGGCGTGGGCGGACGCTCCGTTCACACGCGCTACGGGTGCCCGCGCTGCAAGGGCGGCCCGTACCACCGCGGCGACCTCCTCGACGCCGCCGTCTGGGCGGCGGTGCGTGACGCGCTGCTTCGCGCCGACAACCTCATCGTGGAGGCCGCCACGCCCGTGTCGGATGGTGGGGACGAAGCGTCCAACAACGAGCTGGCCGACGTTGCGGAGCACCTCGCGCGCAACGAGCGGAAGGTGGCCGGGCTGACCGCGCGATGGAAGCGCGACGCCATCACCGACGACGAGTACGACCGGGAGCTCGACGCGCTCAAGGACGAACGCACCGCGCTCAAGCGCCGGGAGACGGTCGCCAAGCGGTCGATCGAAGCCCGGGAACGGGCGCGGCTGCGCGAGGCCACCCTCGCGGCCACGGTCGCCGAGCTGCGCGGCCGGATCGCGGGGGCGGACTACGACACCCGGCGCGCGATCCTCGAGGCCGTTGTGCCGCTGGAGACCGGGTTCATCCGGGTGTACACCGACTACAGCTTCTCCATCTACGGGGTTCTCCCCGTCATCAGCTATGGCCCTCCGCCCGCGACGGTGTCCACCGGGTCGTGGGGGGGCGCCGGTCCTGTGGAGCCGACCCCGACGGGCGGAGACAAGGGCGACGGGACGGGTGGCAACGAGGGATGCGCCCCGGGCGGAGGACACCCTCACGGCGAGCCCGACGGGGAAGCGGGAGCCGCAGGGATGGGTGCGCGTGTAGCGGATGACTACATGGGGTCTGGAACCCCAACCACGACCACCTGGCCCGTGCTGTTCCGGCTGACCGGCTCCTACCAGCTGGCTCCGCCGCGCCGTGGGGGCGCCAGGCGCTCCGGGCCCCCCGAGGACCCTCCTCCGTAGACCGCGACCGACGCTCCGCCCTCGCCATTCTCGCCCCGGCCGCTCCTCGACCGCCGACGTGTCCGGGCGGCAAGCCGGTGAAGCGCCACCCGCCCCGCGACACCCGGTCTACCGTCGCGAACGCCGCCGCAGCGCCAACGCCAGGCCGGCCAACGCCGCGACCGCGGAGACATCGCCGCTGGTCGCGCACATGAGCTCGGGCAGCTTGATCACGCCGTCGGAGCCGTCGATGTCGGGGCCGTCGCCGCTGCCGGAGCCGGAGCCGCCGTCGCCGAAGTCGGCGCCGGCGTCGTAGTCGTCCTTGCTGGTGCCGGAGAGGAAGCCGCCGGTGGCCGGGAAGCTGCCCGAGTCGCCGCCCTTGGTGGACCACTCGACACGCCAGGGGGTGCCTTCGTCCACCTCAAGGGCGGCGGCGTAGATCCCGTTGTCGGAGGCGCCGTATTCGAAGGAGAGGTCGGTCTCGCTGTCGCCGGCGACGAGCACCAGCGAGTCGGGCGCCGCGCTGTCGCCCCAGTCGGCCCACACCGCGCCACCGTACTCGGCCGCCATGCGCACGGGGGGATCGCCTTCGTTGAGCTCGCCGCCCGCGAAGTCCTGCGTGAGGTAGTCGGAGGCCATCCCGCCGCCCATCTCGTTGAAGCCGCCGCTCATGATGTTGGCGCGGTGGCCGGAGTGCGAACACATCCACATCGAGAGGACCGCGTACTTCGGGTCGGTCGTGCCGTAGGCGATGTTCTCGCCGAGGCCGGAGTTTGCGTCGTGGTAATACTGGCCGACGCGCGTCCAGGTGTCGGTGCCATCGCACGATTCGTGCTGGAAGCAGCCGTTGTCCCGCATGTCCTTGGAGTGCACGCGGGCGACCTCGGTGAGGTCGAGATCGACGTAGAGCGGGGCCTTGGCGGTCTTCTCGTCGTCGGAGAAGTCGGCGGTGGAGCAGCCGCCGGCCGTGTACTCGGTCTTGAATTCGGTGGGGGCCACGCGGGCCGCGTTCGTCCAGAGGACGAGCTGCCGCTCTTCGGCGGAGGGGAAACCGTCCACCGGGTCGCCGTAGCCGGTGACCACGGTCATGAGCGCGATCGTCGCGAGGTCCATCAGTCGCCCTCCACGAAGCGCCGGATCACCGGTTCCGCGCGGGAATATCCCCGCTGGACCTGCTCGCCGATGTGTCGTTCAATCGTACCGCCGACCAGCGCGATGCGCACCTCGATCCGCCCGGTGATCACCCGCTCGCAGCCGCCCGGGGCCGCGCGGACCACGGACTCGCCACGACAGGTGACCCGATCGGTCATCACGTCGGGCACGATGGCCCACTTCGTGGTGAAGTGCGCCTCGTCGGACTCGACCTCCTGCACGTACGCGAAGCGCTCCACGCCCATCGCCTTCTGCGCCACGTTGGGCAGCGCATTGAGCTGGGTGATGCGGGTGCGCTCCACGTTCCCGCGCGGCGGCAGCTGCTCCGCGGTGACCTCGGCGGCCTGCGCGAGCGCGAGCTCGAACTCCGGGCCGCGGGAGCGGGCCCAGTAGACCTCGGGTGCACACGTGAAGCGCTGTACGACGCTGAATTCCATCGGGAGCCCAGGGTACGGCCGGGGGGGAGCCACCGCAACCGGGGCGCTGTCAAACGATCGTCGGGGTCACGGGGCGCTGGCGTGACGCGGCTCGCCAGGCTGGACGCGGCGCCCGGAGTGGCGGGGTTTGGCCGACGGCGGACGAGCATCCGTGGTGCCGACGGGGGAGGGCCGACGTTGGCCCTGGGTCCTGCCGCCCCTGTCGACAGGCGGTCGCTCCGCTCCGCCCGCCGCCAGGGGCGTCACCCGCCCCGTCACCGCGGCCCCCACCGTCCGCGCCGGACCACGAGGCCCGCGCCGCCGGCCGCAGCCCGCCTGGACTTGCTGCTCTGGCGAGCCGGCTGAGGTTGGGGGTCACTCCAGACCGTTGAGCTCATCCACGACAGCGAAGAGGTCCCCGGCCGTGTACCAGTCGACGGCGACGAGGGTGGGGTTGTGCCCGAAGGCGGCGGCGCACTCTTCGGCGCGTCCGCCGAGCACGTCGGCGGTGTTGGCCTCCTCGGCGAGCGCCTCCTCCGGGATCGGGTCCTCGACCCAGTGGTTGAGCAGGAACAACGGGTTCTCTGGCGAGCCCCGGTTCACGGCGCAGGAGAACTCGTCCACGGAGTTGAAGTCGTAGGGGGTGTCCACGAAGAGGGACCACGCGGGCTGGTACCAGTCCACCCCGGCGGCCCCGGACTCGGAGGTGACCAGCAGGCGGGTGTCCGCCGCCGCGAGCTCCCCGAGCGTGGGCCACTCGCCGCCGTCCCAGGTGTAGGTGAGGCGGGTGAGATCCGCGGCGTCGAACGCCGCGGCGGTCGCCTCCGGCGTGACGTAGTCCTCGACGATGAAGATCAGGACTTCGCGAGGGTGGGCGTCGAGGAACTCGCGGAAGACGGTGAGGCCGTCCACCAGGGGGGTGCTGCCGAGGGCGCAGTAGCCGTGGCAGAGGGCGGGCTGGCCGTCGTCGCCCTCGTGGGTGTCGAGGAGGAAGCCGCGGACGCCGTCGTCGAGCTGGTGGGCGAGGGTGCGGGGCTGGTTTGGGAGCTGGAAGACGGCCTCTTCGTTCGACATGCTGTTGTGGGTGGCGGGGAACGTCACCTCGTTGAGCGGGCGGTCGCAGAGGGCGAGGTGGCCGTTGCAGGTCGGGGAGGGCTCGGCGGAGTCTTCGTCGCCGGGCGGGGTGCAGCCCTGGAGCAAAGTGAAGGGAACGAGGAGGTGACGCACCGGGAGAACGTGCCCGCGCGGCGCCCGTCGTGCAATGTCATGAGGTCCGGCCAACGTCGGGGCGATGGTGTTAGCGCGGCGCGCATGATCTCCCTGCTCCTCGCCTCGTTCCTCGCCTGCTCCTCCTCCGCCCCCACCCCCGAGGCCAAGCCCGCCGACAAGCCGGCCGCCGCGGACAAAGAGGTCAAGCCGAAGCCGGCCACCGTCGACATCCCGGCCCCGGCCGACGTTGCCGCGCCCCCGGCCGACGCCCTCAAGACCGCCTCCGGCCTCGCCTACAAGCAGATCACCGCCGGCACCGGCACCGTCCACCCCGGCCCCGAGGACAAGGTGGAGGTGAAGTACACCGGCTGGACCACCGACGGCAAGATGTTCGACAGCTCCGAGAAGCGCCACAAGAACGCCAAGTTCGGGCTGAACCAGGTGATCAAGGGGTGGACCGAGGGCCTCCAGCTCATGACCGTCGGCGAGAAGACCCGCTTCTGGATCCCCGAGGAGCTCGCCTACAAGGGAGCCAAGGGCAAGCCGGCGGGCATGCTGGTCTTCGACGTGGAGCTGGTGGACTTCGTGGCCGCCCCCAAGCCCATCCCCGCCCCGGAGGACGTGGCCGCGCCGAGCAAGGGCGCCAAGAAGACCAAGTCCGGCCTCGCCTACAAGGTGGTCACCAAGGGCACTGGCAAGGACCACCCCAAGGCCAGCTCCACGGTCGTCGTCGACTACACGGGCTGGACGTCCGACGGGAAGATGTTCGACAGCTCGGTGGTGCGCGGCGAGCCCGCGTCCTTCGGCCTCGACCAGGTGATCCCGGGGTGGACCGAGGGCGTGCAGCTCATGGTCGTCGGCGAGAAGACCCGCTTCTGGATTCCCGGCGGGCTCGCCTACGGCGACACGCCCAAGCGCCCGGGGATGCCCTACGGCCAGCTCACGTTCGACGTCGAGCTCAAGGAGATCAAGTAATTCTCCGCTCGTGCTCCAGGTCTGCAGACCTGGGGCGTTGAGGGCTCGGAGGTCGGCCTGCACGTCCCCATGACCGACGAAGAGCTCATGACCGCGTGGATGCGGGGCGACGAACGTGCGTTCGCCGCCCTCGTCGAGCGCCTCGGCGCCGCGGTGAAGGGGTTCGCCCTGCGCATGCTGCGCAGCCAGGATCAAGCCGAGGACATCTACGCGGAGACGTTCCTCCGCGTGGCCAACTCCCGGTGGACGCCCACCGGCACCGTCCGCGGCTACATCTTCACCATCGCGCGGCGGCTCTGCCTCGACGTGCTGCGGCAGCGCCGCACGGTCCGTCAAGCGGTGCCCCACCTCGTGGAGCTCGACTGGGGGGCGCCCACGCCGAACCCCGAGGCGAAGGCGCTTTTGAAGGAGCAGGCCGGCTGGCTGGAGGCGGGCCTCGCCCGGCTCCCCGAGGAGCACCGCGAGGTGCTCCTGCTCCGGGTGGTGCACGGGCTGAGCGCCGCGGAGGTCGCGGCGGTCACGGGGCTACAAGAAGGCCAGGTCCATTCTCAAGTCTCCTACGCCCGCAAGCGGCTGCGCGCCGCCCTCGACGAGCTCGAAGGTGGCGCGGCGCAGCGGCAGGAGGGTCCGTCATGAACGATCTCGAGCTCGACGACGCCCTCAGCCAGCTCGGCGTCCCCGCCGGGGCGCAGC
>CAIXRH010000225.1 GCA_903921785.1 uncultured Pseudomonadota bacterium
CTACACCATCGAGCGGCGCGAGCGAACACGCGACGCGGCGCTCCCGCAGGTCGGGTTGGCGATGGGCGCTGGAGCGATCGGTGGAGGGATGGGGCCGGGGACCCGAATGGTGAGCCGGATCGCTTTGGTCGAAGGGCAGACCGCCGCGAGCTGGGCGGTCGACACGCGGCAGAGCGACGCAGCCTGGTTGGAAAAGCAGAACGTCATGCTCGGTGGAGCGCCAGGGACCGCCCCGACCCCGACGGACACGCTCCTCGGCGACCTCGAAACGTCCACCCTGTTCTTGGGCGCTTTTGAGGTTGTCTCGGCAGCGGTCGGAACCGGCGTGGCGTCTCGACCGCGCCCGAGCCGAACCCCCGCACCCAGCGCGTCGGCGGGGCCCGGCCCGGCGGAGTTCACGGCGGGACCCGCTCCCGGCCCCACGCCCGCACCCACCGCGGTGCTGAAGGCGCCGACCTCCCCCGACCCGCTGACGCTCGGGGTCGACACCCCGCCCGAATGGTCGGCCGTTCAGCCGAACGACAGCCTCGTGGTCACCGGGACCGAGGGACCGAACGCGCCGTCGGTGCTGGAGGTGCCTGGCCCCGCAGGCGCGCTTGACTCGGTCACGCCAGCTGCCACCCCCATGGAGCCATTGCGAGTCGTCCAGGCTCCGGGCGCGGCCGCGCCTACCAGCCCCTCTGCCGCCGAGACGCCCACCAGGGCGAGCGAGGCCGCGGAGCCGACGGGAAAACGGATGTCCGCCCCCAAGAAAGGCAAGGGGGGCGCGAAGCGCGACGCCCCCAGTGCCGACGGCACGAAACCAGTCCCAAAGCGGAAGCCGCCAGAACGGCCATCCGAGGAGACCGAGTACCTCGACGACACCTTTGTGGAGGGCGAGCGTATCGCGCTGGAGAAGGAGGGAATGTATGTGCGGGGGAAGTACCCCGACCCGCCTGAGCACCACCTCCTGCCACAGGAGCATCGTGGTTGGTTCGCGGAGCGAGGCGTCGATGTCGATGACTTCACCATCCAGCTGTCCGAAGGCGAGCACCAAGCGCTTCACGGTGGCGGCGACTGGCGACTCGCTCGTGAGGCTTGGGAGGGTGAGTGGAACACTGAAATGATGCGGCGGATGGCCGAGGCGGAGGCCAAGACTGGTCGAAAGCTCACGAGCGACGAGATAGAGGTACTGATGCTGGACATGGCTGATGACTACGGTGTGGGCGACATCCCCATCAAGAGGTACTCCAGGGCACCCGACAAGTGAACCCTCACACAAAGCACATCATCGACACGTTGCGGCAACGCGCCGACTTCAGCGCGCGGCGCTTCCTCGTCGAGCATCCGCGGGTCGACTATCGCGAGCTTGGTTCGGAGCTGGGATTCGATGCGCCTCCGATCAGGTTGATGGACGCCGTGGGACACATGCTATCCGAGGAAGGCGATGCTGAGTGGTTCATGCTGGACTTGTTCGTTCGGCGCCTCCATCAGCGGTCCGTGGGTGGTTGGTCAGGTGGCGAATTCAACGACATCCGGGCCCTCGTGTCCACTACCTCCGTGGTAGCGAAGGTGGACCCTCACCTCGGAGCGCTTGCTGAACGAACGGGGGAGCAGCTCCTCGCCGACAAGTCAATTCCCCGCGGCTGGATGCCGGATTCGGCGGATGATCCAATCCTCGTCCGGGCGCTTGAGGGAGCGCGACGCGGTTGACTGACGCTCACGGATGCGGAGCGCACCGCGAGCCTGCTCAAGGCGCTCGGCGTACACGGCGACGCGGACGCCTTCGCCGCCCTCGCGCGGCGCTACCGGGTCGGCGCGGACGCGGTGACGCGGATCGCCGCCGGCGCGGCCACCCCAGCGGCGGTCCTCGCCGCAGCCGAAGCCCACTGCCGCTCGGCTGCCCGTGAGGGCCTGGACCAGCTCGCGCGGCGGGTGGACGTCCGGGCGCGGTGGACGGACCTGGTGCTTCCGGAGGCGAGCGTGGGGACGCTCCGGGAGATGGTGACGCACCTTCGGCACCGGGAGCAGGTGCACGAGCGGTGGGGGGTGGCGGACAAGAGCGCGCGCGGCCTGGGGCTGGTCGGACTCTTCTCGGGCCCGAGCGGTACGGGCAAGACGATGGCGGCGGAGGTGATCGCCTCGGAGCTCGGCCTTGACCTCTACGTCATCGACCTGAGCGCGGTGGTGAGCAAGTACATCGGGGAGACGGAGAAGAACCTCGCGCGGGTGTTCGACGCGGCGGAGTCCTGTGGGGCGGTCTTGCTCTTCGACGAGGCCGACGCGCTGTTCGGGAAGCGGTCGGAGGTGAAGGACAGTCACGACCGGTACGCGAACATCGAGGTGGGGTACCTCCTCGCCCGGATCGAGGCGTACCGGGGCCTCGCGATCCTCACGACAAACACCAAGGACGCGTTGGACCCCGCGTTCCTGCGTCGGTTCACCTTCGCCCTGGAGTTCAAGGCGCCGGACGCCGGGGAGCGGGCGGCGCTCTGGACCCGGCTCTGGCCCGAGGCGCTGCCGCAGGCGGGGCTCGACCTCGACGCGCTGGCCGC
>CAIXRH010000226.1 GCA_903921785.1 uncultured Pseudomonadota bacterium
CAGCGGCGCCAGCAGCGAGCGGTAGTGGGGCGGCGCGCCGGGCGCGGCGAGGCGATGGCCCGGCTTCAGGCCGAGCTTCTTGGCGAGCGGGGTGCCGGAGTAGCCAGTGGGCGGGGGCGCGGGCATGGGGGCTCCTACTGCCGCGCGCCGTCGTACGTCCACTCCATGAAGCTCAAGGTGTCGTGGCAGTTCGCCGCGAACGCCGCCAGCCCGTCGTCGCCGGGCGGCGCGTCCGCCTCCCCGCGAACGTCCGTCTCGGGGGTGCAGGGGACCGGCGCCGGCTCGCCCTCGACCGCGGGCACACGCGGCGCACACGCTACGGCGCACCCGAAGAAGGCGGCCAGGAAGGGGCTACGCCAGGACACCCGCATGGCCGTCACTATACCCCGAGGGTTCGGTAGCCGCGCGTCGGGGCTCCGCGCCGATGGCGCCGCCGGCGGTTGTCCCGGCTCGCGACGGTGGAGGAGGGCCGGGAGGTCAGCGCACCTCCTTCGCCCACCCGCCCCCACCGCTCCCGTCACCGCAGCCGGAGCGCCCCCTCTACGCCGCCGGCCCACGCCTTCGTCCACTTCACCGCGCCGGTGGCGCCGTCGAGCGCGTAGAGGTGGTCGGCGTCGCCCGCAAGCAACAGCTTCCCGGCCGCCACCGCCCCGCCCACGACGCCGCCGGGCGCCGGCACCCGCCAGCGCTCCTCCCCGGCCGCGTTCACGGCCGCGATCCAGGGCGCCTCCGCCCCGCCGCCCGTCACCCAGACCGTGCCGTCGTCCCCCTGGGCCAGCGGCCGGACCTCTGTGGACCAGGTCCCCACCCACCGGCGCGCGCCGGCGTCGCGGACCCGCCAGGTCTCCCCGTCCTCGCGGATGCCGAGGAGCGGCGGCGCGTAGCGGCGGGGGTCTGGCTCTCCGTCCCCCGCGTCGAGGGTCGCCCCGGTCTTCCAGTTGAAGAGCTCCCAGGTCCACTTGCCGTGATCCCAGTGGGTCACGGTGATCCAGCGCGGCACCGGAGAGGGCTGCACGAGCCCGCCCCCGCCGTCCCCGCCGGTCAAGGTGCGCGACCACCGGGTCTCCCCGCCCGCGTCCACTGCGAGCGTGCGGCCGTGGTAATCGTGATGGGCCACGCCATCCGCCGCCCCGTTCTCCGGCTTGTGGGCAGGGGACACCTGCGCGAGCCCCGCCGCCGCGGCCCAGCCGGTCGCGCCGATCCGGAGCGTAGGTCCCGTCGCCTCGCCGCCGCGGACGGTCCAGCCCCACACCCGCTCCCAGGGGCGGCCGTTCGTTTCTTCGTACGGGAGCAGGCCCACCACGTCCCCCGTCTCGCACCCGACGACGCCGAGGTAGGCCGCGTTCATCAGCAGGCACAAGGGGCCCTTCGGGGTGGACCAGGTCCCCCCGCTCACCGGAGCCGCGGGCGCGGGCCAGCTGTGCGTCGACCCGTCGGTGCCGAGCACGAGCAGCTTCTTGTACGCGGAGGCCACGACCGCGGTCTCCCCCACGGCGGTCCGCTCCCAGTGCTCCTGGGTGCGGACGCGAACGAGCGTCGCGCCCGAGGCGTCCGCGAGGGTGAAGCTGTAGTGCCCGCCGAGCAGAACGGCCGTCGAGCTCACGCCGAGCACGCGGCAGCTCGGCATGGCCACGTCGCGCTCGCCCACGCGGAGGTGGGCGAAGAAGTCCTCCGGGCGGTCCTCCGGGTCGTACTCGCAGGTCATCCCTGGGCGGCGGCACTCCGGGCGGTCCGGCGGCGGAGGTTGCACCCCGGTACACACCTCGCCGCCCGCGAACGGGAGGCACGCGGGTCGGGACGCCTCGGACGCGGGCGGCGCGGGCGGCGCGACCTCGACGCCGATGAGCCGGTCGCCCTCCCAGGTGAACGCGTACCCCGAGTCGACGACGACCAGCCGCCCGTCGACGACGGACAGGCTGTACCCCCCCGAGGTCGTCGGCAGCACCCGACGGGCCGCGCCCGTGGCCGGGTCGAAGACCTGCACGCCCACGTGGCTCCGGAGCGCGAACGTGCCGTCCGGCAACGCGACGAGCTCGGCCGCGTGGGCCAGCGTGAGCAGGAGGCCTACCGGCAGCATCGCGAGAAACCTCCGTGGAGCTTGCCTGTTCGCACGTCGGGCCGCCGGGTGACGGAGCTCCGGTATCGCGCGGCGCGCCGCCGACAACCCGGTTTCGCCGCCGCGTGCCGGGCCGCCGCCCCCACCGCGCCCGCCGACGCTTGTCCGGGCTCGCGAGGGTGGAGCCGGGCCGGGAGGTCAGCGCACCTCGTCTCTTGACACCCCCATGAACATCACGATAGCTACCACTATCACCGTGTTCAATGGCTCCCCGCCCACCCCCCACTGACGACCTCCTCCTCGACGCCGCGGCCGCCCTCGTCCGGCGCGGCGAGCCGCTCTCCGTCGCCGCCGTCGCCACGGAAGCCGGCGTTGCCCGGGGTACGGTGTACAAGCGGTTCGCCGACCGCGAGGCGCTCTCGGCGGCGCTCCTGGCCTCCGGCCGGGTCGCCGCCGCGCCCGGCGCCGAGCCCGACGCCCGGGAGCGCATCCTCGACGCGGTGGGCGTCGTGCTCAAGCGGAAGGGCCTCGCGGCCACCACGCTCGACGAGGTAGCGCGGGAGGCCGGCGTCGGCGCGGTCACCGTGTACCGCCGCTTCGGCGACCGCCGCGGGCTGCTCCAAGCGTTCGTGGCCGAACGGTCGCCGCGGCGGGTGCTGGCCGCCCTCCCGCTCGACGGTTCGGGGGACGTCGAAGCGGGCCTCCTCCTCCTCGCCCGGGAGAGCATCGGGTTCTTCCGCGAACACCGCGAGGTCTTCTTGATGAGCTTCTCCGCCGACCCCGAAGCGCGGGAGCTGGTGGAGAGCGCCCGCCAGGGCTCGCCGTCGGTCCGGGGCATCACCGCCGCCTTCGTCGGTGCGCACTTCCCCGACCCCCCCGGCCGCACCGTCCAGGCGTTCTTCGGCCTCCTGATGTCCATCGCCTGGAGCGGCGAGGGCGCCGTGGAGGCGGACGCGGCGTTCGTGGTCTCGACCTTCCTCCATGGGGTGTCGCGATGAAGTGGGCCTACGTGGTTTTCTTCGCCCTGCTCCTCGGCGTCGTCGCGCTGGCGGCGGCGCAGGGCAAGCTCGGCGAGGGCTTCCGGGCGAGCGGCAAGTCCGCCATGGCGCTCGGGCCGGTGCTGATCCTGGCGTTCCTGGTGATGGGGTTCACCGAGGTGCTGCTCCCCCAGGGCTGGGTGGAGCGGTGGCTCACCGACGCGTCGGGGCCACGGGGGCTCGCGGTGGCGTGGCTCGCCGGCGTGCTCACCCCCGGTGGCAGCGTCATCGGCTTCCCCATGGCCGCCGGGCTCCTGAAGACCGGGGCTTCACCCGCAGTCGTCGTCACCTACCTCACCTCCATGGCGCTGCTCAACGTGCTGCGGCTGCCGATGGAGGTCGGAATCTACGGGGGGCGGATGCTCGCGCTGCGCGTGCTCGCCTGCCTCGTCGTCCCCTTCGTGGCCGGGGGCTTCGCCCGGCTCCTCGCTCCGCTCGTCCTCGGCCGCTGACCGTCCGGAGGTCCCCATGTCCAACCCTGCTTTTGTACTCCCGCTCGCCGACGCTACGCTCACCCTCGCCACCGGCGGCGGGAAGGCCGTGAACCTCGGGGCGATGCTCCGCGCCGGGCTGCCGGTGCCGGACGGGGCCGTGGTCACCACGGAGGCATACCGGTCGTTCGTGGCTGCCAACGGCCTCGCGGGCGCGATCGACGCCGCCTGGGTCCACGCCGCCGACCCGACCGCGGTGGAGGCCGCCTCGGCGCAGCTCCGCATCGCCTTCGAGGCCGGCGTCGTCCCTCCGGCGATCGCGGATGCCCTCCGTGCCGCCTGGGCGCAGCTCGGGCCGCAGGCCGTCGCGGTGCGCTCTTCCGCCACCGCCGAGGACCTCCCCGACGCCAGCTTCGCCGGCCAGCAGGACACCTACCTCAACGTCCGCGGCGCGGACGCCGTCGCCGACGCCGTCCGTCGCTGCTGGGGCAGCCTCTGGACCGCCCGGGCGATGGCGTACCGCGCCCGTCAGGGAATCCGCCCCGAGGACGTGGCGCTCGCCGTCGTCGTCCAGCGGATGGCGCCCGCCACCGCGGCCGGCGTGATGTTCACCGTGCACCCGGTCACCGGGCGCGCCGACCGCGCCGTGATCAACGCCACCTGGGGCCTCGGCGAGGCGCTGGTGTCGGGGCGGGTGAACCCGGACACGCTCGTGGTGGAGAAGGCGTCGGGGGCGGTGCTGCGGGTGGAGCTGGGCGACAAGGCGGTGATGACCGCCGAGACCGCCACGGGCACCGCCGAGGCCGAGGTCTCAGCCGAACGCCGCGCCCAACGTGCGCTCACCGACGCCCAGGCCGCCGCCCTCGCCCGGCACGGCGTCGCGCTGGAGGCGCTCTTCGGCGGGCCGCAGGACGTGGAGTGGGCGGTGGTCGAGGGCGGGGTCGTGCTCTTGCAGTCGCGCGCGATCACCACGATGGCCCCGGCTATTCCCGGCGACGACGCCTGGCCGCCGATCGACCGCGGGCAACCCTGGCCCTTCGACGTCTGGACCCAGCAGGACATGGGCGAGCGGTGGCCCGAGCCCGTCACCCCGCTGACGTGGTCGATCTCCGAGCCGATGAACCAGGCGATCATGGACGGGATGCTCGACGGGCTCCAGGCCCCCTACGCCGGGAAGGTCCGCTGGAGCCTCCGGGCCTTCGGACGGGTGTGGATGAACGAAGGCGCGCTTTTGCACGCCTACTGCCAAGGCATGGGGATGCCGCTCGCGATGATGCGCTCCGGGCTCACCCACCCCGCGGCGAAGCCGGTCGGCCCCGAAGGCTGGCAGCTCGGGCCGGCGCTCCGCCACATGGGCTTCTTCTGGAAGGCGATGAGCGGCTGGGAGAAGAACGTCGACCGGTTCGAAGCCGCCTTCCCCCAGATCGACGCCTGGGTGGACACCTTCATGGCCCGCGACCTCACCGCCACCCCGGAAGCGGCCTTGCTCCCGGAGCTCCTCGATACGTGGTTCCCCCGGCTCCTCACCTACGTGGCGATGCACACCAACGCCACTTCGCTCTCGATGAGCAGCTACGACGAGCTCGAAGGGGTGGTGGTGAAGGCCGGCGGCGACAGCGCCACGGCGCAGGAGCTGATGGGCGGGATCTCCGGGGTGATCGCCGCGGAGATGGTGCCGTCCCTCGCGGCGATGGCCGCCCTGCTGCGCGTCGCCGGCCTCGTGGAGCTGGTCACCGGGCAGCCGCCCGCCGCCGCCCTGGCCGCTCTCCGTGCCGATCCCCGCGCCGCGCCGTTCCTCCAGGAGCTCGCCGCCTTCCTCCAGCGGCACGGGCACCGGGCGGCCACCGAGGGCGAGCTCCGGTTCCCCCGCTGGAGTGAAGCGCCCGAGCTGGTGATCGAGCAGCTCCTCCCCTACCTCCGCGGCAGCGCCACCCCCACCTCCCAGGGCGCCGCCGACCGTCGTGAGGCCACCAGCCTCGCCTTCCGCGGGAAGCTGGGGTGGTTCAACCGCATGGCCTTCGACCGCGCCCTGCCCCGCGCCCAGCGGTTCACCCGGATGCGCGACAACGGCCAGGGCTACGTGGTGAAGCTCCTGATGCCCATCCGGGTGCTCCTGGCCGAGCTCGGGCGGCGCCTCGTCGCCGCCGGCGCCCTCCGCACCGAGGACGACGTGTGGTTCCTCGTCCGCGAGGACCTCGCCTCCGCCACCGCCGCGAATCCGTCCGACGCCGCCGCCGCCCGCGCCGCCCTCCAGGCCCGCGCCGACGCCCGCCGCGCCGCCCACACCTTCTGGCTCAGCCAGACCCCGCCCGACGCACTCGACACCCACCTCGAGCCCGTCCCTCCCCCCGCGCCCGCCGAGAACGGCGATCCGAACACGCTTGTCGGCGTCCCGGCCAGCCGCGGCACCGTCACCGGGACCGCCCGGGTCATCGCCACCCCGCAGGACGCCGCGCGGCTCCAGCCCGGCGACATCCTGGTCACCCGCGCCACCGACCCAGGATGGACGCCGGTCTTCTCGGTGATCGGCGGCGCGGTCCTCGAGATCGGCGGGCTCCTCTCCCACGGCGCCATCGTCGCACGGGAGTACGGGCTGCCCGCGGTGGTGAACGTGCCCCAGTGTACGCGGCGGATCCACGACGGCCAGCGCATCACGGTCAACGGGACGACGGGCCGGGTGACGATCGAGGGGTGATCGAAGAGGAGGGTGGGTTCACCTCTCGGCCCTTCGAGAACGTCGCGAGCCCGAGAGTGGGCCAGCCATGACAAACGTCGGCGGGGCGCAACCTCCCGCCAGGGCGGCGGGGTGCTCGCGCTCCGAGGCGGGGACATCCGGGGGAAGCGCAGCGCGACGTCTACGCTCCGGCCCCGAGCGCCGGCCCCGCCCCGTCTCCCGTCGGCGCCCACACCAGCGTCGCCGAGGCCGACGGAGGCCCCGCCACCGCCGCGGGCACGCCGGCGACCATCGTCCGGACACGCAACCCGGACCCTGCCGCGGCCAGGCTCCCGAACGCGGCGCGCAGCCCCGACGCAGTGGGCGGGATCGTCAGCATGTAGGGCCGCGCCTGCCACCGCCGCAACCGCCGCCCTCCCTTCCCGGTCACGCCGGGCAACACGAGGATCGGGTGCGTGCCCGGGGCGTCGACCGGCGCGTGGATGGGCAGCAAGATGCGCGCGTAGGCGCCCGCCGGGAGCTCGATGCCCGTGGGCGCGGGAACCGCGAAGCGCGACCGCGAGCGGGCCAGCCGCAGCTCCGGCACCAGCCCGACCGTGAGCGTACGCGGCGTGCTCCAGCCGTTCTGCGCCTCGATCAGCACCATCGACGCGCCGCCCGGCGCGACCGGTGCCTGCGGCCCGAGCACCACGAACTGGACGCCCGCAAGCTCCAGGATCGCGTCCGCCCCGAACCGTTCCAGGAGCAGATTGGGGAGCTCGTCCTCGGGCGCGACGGTCCTCCGCCGGAGCCCGCCCACGAGGACGGCGAGCAGGGCCACGACCAGGCCCCCGACGCTGAGCGCGAGGAGCACGCTCACGGCGACACCTCGCCGACCCCGCGAGCGCGGGCGTGGGGGTGTGCACGCTGGCGCCAGGGTGGAGAACCGGGAGAAGGCGGATCACGACGGGGCAGGTACGTTTCCATACGCGGCGTCTAGCCGCGATCCGTCCGCCCGGAAGGC
This sequence comes from uncultured Pseudomonadota bacterium, assembly GCA_903921785.1. GTDB lineage: Bacteria > Myxococcota_A > UBA796 > UBA796 > SXON01 > SXON01. The sequence goes on from CAIXRH010000226.1 coordinate 7,202, forward strand.
CGTCCACGCGCACCGTTACACCGCGAGCGGCGTTGTTACCTTCGCGGCGTCCGAGGCAGGGGCGCCGCCGACGCCTGTCCTGGCTCGCGATGGTGTAGCCGGGCCGGGAGGGGGAACCCTTATTCCCGCTTCTTCGCTGCGTTGTCCCGGATGACGTTGGCGAGCAACACGTCCACCCGGGTGCCGCCCGAGCCGCCGCCGCCCCCGGCCGCGCTGTCCGGGACCAGCTTCTGGCCGCTGCCGGCGAGGTGTCTCGCCACCTCGATGGCCGCGTAGTTGTCGGACTTCACCGACTCGATCTTCACCTTGATGACGTCGGCCTCGGCGGTGCCGACCGCCTTGATCTTCTCCGCTTCGGCGGCGCCGACGGTCTTCACCACCATCGCGTCGGCCTCGGCGTTGGTGGTCTTCGCCTTCGCGTCGCCCTCCGCCTTCTTCACCGCGGACTGCGCGTTGAACTCGGCGATCTGCACCTCCCGCTCGGCGTCCACCACGCGGGCCTGGGTCTTGGCGATGGCCGTTCCACCACCCCGACCTGCCCCTCCGGCACGGTGATGAACGGCTGCCGGGTGACCTGGTATGGCCACGGCCAGTTGCCGAAGTGCAGGCCGGGCGCGAGGGTGTCCGCCTGGTAGCCGGCTTCGCCGTTGAGCGCGATGATCGTGCCATCCGGCAGGGTCTTGTGGGCGCCGACGAGGGCGAACATCTTGTTCACCACGCCCATGCTGTCCTCGGGGATCATCACGACCCCGAAGAGGCGCACCCACACGCGGAAGCTGACGATCATCACCAGCGGGGCGATGACCCACCAGAAGGAGAGGAGCAAGCTCACCAAAGCGTTCACGGACACCTCCGGAGCCCGGAAACGGATCCGGTCTTACCGAAGCGGGGCGCGAACCTCAGCCCGACGTCGGCGGCGGCGTCCCGCGATACTCCGGTGAGATGCTCGTTCAGCGCACCTGCGGCTGGTGCACGACCACGGCCGCCGACGTCTCGCTCAGCAACTGCCGCAACTGCGGCGGTCCGCTCCCGCCCGTACCCGTGTCCATGGGCGGCGTGCGTACGCTCACGCTCGGCCTGGCGCCGCCGCCCGCGCCCCGGAGCATCCCGGAGCCCTACCGCAACCGGGTGCTGATCTGGAAGAACGTCCTGGTGATCCTGGGCGGGATCTTCACCCTCTGCCTTGGTTGGACCATCGTCTTTGGGCTGATCGGCGCGCCCATGCTCTACCTCGGGTGGACGCGCGCCCAGGGGAAGCTCCGCGCGCTCGCCTTGGGGCGCTCCGCGCCCGGCCGGGTGATCGAGGTGGATCGCGACTACACCGTGAAGATCAACAACCGTAGGCCCTGGAAGATCGCCTACGCCTACGAGGTGGAGGGCGCGCGGCACGAGGGCTGGGTCCACGCCTGGGAGCGCCCCGACCTCGCCCCCGACGATCCGGTGTGGGTGGTCTGGGGCCCGGACGACCCCAAGGTGAGCTGCCTGTGGCCGCCTGTGGTCTAGGAGACCACGAGGGAGGGTTCGCGTCCCGGGCCTCCGCCACGCCCAGGCCCCGCGCCGCACGTTAGTCGGCGGGGATGCGCGGCGAGTACCTGGCCTTCGATCTGTTCGTGGCGGCGCCGATCCTGGCCCTCGCCGCCCTCCGTCCGGCGTGGTTCCGCGGCGGATGGGCGGCCGCGATCCTCGCCTGCGCGCTGGGCGGATGGCCGTACCTCGTCTGGGACGCGGAGGTCGCCGGCCGCCATTGGTGGTTCTCCCCGGAGCGGACGCTCGGCCCGGCGCTCTTCGGGCTCCCCCTGGAGGAGCTGGGGTTCTTCCTGGTGGTCCCCTTCGCCTGCCTCGCCACGTGGGAGCTGGTCTTCACCCCCGCGCGCCACCCACCCGACCTCGCCACGGGCGCCCTGCGGGGAGCCTTCCTCGCTGCGCTGCCGCTCGCGGCGTGGGCCGCCTCCGCCGGCCGCGAGTACACGGCCCTCGCGCTCGCCGGCCTCGGAGCGTTCGCCATCCTCGATCACGCGCTCGGCACCGCGCTGCTCCGCAACCGCCGCTTCTTCGCCCACCTCGGCGTGGTCGTGGTGCTCACGACCGTGTTCAACGGCTACCTCACCGGGCGCCCGATCGTGCTCTATGACGAGCGGTTCCAGCTCGGCCCCCACGTGGGCCCCATCCCGATGGAGGACTACCTGTTCGGGCTGGGTCTCGTGGGCTTCACCACCGCGATCTACCAGCGCTTACGCGGCCGGCGGCCCGAGCCCTCGTGGATCGGGCGGCTGATCCGCTGGCGGTTCGGCGGCTACCGGCACGTCGTGAGCGTACCCGACGCGGCGCTCCCCCCCCGCCTGGATCAACCCGTTCCGGTGGTGGTGCTCGGCGCCGGGCTCGCGGGGCTCGGCGCGGCCACGCTGCTCGCCGAGCGCGGCTTCGCGGTGACGCTGTTGGAGAAGAACCGCTACCTCGGCGGCAAGGTGGGCGCGTGGAACGACGTGGCCGACGACGGGGAATCGGTTCCGGTCGAGCACGGCTTTCACGCCTTCTTCCGTCACTACTACAACCTGGACGACTGGCTCTCTTCCCTCGGCGTGCGCCAGCGTCTCCGCGCGATCGAGGACTACGTGATCTTCGCGCGCGATGGGCGCCGTCACCGCTTCGCGGGGGTGGACACCACGCCCGTCCTCAACCTTGTCTCCCTGGGGCTGCACGGCCTCTACCGGTTCCGCGATGTCCTGCAGGAGCGCACCAGCTCCCGCCTCGAAGCCTTCCTCCGCTACGATCCGGCCACCACGCCCGGGCGTTGGGACGGCACGAGCTACGCACGCTTCGCCGACGACGCCGACCTCCCCGCCGACCTCCGCCTCGTGTTCTCCACGTTCGCGCGCGCCTTCTTCGCGGACGAGGACCGGATCTCGATGGCCGCGCTGATCCGTAGCTTCCACTTCTATTACCTCTCGCACGATCACGGGCTCGCCTACGACTACGTGCAGGGGAGCTACACGACCGAGCTCCTCGCCCCGATCCAGGCGGCCCTCGACCGCCTCGGGGTGGCCACCCGGCTCGGGGTGGGCGTTCGGGCGATCGAAGGGGGCCCGGGCGCGTGGACCGTGGTCCCGGACGAGGGCGAGCCGCTCGGCCCGTTCGCCCATGTGGTCCTCGCCACCAACGTGGCGGCCGCCGCCGCCATCGCGGCGGCCTCCCCCGCGCTCGCTGCGGCCGCTCCGCGTCTTCCCGCCGCGCTCGCCGCCACTCGATCGGGGCAGCGCTACGCCGTGCTTCGGTTGTGGGTGGAGGGCCCCGTGTCGGTCGACGAGCCGGTCTTCGTGGTCACCGAGCGTGCCCGCGCGCTCGACGCCATCGCCTTCGTAGACCGCACCGACGCCGACGCGCAGGCCTGGGCCGAGGCCCACCGGGGCGCGGTGATCGAGGCCCACTGCTATGCAGTCCCCGACGATCTTGCGGACGACGCCGTGGGCCCCGCGATCGAGGCCGAGCTGCGCGAGCAGATCCCCACGCTCGGGCGCATCGTGCGGCGACACCTCCAGCTCCGCAACGACTTCACCGCCTTCCACGTAGGGCTGTACGCCGAGCGGCCCGAGGTCACCACGGCCGCCTCCGGTCTGTGGTGCGCGGGCGACTGGGTCGCCCTTCCCTTCCCGGCGATGCTCATGGAGGCGGCCCACGCTTCGGGGCGGCTCGCCGCCAACGCCATCGCAGCGGCGCACGGTGTGCGTGGCGCCCCGGTGTGGAGCGTGCCGCCTACCGGGTTCCTGCACGGCGTGCCGGAGGCACCGCGCAAACCCCAGCGCGCGCCGCGCGGCTGACCTCAGCCCGGGCGGGTGGACCGGATCCGCTCGACCAGCTTCGCCAGCGCCGCGTCCCGGTCCGCGAAGCGCGCGGTGCCGGCGCGGTCGAGGAGCAGGCAGCTCGTGCCGAGGGCGCCGATGCGGTTGGCGAAGACGAGGTCGCTGGTGGTGCGCTCGAGCTGCGCGCGCGCAACCGCTTCGAGCTTCGTTTCGTCCCACTCGGGCGAGCCGGCCTTGAAGCTCACCAGGAACACGTCCGGGTCCCAGCCGCGCACGTGGTCGACGATCTTGGGGCCGGGGGTGAACCGCAGCACCATCTCCGGCTGGTTGCTGGGGATCTTCGTGGCGGTCGGCACCGCCTCGTAGTCGCCGACCGCCGCGCTGTGGACCAGCACGCCGCCGGGCCGGGCGCGGAGCTCGACCTCCATCTTCGCCATGAGGTCGCGGGTGGAGGTGTACTCGGCGAGGGGGACACCCGGCGCGTCCAGCCGGGCGCGGAGGCAGGCTTCGGCGCTCCCAAGCAGCCGAACCGCGTGGCTGGTGGCGAGGGCGCGGGCCAGCGCGACGCCGGTGGTGCCGGTGGCGTGCGCGCTGAGGTAGCGAATCGCGTCCACCGGGTTGCGGGTGGCACCAGCGGTGAGGAGGGCCGGGAGCATGCGGCGGACTATCCCCGTGGCCTCCGCCCCGGAATACCCTCCCCAGGTGACCCTGCTCCTCGCGAGCCCCTACCACCTCGCGCTCGACCCGATGGAGGTCGAGGCCGGGAAGCCGTACCCGCCGCTCGGGCCGCTGGTCTCCGCCGCGGAGCTGCTCGCGCTCGGCCACGACGTCCGCCTCTACGACGCCACCTTCGCCCGAGACATGGAGCCGTTCCAGCTGGCGCTCGCGGGACATCGCCCGACGCGGGTGGCGCTCGTGGCCGATCCGCACGCGGTGGCGGTCAAGATGTGCACGACGGCCCAGCGGGAGGCCACCTGCGCGATGGTCGCGGCGGCCAAGGCGGCCGGCGCCGCGGTGCTCGTCGCCGGTCCCGACCCCACGGACCACCCCGAACCCTACGAAGCCGCCGGGGCGGACGTGGTGGTCGCCGGCGAGCATGACGGCGCCCTCCGCGACTTCGCCGCCGGCACCCTGCCCTCCGGCCGCGCCCCGCGCCGCCCCAACCGCCACGACCTCGCCCAGCTCCCCGACCCGGCGTGGGACCTCGTGGACCTGCCCGCCTACGCCAACCGCTGGCGTTCGAAGCACAACCGCTGGGAGCTCAACCTCTCCACCGCCCGTGGCTGCCCGTACCGGTGCAACTGGTGCGCGAAGCCCACCTGGGGTCGCGCCTACGCCACCACCACGCCCGAGCGCGCGGCGGAGCTGGTGCGCGGCGCCCAGGCCCGCGGCGCCGACGCCGCCTGGTTCACCGACGACATCTTCGCGGTGAAGCCCGCCTGGCTTCGCGCCTTCCGCCAGGCGCTCGCCGGCGCCCCCCTCCCCTTCCGCTGCAACACCCGCGCCGACCTCGTCCGCGACGGCGCCTACGTCCACGACCTCGCGGCCGCCGGGTGCCACGAGGTGTGGATGGGCGCCGAGTCCGGGAGCGACCGCGTCCTCGCGGCGATGGACAAGGACCAGACCCGCGCCGACCTCGACGCCGCCGTCGCCCGCCTCCGCGACGCCGGCATCCGCGTCGGGTTCTTCCTCCAGCTCGGCTACCCCGGCGAGACCCGCGCCGACGTCCTCGCCACGGTCGCGATGATCCGCCGCCTCCGCCCCGACGAGATCGGGGTCTCGGTGAGCTACCCGCTCCCGGGGACCGCCTTCCACGACCGCGTGGCGGCCGACCTCCGCCGCGCCAACTGGACGAGCTCCATGGACAACGAGGTGCTCTTCGCCGGCACCTACCCCCAGGCGTTCTACGACGCCGTCCGGGAGCTCCTCCGCGCCGAACACGCCTGGCTGAGCTTCCGGCCCTCGCTCAGCCGCGGGGGCATCCGGAGGGCGGCGGCGCTGCCGTACCACGCGGCGCGGTGGCCGGTGCACCGGGCGAAGGTGGCGGTGCTGGGGAGGTAGGGAGCGGCCCCGCTGCGCCCGCTCAGTCCCCGCAGGCGGTGCGGTACACGGGCGGGTTCACGTCCTCGGACAGCGTGAAATAGGCCCGGTTGATCGGATCGTACCCGATGGCCTCGCCCTGCCGCTCGCTGCCGGTGTGCAGCTCCACCCGGGCGGCGTCCTCCAGATCGTCGAGCCCGTCGGCCGAGAGGGTGAACTCCCAGATGTGGCCGTACGTGCGGAGGATGAGCCGCGACGCGTCGGGCCAGAGGTCGGCCGCGGTGGTGGCCGCCGCCCCGCCCTCGCCGCTCGCGCCGGTCTCGAAGCGGCCGCGCTCCTCCAGCGTGACGGTCGTGGCGCTGTCGAGAACCGGGAAGGTGTACGCCGTGGAGTGCTCGGTGTCGTACTCCTTGGTGAACAGGACCGGCAGCCCGTCGGGGAGCACGGCGAGCGCCTCGGCGTCCCAATGCCCGTCGTCGGGGAAGGCGTAGGGGAAGATGTCGGGGGTGAGGTGCAGATCGAGCCCGCCGGAGAGCGAGACCTCGGGCTCCTCCACCCGGAGCACGCCGTGCCATGTGCGGTCGTGGTCGTTGTCCCCGATGTCGCCCACGAAGAGGCAGGTGGTCTCTCCGCAGTTGCCCACCGCCACGTCTTCCCAGTCGTTGTTCACCACGCCGTCGAGCACGAGGCGCCCGAGGACGTTCCCCGCCGCGTCGATCGCGGAGACCTCGTTGGGGCCGGCGTGATCCTCCATCACCCAGAGCACGCCCGGGTTCCGCCGGGAGGCGGCGATACCGCTGAGCTCGTTGAGCGAGGCGTCGCCCACCGTGCCGGTCTGCTCGGTGGCACCGTAGGTGGCGCAGGGGGGCTCGACCGGCTCGGCCGTGTCGAGGTTCGCGGCGCTATCTCCCGCGCTGTCGGCCTCACCGGCGGCGGCGCCGGAGTCCGCAGGGTCGTCCGTCGCTGCGGCGCCGTCGGCCTCCGCGCTCCCACCCGCCCGCAGGGACGCGTCGGGCGGGGCCACGAAGCTGGCCGAGCACGCGGTGAGCAGCAGGCTGGGAAGGAGCAGGCGGAGCAGCATCGAACGACCCCGTGTCACTACCTCGATACTCCACCGTTGCCGAGCGCGTGACAGCTGCTTTGGATTTTTGCGAGTTTTGGATGCAGCGCCGGTGGAGCTCGGGTCGACGAACGTAGGCTCACCTCCCGGCCCTCCTCGACCGTCGCGAGCCCGACCGGCGTCGGCGAAGCGCCGCGCCGACGCCGGTCCTGGCTCGCGAGGATGGAGCCGGGCCGGGAGGGCAGGGCCGAATTCGTTTGGTTACGAGAGCAGAATGGCGCCCGCCTCCGCGCTCACTCCTCCCGAAACACCGCCAGGACCTCGGCCGTGGCGTCGGGCACCCCGCAGCCGCCGAGCGCCACCGGGTTCGCGCACAACGCCACCTTGGCCGGGCCGCCCTTCTTCGCGGCCTTCTCCAGCTTCTTCTTCACGTCCGGCCAGAGCCTGGTGCCCACCGCCGCCACGCCCTTGCGCCACGTCGTCCGGATCTCCTCGCCCTTCGCGACCGCCGGGCCCTTCACCGACGGATCGGGGCTGCCCAACGCCTCGCCGAGCTCCTCGATGGCCGCCTCCCGCGTCTCGTCGAGGAGGCGGAGCTGCTCGCCGGCCACCAGCCGGGCGAGCGCCGCGGCGTCCACCGTGCGCTCCGTGCCGGTGAGCGCGACCGGGGTCTGCGGGGCGCCCTGGAGCGCGATCGCCGGCCAGTCGATGGTGAGGAGGTCCTCCACCTGCCGCTTGAGCTCGGCGTCCTGGTCGATCGCGGCGGCCACCTTGCCGGAGATGTCGGTGCCGTCGCAGCGGGGCCCCCGCCCGAGCATCGCCTCCATCTTCCCGATCTGCGTACATTCGGTGACCGTGGCGCCCGCCGACACCACCGGCAACGCCCGCTCCACCGCAGCGCCGAACATCCGGGAGTAGTCCTCCCCGAGCTGGTCGGCGTGCTTCTGGAGGCGGAGGAACTGCACGCTGAGCTGGCGGTCCACCCCGGTGAGGTAGGTGGCCCGCGCCGCGTCGGGCGCCATCAGCGCGTCCGCGAGCTCCAGCGACCCCACGGCGCGCTTCGCCCCGTCGAGCGCCTTCTGCGCGACCTCGTAGGCCTTGGCGTCCCGGGCCTGGGCGCGGCCGAAGAGGGCTGAATTGCGGGTGATCCCGTCCTCGGTCCACCAGCTGGGGGGAGCGTCGGCGAGGGCGAAGGAGAAGAAGAGGACGAACATCACGCGCTCCCGTACGAGAAGACTGGTACCTGACTGGCGCCGCCGGCGCTCACGTTGGCGAGCTCCCCCTCGGCCACCCGACAGAGAAACCCCGCGAGGCGTCCCCGAGCCAGGAACGGACCGACGTCGATGACCCTTGAGTGTACCGCGCCGTCCCGGGCATCGAAGAACGGACCGTGGCTCGGGCGGACGCGGGCCTGCACGATGCATCCCTCCGCTTCGTCCACCGCCTGCTCCCACTCGCGCCGGCTCACCGCCCACCCGAGGACCACGCCCTTGCCCCCGTGACCTTCCGCCGGCTTGAGCACCCAGTTCTCGGGGTCGCGCCGCACCCGCTCGCGCGCCGCGTCGTCCACCCGCGCGGTAAACGGCACGTGGCGGCGGACATAGCGGCGTTCACGGTCGCTCAGCGGGAAGCTCGGGTCGTGGAGCAGCGCGAAGATCGCCTTGTTGTGCAGCAGCGCGGTCCGGAGGGAATTGACCATGCACACGCGGCCGGCCCGGTACGCGTCGAGCAGCGCGGCACACTCCGAGCGGCGCGCGCGGAGGTCGCAGACGAGGAGGCGGCGGAAGACGACGTCCACCGCCAGGTCCCCGGCGCGGAGGCGGTCGCCCTCGAAGGAGAGGGTGTCGGGGGTGGCGACCACGGTCGGGTGCCCGGCGCGGCGGAACGCAGCGGCCAACAGATCGAACTCGGGGGCGGTGGCGACGCCGGGCAGGTCCACGATCGCGATGGAGAAGCGGCGACGGGGGGCGAGCAGGCTGTCCTTCGGGCCCTGCCGCCGCGCCTTCGCCCAGATCGCCGCGAGCGCCTGCACCGTGGCGACGACCGCCGGGACCGGGTCGAGGAACCGCAAGTGCGGGAAGGCCGCCGCCGCCGCATCCGCCGCGAAGATCGGCGCCAACGCCGACGCATAGCCCATCCCCGCCGGAGACTCCGCGTTGAGCTCCAGGAAGCGGGGTACGCCCGCCTCCACGTACGCGTCCAGCCGGGAGAGCGGCGCGACGTTGGGGAAGCCCGGGTCGATCGCGGCCCACTCGATCGCGTCCGCCGGGATGCCGATCCGCGCGGCGAGGCTCTGGGGTCCGAGGTGAAGGTCGGCCACCAACGCCCGCCGCAGCTTCTTCAGCAGGGTGTGCATCTGCGCGACCAGGGTGCGCCACCGCCGCTCTTCGGCGAACGGCATCAAAAGCGGCGTGCGGTGCACGCAGACCGGCTCCGCCCCGTGCAACGCTCCCGCCGCGCGCACCTCGGTGAGGAACGTGGGCCGCGTGGCCGCGGACGCGGCGGCGCTCCATTCGGTGAGGGCATCCATCCGTGCGCAGGGTAATGGGGGGCCGTGGCTCCCGCATTCCCCCTCGTCGGCAACCTCGCGGTCCAGGCGCGCCTCGCCCAGGCGGCCGACGAAGATCGCCTGCACCACGCCTACCTCTTCGAGGGGCCCGACGGGGTTGGAAAGGCCACGTTCGCCCTGTGGTTGGCGCGGTACGTCAACTGCGAGGGCACCCGGCGTCCGTGCGGCGAGTGCCGCTCGTGCCGGCTCATGCTCACCGGCGGCCACCCCGACCTCGTGGTGATCGGCCCCGACCCTGAGAAGGTCACCCGAGTGATCTCGGTGGATCAGGCGCACCAACTGATCAACGCGGTGCAGCTGCAGCGCCACAGCGCGAAGCGGCGCTTCGTGATCCTCGACCCGGCGGATGCCCTCAACGAAGACGCCGCGAATTCCCTGCTCAAGACGCTGGAGGAGCCGCCGCGGGGCACCCAGTTCATCCTCGTCACCGCCCGGGTGGCCTCGCTCCTGCAGACCATCCGCAGCCGCACCCAGCGGGTGCGCTTCGGGCCGGTGCCCGAGGCAGAGCTCACGGCGTTCCTCGGGGCGCGCGGGGTCTCCCCGGAGATGGCGCGGATGGCGGGCGGCTCGCTCGGCCAGGCGATGAAGCTGGCCGAAGGTGAAGCCGAAGCGAGAACCACGCTGCGGGACGCGATCCTCGACGCCACCGGGCAGCCCCTGGTGAAGCTCTTCGCCCTCACCGAAGCCGAGGGGAAGCGCGAAGAAGGGGTGAACCGCGCCGAGCTGGTGGTCGACGTCCTGGAGGAGCTCCTCCGCGACGCCGCCTGCGTGGCCAACGATCGCGACGATCGCCTCCTCCACCCTGCCAAACGTGCGCAGCTCGCCTTGTGGGCGCGCGCCCTCTGGCCCGGCGGCCACGCCCGCATGGCCCTCGCCCTCGCCTCCGCACGGGACCGCCTTCGGCTCAACGTCAACGGCCGCACCGTGCTCGAGAGCCTCTTCGCGCAGCTGAACCTGGAGCTCTCCGCCACCCGATGATCGACTCCCATTGCCACCTCGATCCTGGCGTCTACGGCGGAGACGCCGGGGTGGACGAGACCATCGCCCGCGCCCGCGCCGCCGGCGTCACCCCGATCCTCACGGTGGGCAGCGGCTACGGCTTCGAGAGCGCAGCGCGCGCCCTCGCGGTCGCCCGCCGCCACCCCGACGTCCGCTGCTCCGTGGGGCTCCATCCCCACGACGCCAAGGACTACACCGAGGCCCGGCTCGGGGAGCTGCTCGCCCTCGCCGACGCGCCCGAGGTCCTGGCGCTCGGCGAGATGGGGCTCGACTTCTTCTACGACTCCTCCCCGCGCGACGAGCAGCGCCACGCCTTCCGCGCCCAGCTCCGCGCCGCGAAAGCGCGAAACCTCCCGGTGATCATCCACGACCGGGAGACCGCCGGCGAGACCCTGCGCGTGCTCGACGAAGAGGGCGCCTGGACGACGGGCGTGCTCTACCACTGCTACACCGGCGACGTGGCGCAGATGGAGGCGATCGTGGAACGAGGCGGGTACATCTCGATCCCGGGCATCGTCACGTTCAAGAACGCGGAGACGATGCGCGAGGTGGCCGCGGCGGTGCCGGAGGAGCGCCTCCTGGTGGAGACGGACAGCCCCTTCCTCACCCCGGTGCCGCACCGTGGGCGAAAGAACGAGCCGGCGTACGTCGCGCACACCCTGGCCTGCGTGGCGGGCCTGAGAAAAACGACGGTGGCCGCGCTCGACGCGACCACCACCGCCAACACGCTGCGTTTCTTCCGCTGGCGCTGAGGGCGCCCGCGAACGTTACTTCGCGGACTTCTTCGCGGCCTCGTTCGCGTCGGCCTCGGCGGTGTGAATCGGGAAAACGGGCGTGGAGCCCTTGTTCTCGCGCTGGTTGCGCGCCTTGCGACCCGCGTTCTTGTTGCGGATTTCGCGGCGAAGGGTCGTGAGGGCGGTCTTGGAAGCCATGGGGACTCCGGATTTCGAGGCGGCGCGATCTATGGGGCGAGGGGGCTGGCGTCAAGGGACCGCTTGCGCGTCGGCATGACTGTGGTAGACGATCCCCATGGTGATCCTCCTCCTCGCCCTCTCCGCCTGCGACCGGTTGGACGCGGCATCCGGCGTGGTGGACGATCTGGGGGACACCACGGTCGCCCAGGCCATCTACCTCGGCGCGGACCTCCCGCCCGGCGTCACCCTGCCGGAAGATTCGGGAATCTACACCTCCCTCTGCAAGGTCTTCCTCGCCGAGGTGGCCGATGCGTCGGATGTCTCCGACGCTCCCGTGAGCGGCGCCAAGGTCAGCTTCCTCGCGGGGAACACCGGAAAGCTCCCCTTCGCCGAGGACGACGACGGCGAGTACCTCCTCTACAGCACCGACGGCCTGGAGTACACCCCCGGGCAGGACGCCGTCGTGCGCTTCGAGGTGGCCGGCGAAGCGGGCGAGCTGCACATCAAGGCCCCCGAGGCCCCTTCGTTCACGGTGTCCGACGGGCTGCGCGCCCACGAGCCCGCCCAGATCACCGTCACCGAAGGGCGCTTCCCGAACCTCGTGGCGATGGTCTACGACCTCGATCACGACGTGCAGTCGTGGGACAACGTGCCCGACGACGTGGAGACCAGCGCCGAGCTCAACCCGGCGGACAGCGAGCCGATCACCACCCTCGCCATCCCCGGCGAGGCGTTCCTCCGGGCGAGCACCTACGTGATCGGGGTGGCCGGGCTCAACACCGCCCCCGCCGAGGACATGACCGGCGTCAACGCGGCGATGAGCACGTTCGCCGCCGGGCAGCTCGCGATCCAGGTCGTGAGTGTGGACGCGGCGGCAACTCCCTGAGGTAGATGCGAGAAGGGCCAGCCGCGCCGCGGATCAGCCGGCGAGTTCGGTGCCCCCCTCGACTGCGCTCACGATCACCGCGGCGAGAGCGAGCGACCAAGGCCGTCTTGGTTGCGAAGTAGGGCGCCAGACCCACGTCGGCGCTCCGGAGCACCGCCCCAGGCGCCGGCGGGCGAAGCCCGCCGTGAACCGTCACGCTACGAGAGACGGCCCGGTCCCGAACGTCGTCGACGCAGCGGGACGGCGCGGCGCGAGGCGGAAGTCTCCTTCCCCCGCCCCTCGACGGCGCTGGCGCTCGTGGTCGAGACGGTCGCGCTTCCGCTCCCACGTTAGGCACGTAGAATGCTGCTACTGCTCCTCGCGTGCTCAGCCCACGGACCCGACGACACGTCCCAGCCGGCATCGACCGACACCGGGGCCGACGCCGCGACGGATTCGGCCGACTCCGCAGACTCCGGCGATTGGGGCGACACCGGCGACTCGGGCGTCGACACCGCGGCCGCCGCCCCGACCCTCACCATTCTCGCGCCGGCGGACGGCCAGACGTGGTTCCTCGACACCCGCTACGACGTCGTGGTGAGCCTCACCGGCGCGGATGCCGCCGAGGCGACGGTCACCGGGGCCGAAGCCACGTGCGAAGCGCTGAACGCCGGCGTGCTCCACTGCTCCGTCACCCCGCACGTCGCGGAGACCGTCACGGTGTCGATCGCGGCGACGGGCCCCGGCGGCACGGGCACCGCGAGCGTGGCGGCCACGGCCCGGGCGGCGGTCGGGATCATCCCGGAGGGCGAGGCGTTCGCGATGGGCGCCTACGAGGTGATGGACGAACGCTGGTTCGCCCCGATCGTGGACGGGAAGTTCAACCTGGCGCAGTCCTACGGCACCGGCGGATACACCCAGGAGGCCTGGCAGGACTGGGCGGCAGCCGCCGGCGTGAGGACGATGACCCGCCCAGGCTGGGACTGGGCGGACCCCTGGGCGCTCTCCGACGACGCCACCCTCGCCGCCCTCGCCGCCCGCCCGGAGCTGGCCTGGTGGGAGCTGCCCGAGACCCCGGTCGAGGACGACAGCTACGCCGACGAGGTGGCGACCGTGGTGGCCCGCATCCGCTCCTTCGACGACCGGCCGACCCAGATGTACTTCTGGACCAGCAGCACCGCCGAGCAGATCGCCACGTACATCCCCGATGTGCAGGTCATCTCCCCGGGGACGTACCCCGAGCACGCCTGCCAGCCGCAGCCGTGGATCCGCTGGCGCATCACCTCGGCGCGCGATGCGGTGGCGCTGGCGGGCTACTCCGAGGCGGAGCGGCCGGTGGTGGGCACCGCCGATCTCTACGCCCAGCCCGAGACGAGCTGCCCCGAGCGGATCGCCGAGCTCGCCCAGGTGCGGATGAACCCGCTCGCGATGATCGCGGCCGGCGCCCAGGGGGTGCTCTACTTCGCGTGGTGGTACGCGGCGAACACCCTCGATCCCGCCTGGGCGACCTCCGCCGAGGCCACGGGGGACCTCATCATGGGCGAGTCCGGCCTCGGCTACGCCGCGATCCACGGGGAGCCGCTCGGGGACCTGCCCGTCACGGTCACCGGCGGGCCGGCGCTGAGCGAAACGTTCACGCCCGCGCAGACCACCACGGCGGTCCAGTATGCGTCCATCCACGCCGCGGGATGGGACTACGCCGGGACCCGCTTCGTGGTGGCGGTGAACTACACCAACGAGGCGGTGACCGCCGAGATCGGCGGCTTCCCGAGCGTCACCACCGGCGTGGAAGCGGTCGGCGAAGCGCGCGCCCCGGCGGCGACCGACGGCGTCATCGAGGAGACGTTCGACGCGTGGGGCGCACACGTGTACCGGGCGCCGATCGTCGTCGAGTAGGCGGACGGCGCCGCCCCTTCGCCATTCTCACCCCGTCGGCTCCTCGACCGCCGACGCCGTCCGGGCGGCAAGGCGGGCCTCGACCGCCACTCCCCCCTCACCTCTCGTCGAGGCGGGCACGGAGCTCGGCGAGCTCCCGCTCCAGCTGCGCGATGCGCGCTTCGTCGTCGCGGAGGCGCTTGTCCTGCGCCTGAACCGCCGCGACGGCCATGCTGGTATACCCGTAGAGGTCCACGTGGTCGCCGTCGACGCTCACCGCCGGGCTGCCCGCGTCGAGGTCGTCGATGATGAAGCCGAGGTGGGCCCGTTCGCCCGGCGGCGCGTGGTTGTAGGCCCAGGTCGCGAGGTGGAGCTGCAGCGCCTGGGCGCCGGCCGCGTCGCGCTCGGCCTCGTTGAGGTAGCGGATGTCGTGCTTGTAGGCACGCCGGGAGATGGGGCAGCCGCCTTCCTGGGCGGTCGGGTCTTCCGCGGCGCAGGTGAGCAGCGCGTTGCAGTCATCCTCGGGATCACACGCGGCGCCCTCGTCGGTACAGCTGCTTCCCGCCTCCTCTTTGTCGCAGAGCGCCACGCCGTCGGTCGGACCCGTGTAGCCGTTGCAGACCGGGTCTCCGCACGTGAAGAACCACTGGAGCTTCGGCTCGCTGGGCGTGCAGCGGGTCACGCTCAGCAGGAACGGGAGCGCCAAGGCGAGGACGAAGACGTGGCGGGACATGCTACCCTCCGAAGAACGGCTTGGAAGGCAGCAAGCGGCGTGCCACGCCGCCATCCGTCACTTCGCCCGGACCCGGTTGTTCTTCGGGAGGTGCTCCAGCTCCACCAGGCCGAGCTCCTCCAGGAGCGGCGGCAGGTACATCCCGAAGCGGCCCCGGTAGCCCTTCCGCTGGCCGTACCAGCCACCTACCGGGTTCTCGGGAGAGCGCCCCCAGGCCTCGACCGTGCCGGCCGCGGGCTCTTTTCCTTCGTCGGCCGCGCCGAGCGCCATCCAGTCGCCGTGGGCGCGCAGCATGGCCGGGAGATCCTCGAGCACGCGAGCGAGGTAGGTGAGCTTCGTCGTTCCCACCATGCAGACGAGCAGCGGCGGGGCCACGGTGTCGTCGCGGTAGATCGTGTACTCGGCAGTTCCCGGGGGGGTCTTCAGGGTCCAGGGGTCGTTTTTGGTGCCGGTGCCGGCCATGGGGGCTCCTCGCCGCGGGGGGTGGGAGCCGCGGGGTGCGTCATCTTCGCTTGGACTTCCCGCGTCCGTCTTGTACGAACACGACAACATTGGGCGCGAAGTCGGCGGGGCCGGCGGGGGGGAAGTAGCCGCGGTAGCCGCGGGGCACGCCGCCGCTCATGCGCCGGAAGTCCCGGATGAAGTGGGCCTGATCGAAGTAGCCGGCCGCGAGGGCGACATCTGCGAGCGGGCAGCCGGGGTCGCGCATCAGGGCTCGGAGCGCGGCCTGGAAGCGCAGGATTCGCCCGACCACCTTCGGCGGGATGCCGAGCTGGCGCGCGAACCACCGATCGACCTGCCGCACGGACGCGCCGGCGGCGGCGGCGACATCCGCCACCTCGGCGCGCCCGTCGCTAGCCGTGAGGGCGGCGAGCGCCCGTTCGAAGCCGGGGCGCCCGGCGTCGAGGCGGAGGGACTCCAGGAAGAAGGCGTCGAGTCGGGCGGCGGCGGCGTCAGGATCGAGGGCCGCCACCGCGGCTTCCACGGCCTCCACACCCGGGCCGAAGACCGCGGACGGCGTCGGCGTGGCCCCGGTGAACGGGCGGAGCTCCTGCCGTACGAACGGGCCGACGCCGCCGAGGCGGAAGCGCACGCCCACGAGATGCACCCGCCCGCGCTGCTCGATGCGGATCGGGACGAGTCGCTGGGCGTCCAGGTTGGAGCCGGCATGCTCCGTAGCCGCCCCGCCGATCACCCGGCGGGTGTAGGGCACGCCGAAGTTGAGGATGAGGTCGGCGCGGCCATCGACGAAGACGTCGACGCCGAGGTCCACCGGATCGGGATCGGGCTCCACGAACCAGTAGGACTCGATGTAGGCGGCGAGGGCTGGGCTCGGAGGGCGGAGCTGGTACACCGGGAGGTTGTACTACGGCAGGCGGGACCTGTGCTCGGGCACGCCGCCCGCCCGGCCATTCTCGCCGCCGGCGGCGCCTCGACCGCCGACGCCGCGAAACGGGCACGGCGCAGCTCGACCTCCACCCCTTCGACCTTCGCTCAGTCCCAATCCCAGTCGCCGCCGTCGTCGCCGTGCGCGCCGGTGGGGTGGGCGCTGTCGGGCGCGGTGGGCAGGTAGAGGTCGGGGCTGAGCCATACGTCCGGCGGGGCCGAACCATCCGGGACGACATCGCGACCGTAAGGGTGTGAACCGGGCCCCGCGCCCGGGAAGACGCCGCCGCCGAGGATGCCCTTGCACACCACCGCCTCCACCCGCTCCTGGAGCGACTGCACCGGCGTGCACCACGCATCCACCCCGACGAGCACCTGGGTTTCCCCGAATAGCCAGTCGTAAGCCACCGGCACAACCTCCACCTCAGCGCCCTCCACGGCGAGGCAGCGCGCTTCGGCCTTGCAGAGCCCGTCCACCACGAGCGGCGTGTCGACCACGTGTTCGCGGACGGCCGCTTCATCCACCTCGGGGCCCAGGCCGAACGTGGGGATCCGCAGGAGGCAGCAGCCGCCGCAGGACGCGAGGAGGATGGCGGTGCAACCGATGGTACGGGGCATCCACGGGGGCTTATACGGTTCGACCGCGATCGCCGCTCGCCCGGCGAGGACGCGACACCGGGGAGGCGAGATTCCCGGCGTCGCGAGTTGCGCCACTGTTGCCTCGGCAAACGTGAGGGTCGGCGCTGGGTCCTGCCGCCACGAGCGCCCGGCCCTCGCTGCGCTCGGCCGGTTCGCCCGTGACGTCACACGCATGGCCCACTTCCGGGCCCGTCACCCCCCGCTGGACCATCGGCGAACAAGGCAAGGTTTTTACGCGACGCCGGAAAGCCCGCTGTTGCTTGCTGCACAGGCTCGCTCCGCGTCGCCGCGACGTGGGAACGATCCTCATCCGGCACGGACCGGATTCGCGCGCCGCGAACCGTTACGGAAACACCTGGAGATAGCCGTCGTCGCGGAGATCGACGTTCGCGAGAGAGATCACGGCGCCGCGCTCGTCGAGGAGGGCGAGATCGAGGGCGGCGGTCGTCGCGGGATCGGCGAGGGGCAACTCGAGGGTCACCGTGTCGATCACCGCCGAGAGCTCCTCTTCAGACGCTACGATCTCACCCACGGTGGTGTCGCCCTCGCGCACCCGGAGGCCCAGCCGCCAGGGGCGGTAGGCGGGCGTGCTGCCACGGTTCACCACCTCCACGGTCAGGCCCGTCGCCGTCCGCTCCGCGCGGGTGACCACGTAGCGCGGACCGGAGAACCCAAGGTACTCGTCGACCGAGTCGCGCCAGGCGTCGGGGACGTCGCGGGACTTGTTGTTCACCAGCAGCACGTGGTGGTCGAGCAGCCAGTGAAGGAGCCAGCGAACCTGGCTCTCTTCGTAGGACCCCCACTGCCAGAGGACCATGTCGCCGCAGGTCTCCACGGCCACCGGGGCCGTCTTCCAGGTGTCGAGCGCGGCGGCGGCCTCCAGGCGATGCTCGTAGAAGTCGTCGTGGTGGTTCCAGTTCTCGCGGAGGTCGCCCCAACAGTCGGCGCGCCAGCCGAAGCCGCGGTCGAGCCCCAGGCGGAGGTGCGCCTCGCCGCCCTCCACGGTCGAGCCCACGTTCATCAGCACCGGCGTGGACGGAAAAGCTTGGGCAAAGGCGTCGAGGATGCGCGTGGTGCTGGCGGTGGAGGGGTACGGCACATCCGCCGGGGTGTCCGCCCACTCGCCGGCCTCGCCGACAAAGCCGACGTCCACCTGCTCGATCCGCGGGTCGCCGTCGTAGCGGGCGCCGAGCGCCGCCACGGTCTGCTCCACCGCGGCGAGGAACGCCTCGTCGTCGTAGCTCGCGGTGGTCTCCTCCACGGGCATCACGCGGAACGCGAAGGTCTGCCCGTTGTCGTCGGCCGTCTCGATCGCCCCGTCGATGGCCTCCCAGCGGATGTCCCCGGGCGTCGGCTCCAGCTCGTCCCACCAGAAGCGCTCGTAGGCGACGCGCATCGGCGGGCTGTTCGGGTTGGCGACGCCGTAGAACTCCTCCCAGCCCTGGTGCGGGTTGTCGAGGACCGCCCGGCTCTCTTCACCACAGTACACCGCGCCGACCGCGCCGCCGGAGACGGCCGTGCAGTCGGGGAGCGGGTCCGGGTCCCACAGCGGACCGTCCCAGCGGTGACCGGACGGTGCGCAGGCGACGAGGAGGAGCGGGAGCGGCAGGTGACGCATGTCGGCCTCGCCGTCTTTGACCCGCCGGGGCGGGGTTGTCGAAAGGGCGGTCAGGCCGCTCAACGGCCGGTGGCGCCCCAACGCCGCCCCGCCCACCTCAGAAGCGCTTCGCCACGCTCACCCCGGCGGTGACCTGCCCCGGCTGGGTGAGACAGTTGAAACAACCGTAGCCGACCTCGCCCTGGAGGACCCAGGTCTTCCCGATGCGCCCGGCGATCCCCACCGGAAGGCGCAACGGGAACGAGTCGACGCCGATCCGCGCGCTGGGGGTGACCGTGAGCCAGAGGTCGTCGTTGAGGGCGAAGGCCGTGGGCACCGCCATGCCCGTCCACGCCCAGCCCGCCTCCCACTCCACGCCCACCCGCACGAGCGGCTTGCGGTAGAACATCCAGCGCACGACGGCGCCGCCCCCGGGCCAGGTGCTCGTGCCCTGGGTCTCCACGAAGGCCATCGCGCCGGCCGACCAGGTGTCATCGAAGCTGTGGAGGTACCAGAACTGGGCGCCGGCCCCCGTCTCGCCTTCAAACGCATCGGTGGTGGTGTGGTACTCGGTGCCCAGGCCGACCTCATTGCCGAGACCCTCCATCGGCAGGGGCGCGCGGAAGTACCCGCCGGGGACGCAGGCGCCGAGGAGGAGGAGGGGCAGCGCGGAGAGGAAGCCAGGGAGGACGCCGTGGGACACGTGGAGGCTCGGGAGGGTTTCCCGGAGCTATCGCTCGGACCCACCGACCAAAACGAACGGCGTGTAACGGGGGGATGCGGCGTGTAACAGCGGTTGGGCTCGTGCCGACTCCGCGGGTAGGGCGTCGGCGTTCCGAATCGCCCCCTCCGCGGAGACCCATGCTCGCCCTCCTCGTCCCACTCGCCTCCGCCGCCTCACTCCCCGCCGGCTCGATGTTCTCGCTCGCGAACGCCCTGGACAGCCACGAGGGGTCGGCGTCCGTCTCGAGCGGCGTCACCTACGCCCCGGCGGACGACGGGCGAGAAGCGTGGGCGCAGGTCGGCGTCGGCGCCCAGGTCGCCATCACCGATCGCCTGGCCGTCGGCGGCAGCGGCGCCTGGTGGATCGACGACGCCAAGACCGGTCACGTGGACCTCCGGTACAACGTGGTGAACCGCGACGTGTTCCGCGTAGCCGGCTGGGCCAGCGTCGGGAGCGTCCTGCCCGTGGGCTACCTCTCCTCCTGGGGGATCGGCGCCCTCGCCGAGCCCCGGCACGCTCGCGACTACTCGTACCAGCGCACGCAGTCCGGGATGGTGGCCTACGGTATCGCGTTGGAGGCAGGGAACGATCGCTTCACCTTCGACACCTCCCTGCCGATGGTCTGGACCTGGACCGACTACAACGAGACCCCCGGCCGGTGGACGGACTTGTTCATGTACTCTTCCGCCGGGCTAACCTGGCATCTGAGCGACCGGCACGCCCTCCGCCTGAGCAGCGATGCGTTCCTCGGCCTGCCGACGCTCGCCTACACCTGGACCCCCGACCACGCGTTCATCCGAACGACCCTCGCCGCGAACAACGCCCTCGGCGAGCCCATCGAGTACAGCCAGGTGCACCTCACGCTGCAGGGCGGGGTGCGGTGGTAGGGGGCTGGCGGCGCCCCATCGCCTTGCTCGCCAGCCACGTCGGCGGTCGAGCCACCACGGTCGGCGAAACGAGCGGGGCCGGCGGCGTGCCCGAGCCACGCCTTCACCGCCAGCTGGGCACATCCGTCCGGCCGATCGCCCCCGCCGCGTCCCACGCCAACGCCTCGCTCAGCACACGCCCGGAGAGGTCCTCGGCAACCGGAACGCCGAGGAGCCACGCCACGGTGGGCGCGACGTCCTCCAAGCGGGCAGGGCGGGTGCGGTGCCCGCCTGGGATGTCTTCGCCCACGAACGTGAGGGTGCCGGAGCCGGTCCCGGTGCCCAGCTCCGCGAGCACGATCACCTCGCCGGGCTGACGGGCTTCGAGGAGCGGAAGGAGCTGCTCGGCGGGCCTGTCCAGGAAGGCCACGGTCAAGTCCGACGTCGTCGCCGCGCTCCCTTTTGCGCCCGGCCACGACACGACCGTGGCCGGGTGGCCGTTCGCCGCCGCGACCGCCCAGATCGCGGGGCCGCGGGAGCTACGGCCCGACACCACCGTTGCCCACTGGGCCGCGGCGCGGGCGCTCGCGGAATGTTCCAGGGAGAAGGAGGCCGCGTGTTGAAGCTTGCTCCCGGCGGCGCCTCGCTTCCGCGGCTCCATCCCGAGGAGCAGCACCCTCCGCGGCGACGCCTTCGCCAGCGGCGTCTCGCGAGGCGCCACCGCATGAAACGGCCGGGGAACCCCCGAGACCTCGGTGTAGTCGGCCTCGATGTGCCCACCGGCGCGGAGGAAGCCCCAGGAAGCGCGCGGCGAATCCCAGATCACCAACTGGCTGCCGAGGGGGTGCACCAGGGTGCCCACGGTAGCGTACGTCGTACGGGTGGAGAGCCAGTGGAAGCCGATGTCGGGGCTGCGCCAGGCCGTCCGCTGGGCGTGGCCTTCTTCCAGCGCGACCACCAACGGGCCCGGCTCCGCGGCGTCCCGGCGCTCCAGCCACCGGGCGAGGAGCGCGTCCTCGTCGGGCCGGGTGGACGCCTTGTCGAAGCTCACGGCGCGCCACAAGAACCGCGCGCCAAAACCCAGGGAGACCAGCAACAATGCCGCGGCGATCCACCGGGGCACCCCGCCCTGGCGAAGGCACCACACCACCGAAAGGATGAACGCGGGCAGGGCGACAAGCCCCTCCCGTTGGTCAAAATACCAAGGGCTCCCGAACTGTTTGTGCACCATCTGCACCGACACCAGCCCACCCACCGCGAAGAGGACCAGCGTCGTGTACAGCGGCGCTTCCGGCCGGGCGAGCCAGGCGGCCGCCGAGCCCCTCAGCGTGGACCGGCTCCGCCAGAGCTGAACCACCACGCCGACCACGGCCACCGGGGCCGCCCAGTGCAGCGCGTACACGGTGTCCCAGTACGAACGATCGGTGGGGCCCCAGGCCACGCCCAGGCCGAGGACGCGGTCCCAAAGGGTGGCGAAGAGGCCGTCGATCGGCACCATCACCACCAGCGGCGGGAGGAGATCGTTCACCTGGCAACGATCGAAGCGGAGGAGGATGTTCAGCCCGTGGTGCGCGGTGAAGCTGGCGACATACGCCCACCACCCGCCGACTGCGAACACCATGGGGGCCAGGGTGGCCGCGGCGAAGCGGGCGAAGGCAGCGCGATCCCGGTGGCGGGGCAGGTGCACGAGCAGCGCCAGGCCCACGGCCATGGGGAAGATCATCAGCTGCGCACGCGCGAAGTAGGCGAGGCAGGCCCACACCCCGAGCTCCAGCCCCCAGCGTAGGCTCACGTTGGCGCGGTTCTGGGCGAAGCGCCAGAGGCCGAGGGTGAGGCAGCTCCAGGCCAGGGGCTCGGTGTGCGGGGTGGCGCTCCATTGGGCGAAGTGCGGGCTGAGCCAAAGCAACGCGGCAAAGAGGTGCCCCAGGTGCAGGAACGGGCGTCCGCTGGCGCCGGCCGGGGTGAGCTCGCGACCGAGGAGCCACGCACCGATGCCCGCGACGCCGTAGAAGAACCACGGCAGCCAGTGCGCGGCCACCTGGATGTCCACCAGCCGGCCGGCGTAGCCGAGGAGCAGGGGCCACAGCGGGTAGATCCCCGTCGGCCCCGGGAAACGCTCGTAGCCGAAGTTGTAGAGGGAGAGATTGGAGACCAGCCCGTGGCCGCGCTGCACCTGCTCGGCCACCCCCAGGTAGTACCCTCCGTCGACGCTCATGCCCGACGTGGCGCGGGTGGCGGCGGCCCGTGCGCCCCACGTCGCGAGCAGCAGGAACAGAAATGCAAAGTCGAAGCTTCGGATCGCGCGACCAAGGTTCATACGCGGCGCTCCCCGGTGCTCGCGCGCACCATAGCGCTTCGGACGGGCACCCGGGGCGACGACGGCGAGGTTGTGAGGAGCACGACGCGCACGACGAGATGCGAGTATCGGCCGTGCGTGAGGGAGCGGGTCCAGACGCGTGACAGGTTCGCCCCCGCGGCTCCTCGACCGCCGGCGTCGCGAAACGGGCGGGGCCGGGCTCGACCCCCACCCCCTTGACCTCGGCCGCCCGACCCCCGTCACGCCTGACGGCCGTCCGACACTCCGCCGGCCAACTCCCCAGCTTCGACCATCGGCGCGGCGCCTGCACCTCCGCGGCGCATGTGGCTCGCCCTCTCCGTCGCCTGTGCCCCGAACGACCCTCCCGACGCCGCGGCCCCCGCCGCGCCCGCCGCCCTGACCGCGCCGACCGAGCGCGCGCCAGCGGGCCTCACCTACGAGGTCTACGTGCGCTCCTTCCAGGACAGCGACGGCGACGGCGTCGGCGACCTCGACGGCGTCCGCTCCCGCCTCCCCGAGCTCGCGACGTTCGGCGTGCGCACGCTGTGGCTGATGCCGGTGTTCCCGGCGTTCGGGCCCGCCGGCTACGACGTCACCGACTACGGGTCGATCACCGCCGAGTATGGCGACGCCGCCGCCCTCGCCGCCTTGGTGGAGGCCGCGCACGGGCTCGGGATGCGGGTGCTCCTCGACCTGCCGTTCAACCAGCTTCACCGCGACCATCCGTGGTTCCAGGCCGCCGAAGCCGGGGACCCGGACGCGCAGGCGCTGTTTGTGTACCGTGACGAGCCCGCGGACAACGACCGGTGGTTCCCCAGCTCCGCCGGCGGCTCGTACTACGCGAGGTTCGGCGCCGACCTCCCCGACCTCGACTGGGCCTCCGCCGAGACCGCGGCCCGCCTCGACCCGATCTTCGACCTCTGGCTCGACGCCGGCGCCGACGGCTACCGCCTCGACGCGGTGATCATGCTCGTGGAGGAGGACGGGGTGACCGAAGGCAGCGCCGCGTCCCACGCCCTGGTCGGCGAGTGGGTGGAGCGTGCTCGGGCCGCGCATCCGCGGACCTTCTTCCTCGCGGAAGCGAGCGAGTGGACGCTCCCCGCGAGCGTGAGCTGGCTCGACCAGGAGGGCGCGCCCGGCGCCGACGCGGTGCTCGACTTTCCGCGCCACGACGCTTTCCTCGACGCCGCTGCGTCCGGCGAAGCGTGGCCGCTCGCCTGGGCGCTGCAGACCGAGGTGAACTACCGCGCGGAAGGGATGGCGGGGTTCCTCGGCAGCCACGACCTCGACCGCCTCCCCAGCGTGGTTCCGGACGCGCAGCTTCGGCGTACCCTGCGGACGATCCAGCTCCTCGCCCCCGGCAGCCCCGTGCTCTACTACGGGGAGGAGCTCGACCTGCCCGACACGTCCACCGGCACGGGCCAAGACTGGGCGATGCGCGCGCCGATGCCGTGGTCCGCCGCCGACGGCGCGGGGTTCAGCGCCGGCACCGCCTGGTTCCCCCCCGATCCGAGCTACGCCGAGGGGCTGAACTGGGAGGACGAAGCCGAGGATCCGGACAGCATGCTCTCGCTCGTACGGGGGCTGTCCTGCCTGCGCCGCGCCCTCTCCCTCGACGAAGGCGCCGACTGGACGCTCGACGATGCGGACCCACACGTCCTCGCGTTCACCCGTACCAACGCGGCCGGCACCGTCGCGGTGAGGGCGAACCTCTCCGGGGACGTCGTGTCGGCGGCGCGCCCGCCCGCCGGGCTCGTGGACCTCTCGACGGGGAGCGGGACGGCCCGGACGGCGCTGCCAGCGTTCGGGGCGGTGGTGTACGCGTCGGAGGTGGGGTGCCGGGTGGCGCCGTGATCGCGGGTCGGCGGCGATTCGGGCCGTGACCCGGCCGCGCCCGCCGACGGTGGTCTTGGCTGGCCCACTTCGGGCTCGCGACGCCCGGAGGAGGGCCGGGAGGAGGGACCCCGATCAACCTGGCCTTGGCGTTCACCGCCGCTCGCCACCCCGCCACGCACGCCGCTCGCTACCGCCCCAGCGCCGCCCGGATCGCCCTCACGTCCGGGAGGTCGGCCACGTGGCAAGCGTGCCACGCGGCTTGCACCACCCCCGAGCCATCGAGGATGAAGAGGGAGAACAGGGCGTCTCCATGGCGGAGCACGCGAAGCGTGGTGAGCGGCGGGTGGCGCCAGACGCCGCGGAAGGTGGCGGTGAACCTGCGGTCTGCGCCGATGCGCCACGCGCGGCGGAGCGCCCCGTCCGCGTCGACGACGACGGGGAGGCCGGAAGGCGGCACGCCAGGGCCGGGCGGGACGACGGCGAGGTCCACGAGGCCGCGGAGGCGTTCGGCCGACGCGCGGCCGGCCGGGCAGGCGAGGGGGCGCAGGAAGGCCACCGCCCGCAGCCCTGGCACCGTCAGCGCACGACCGTCCACCGTCACCCGAAGCGCCGGCGCCGCATCGCCGGGGAGCAGCGCTGGGGAGCGCCCGGCGCCGGCCGGACTCGGGTGCGCGGGCGGAGCGAGGCGAGGATCGGCCATCGTGAGGCCGGTTATCTCACCGGCCAGGTACCCCTCGCGGATCCCCGCGCTCCGGGGCATGTTGCCGCATGCTTACCGTCCTGCTCCTCGCCTGCGCCACCGACACCGGCTCCCCCGACCCCGACTCCGGCGGCGGCGACACCGCGGACACCGCCGACAGCGGCGGCGAAACCGGCGACACCGCGACCGCCTTCTACTCGGACGACACGATCCAGGACATCGAGAAGGCGGTGAAGGCCGACATGCGCGGCCACTACGCCTCCGGCGCGCAGATCGCCGTGTGGCACGGCGGCGCGCTGGTCTACGTGCAGAGCTTCGGAACCAAGGACCCCGACGACGAGACCGCGCTCGTCGACGACGCCACCCTCTTCCAGATCGGCAGCGACACCAAGAAGATGACCGCCATCGCCGCGCTCCAGCAGGTCGAGGCGGGCAAGCTCTCGCTGGAGGACTCCGTCGCCGACGTCGTGCCGGCGGTCGACCTCGTGGAGTCCCCGACGTGGTCCGAGGAGGCGACGCTCCGGCTTTTGCTCTCGCACCAGGGCGGCCTCGTGGACTACACCCCTTGGGAAGAAGACAACGACGACGCCCGGCTCGCCGAGATCGCCACGACCACCTTCAGCGAGAACGCCTGGGCGATGGCCCAGCCCGGCGCCTGCTGGAACTACGCGAACCCCAACTTCTCCATCGCCGGCCTCCTCACCGAGACCGCCGCCGAGAAGCCCTGGGCGGACGTGGTCGAGGACGACGTCTTCACCCCGCTCGGCCTCGCCGACACCTACGCCCGGCGCGACGAGGTGAAGGCTCGGGGGAACTACGCGATCGGCACCGGCTACACCATCGTCGACCCCGACCCGTTCGACGCCTGGGACACCCCCAAGTACACCGTCGGCACCGTCGGCATCGACGACACCGTGGACAACGCGTTCACCCGCCCCGCGGGCATGGTCTGGTCCACCGCCTCCGACATGGCGTCCTTCGGCGCCTTCTTCATCCACGGCGACCCGTCCGTGCTCTCCGACAGCCTCCGCGGCGAGATCACCACCGGCCAGGTGCGCACCTACCCGGCGTGGGACGCCCAGACCTACGGGATGGGCTGGTTCCTCTCTGACTGGATCAGCACCTACGACGGGGTGTACGCCACGCCGTTCTGGTCGCACGGCGGCAACACGCTCACCATGACGTCGCTCACCTGGGTCTTCCCCGAGAAGGACCTCTCGATCTCGATCCTCAGCAACGGCTACGGCGACGACTTCACCAACACCGCCCTCGCCCTGGTCTCCGGCTCCGGCCTGCTCACCGACCCGGTGGACGCACCCGACGTCCCCGACGAAGAGACCGACCACGCCCAGCTCCTCGGTGACTACTGGGACCACGAGATCGGCACCGTCTCCATCACCGACGTGGACGGCGCGCTCACCGTCTCCGCCCCGGGGCTCGACGCGTTGGGCGCCAGCTACGACCCGGTGCTGGAGCCCGCCGGCATCACCGACGTGTACCTGTTCACCCTCGAAGGCGCCGGGTACGACGTCACGTTCATCCCCGACGACGCGGGCGCCTACCGGTGGCTGCGCAACCGGCAGTTCGTGGGCGAGCGGGTGGACGTCAACGCGATCGCCCCGGCCCACGCCGACCCGACCGCGTTCTGGACGCGCCTCCTGCTGAGCGCGGTCGAGCCCGACCGAACGGCCCGTCCGTACACCACGCGATAATCGGCGCGGGGAGTCGCCCCATGCGCCTTTTGCCGCTCGTCCTGCTCGTCGCCTGCGCCACACCTTCTGCCAGCGACGAGCCCCAGCCCGGCGAAACCGGATCGGTCGACGCCGACGGCGACGGTGTCCCCTCCAGCGACGATTGCGACGACGAGAACGCCGCCGTCTTCCCCGGCAACGTCGAGACCCCCCGCAACGACGTGGACGACGACTGCGACCCCGCCACCTGCCACGGCGTCGGCTTCCCCACCACGCCGACCGACTTCACGCTCCCCGGCGAATACGGGGCGGACGACGCCGCACCCTTCGACCAGCTGGCCAGCTACGCCTCCTGCACCGACGGCACGCCGGCGCACCTCGTGGCGGACGTCAGCGGCGACGGGCGGCTCGACCTCCTGGTGAGCTTCGTCTGTGGGGACGACGAGGCCACGGGGGACACCCGCTGGTTGGTCCATGCCGGCGCGGAGGGCGGGTTCGTCGCGGCCGCCACCGACTGGACGCTCCCGAACGAGTACGGCGCGGACGGCGCTGCGCCCTTCGCGAACGCCACGGCGGCCGTCGTCTGTGGCGACGGCATCCCCGCCCACTTCTTCACCGACCTCACCGGCGACGGCCTGCCCGACCTGGTGATCACCCAGCTCTGCGACGACGACGCCACCGGCCGCACCCAGTGGCTGGTGCACGCCGGCACCCCCACCGGCTTCGCCGACACCGCCACGACCTGGGCGTTGCCCGCCGGCTACGGCGTGGACGGGTACCTGCCGTTCTCCGCCTCCGCCGCGTCGGCCGCCTGCGCCAAGGGCATCCCCGGCCACACGCTCACCGACCTCACGGGCGACGGCGCGCCGGACCTCGTGGTCACCCAGAGCTGCACCGACACCACGGTCGGCGACACCGCCTGGGCGGTCTACCCGGGCACGGGCGCGGGCTTCGCCACCACCGCCACCGCATGGTCGCTGCCGAGCGCCTATGTCGCCTCGGGGAAGGTGCCGTTCTCCTCCACCAGCGCCACCGCCTCCTGCGGCGAGGGCATCCCCGGCCACGACCTCCAGGACCTCGACGGCGACGCCCTCCCCGACCTCGTCGTCACCGAGTCCTGTGCGGACGACGCCACCGTGGGCGACACCCGCTGGCTCGTCTACCGAGGCCAGTCCGGCGGCTTCGCGGACGCCGCGGCCGACTGGGCGCTCCCCGCGAGCTACGGCGCCGCCGAGACCACGCCGTTCTCCTCGGTCACCGACGTCGCCGCGGTAGACGACGACACCCCCGCCCACACCCTCTACGACCTCGACGGCGACGGCGTCCTCGACCTGCTCATCGAGGGTGTCCCAAGCCAGTCCACCGTCGGCTCCGCGGTCTGGTCGGTCCACTTCGGCGGCGCGAGCGGCTTCACCGACGCGGCCTGGGACTGGACGCTCCCGCCGCTCACCGCCAACGGTGCGTTTACGACACCACGCACGACCGCCGACTGTGGCGCCGGCACGCCCGCCTGGGCCCTCACCGACCTCGATGGGGACACGCTCCCCGAGCTCGTCCTCACCGACGAATGCACGGACACGACCGTCGGCGACACCCGTTGGACCACGTATGAGGCGGGCTGCGCGCAGTAGGTCGAGGGGGTTCGTTCCCCCTCCCGGCCCTCCTCGACCCTCGCGAGCCACGACAGGCGTCGGCGCTCCGCCGGGGCGTCACCTGAGGGGCCGGGCGCCCGCCGGGCACCGCGGCACGTCGGCGCCGAGGCCGAGCCAGATCGCGCGGAACCAGGCCGACGTGAGGGAGGGTACGTCGTGAGCGTACCCGGGATCCACCCTGCCCGTCCCGCCATTCTCGCCCCGGCGGTTCCTCGACCGCGGCGCCGGCCGCCGGGCACGCCGTCGGCCCGAGCGCCGCTCCTTCGCCAGCGAGCTTCGGCGCACGACACCCGCGCTCAGTACGTGAGCGCGATCGCTTCGTACTCCGTCATCCTTCCCGCACCCTCGTCCCGGCGCCCGCGGAGCTGCGGCGTCACCGGCGGCGCGTTGATCACCCCGTCCTTGTTGGAGTCGGTGGTGAGCTCGAACGCCAGCGCGCTGCCCGCGGTCACGATGCTGCCCTTCGACACCACGTTGTCCTTGTCGGCGCCGGCGAGCTCGAGGTCCCCGTCCGCGTCGCGGGAGAACGAGCCGGCGAACTTGCCCTTGGCGAGGGTCTGCTGCTTGCCCTTCTTGTTGGCCTCCCCGAGGAGGCTCACCTTGCCGGCGAGGTCCAGGCCCAGCGCGTCCCCCTTGAAGGTGAGCTCGTTGCCGAAAACCACGCTGAGCGTGTCGTCGAATTCCACCATGGCGGAGTAGTCGACCGCCTCGCCCCCGTCGTCGGTGACCGTGACGGTCAGCTCG
The DNA here is from genome assembly GCA_903921785.1 of uncultured Pseudomonadota bacterium. GTDB lineage: Bacteria > Myxococcota_A > UBA796 > UBA796 > SXON01 > SXON01. The sequence goes on from CAIXRH010000226.1 coordinate 36,206, forward strand.
AGGTCATCCGCCAACCCGCTCGCCACGCTGCCGTACTCGCTCACGGTGAGTTCGTAGTCGCCGCTGTCGTTCGGCACGAGCGAGACGCAAGTGCCGCCCGCGCATACGGGGGTGAGGAGCTCGAGCACGCTGTAGTCGGTGGCCACGAAGTCGCCGCCGGTGATGGTGAGGACGGAGCTCAGGCCGAACACAGGCTGAACCTCGTAGTTGTTCACCATCCAACTCCGCATCCGCCCCAGACGTTGGTAGCTGTTCGCCGGGATCGTGATCGTGTCGCCGCCGGTGAGCTCGACCTGGGCCGACACGGGGAGCGTGTCGCCCACCGACCAGCCGGCAGAGCTGACCACGACCTCGCACTTGGTGTTGTCCAGCTCCAGCCCATATTTTCCGCTGCCGTAGGCGCGGCGGTGCAGGGCCACGGTGGTGAGCGGATCTTCATCCACGGCCAGGGCGGTGATGCCCTCGCCGCCGTCGAACCACGGCATGCCGAGCTTCGACTTATCGGACTGGCGCTTCTTGCCCTTGCTGTCGTACTCGGTCACCTTCAGCTCGACGACCCCCTCGTGGTCCAGCGTGAGGTCGCCGGCCCAGATCGCGCCGATCGCGTCCCAGCCAACCTCAGCCCCGGTGCGGGTGGTGCTCGTGGTGCTGGAGCAGCCCTTGACCTTGTCGCACACGGTCGTGGTCACCGTCTCGGTCACCATGACCTTCGCATAGGCGATCTCGTAGGTGTCGGCGCCCGCGAGGTCCAGGGTGAGGTCGTAGCCGCCGGTGGCGGGGAAGACCTCCCCGGCGAGCACCTCGATGTCCCAGGCCACCTTGCCGGTGTCGTCGGCGGTGAGCTGCACGGTGCCATCGGCGCCGAGCGTGCCCGAGTACGAGAGGAGCGTGGCGCTGCCCTTGTCGTAGAGGGTGAGGGTGAGGGCCGCGGAAGACTTCGGGAGCGAAGCGAGCGTGGCCGCGCCGTGCAGCCAGCTGTCGGACTCGTCGAGCGCCACGTCCTCGCTACCCCCATCGGACTCCACGCGCGCTTCGATGGAGGCGGGTGCGGTGGCGCCGCTCTCGCTCACGACCACGACGCGGTTGCTCACGCTGCCGTTGGAGTTCGTGATCTGCTTGATGGCCGCGCGCCGGATGAAGGCGGCCTCCGCCGAGCTGGTGCCCAGGGCGGGCAGCACGACGAACAGGGAGAGCGCACACAGCGCGGAGCGACGGAGAAACATGGCAGCCTCGGTTTCGGGAGCCCCACCGTACGCTGGCATCCCCCAGGCCGAATCTCTCAGCCGTCTCTCATCGGCGGGCCCGCCTACCCGACGACCGCGCGCACCACCTGATCCCCGAGCATCGCGCCGAAGACCAGGAACAAGTAGGCGATCGACACCTTGAACACCTGATAGTCCACCCGGCGGTCGTCCGCCCGCATGGACTTGACCACCCACCACGTGAACCACGCGCCCGAGAGGAGCGCGACCCCGGCGTACCCCCAGCTCAACAGGCCGAGCGGCGCCGGGAGGAGCGTGACCGCCGTAAGCAGGATCGCGTACACCAACGACTGCCGCCGCGTGGACTCCTCCCCCACCACGTTCGGCATCATCGGGAAGCCCGCGGCGCCGTACTCCTCCAGGCGGAAGATGGCGATCGCCCAGAAGTGCGGGGGCGTCCAGAGGAAAACGATGAGGAAGAGGATCCAGCTCGCCCAGCTCAGGTGCCCGGTGAGCGCGGCCTCCACGATGAGCGGCGTCGTGGCCCCCGCCGCGCCGCCGATCACGATGTTCTGCGGCGTGCGCGGCTTGAGCCAGATCGTGTAGACGAAGACGTAGAAGAGGATCGTGGCGAGCCCGACCGCCGCGGCGAACGCGCTGCCCACCCACCACAAGAACGCCGTGCTCACCACCGTGAGCAGCGACCCGAGGACCATCGCGTGGTTCGGCTGGACGAAGCTGGCCGGGAGCGGGCGGTTGCGGGTGCGCGCCATGTGCGCGTCCGTGTCTCGCTCAAGCCAGGCGTTGAGCGTGGAGGAGGCGGCGCCCGCGAGGGCCGCGCCGAAGAGCACCAGGAGCCCGCGCCCCAGGTTGGCCATCGTGGCGCCGACCATCCCGAAGACCGGCAGTCCGGTGAACAGCACCAGCACGATGACGCGCGGGCGCGTCATCTCCCACCAGAGGCGGAGCTGCAGGCGAAGGGGGACCGCGACCGCCTGCTCCATCAGGACGCCGCCGCCGCGCGCCCGCGCCGGAGCACGCCCGTGGCCACCAGGGTGGTCGTGGCGACCAGCGCGTGGGCCGTGGCGGCGTGGGCCACCGCGAGCTCCACCGGCATCCGCACCCACACGTTGAGCACGCCGAGGGCGATCTGCACCAGCACCAACGCCACGATGGCCCAGGCGCCCTTTCCCGCCCGGTCGGCCCGCGCGACGCCGACGAACGCGAACGCCACCGCGGCCACGGTGTAGGCGCCGAGCCGGTGGAAGAGCTGGAGCCCGAGGATGCCGCTGAACGTGGGGAACCACACCCCGGCGTTGCAGGACGGCCACTCGATGCAGGCGAGCCCGGCGTAGTTGCTGGAGACGAGGCCGCCGAGGCCGAGCTGGAGCGCCACGGCCACCACCATCGCCACGGCGAGGAGGCGGATGGTACCGGGGGCGGGCGCTTCCGCGGAGACGGCCGCGCCGGGAGCGGCGCCGGGCGCGCGCAGGCGCACCGCCATCACCAGCATGAGCGCCATGAAGGCGTTGCCGAGGAGCAGGTGGATCGTGACGCTCCAGAACGCCAGCGACAAAAGCACCGTGAGCCCGCCGAAGACGATCTGGGCGGCGAGCACCAGCACCATGATCCCGAGCTGGAGCGCGAAGCGGCGGCGCAGCTCGGGGCGCGAGAGGATCACGCCGCCGAGGGCCACAAAACCCAGGGAGATGGTGCCCGCGAGGAGGCGGTGGCCCCACTCGAGGAAGATGATCATGTTGAGCTGAGGGACGAGCTGGCCGAAACACAGCGGCCAGTCGGGGCAGGAGAGGCCGGCGCCGTTCACCCGGACCGTGCTCCCGAAGATGAGCAAGAGCCACGTGACGAAGCCCAGGGCTGCGAAGCCCGTGCCCAACCGTCGTTCGAGCCCACCGCCGCTGTTCACCCACGCCCCGAGAGGGGGTCGCGCGTAGCCAGATCCCCCTCCAGGGGCAAGCGGCGGAAGGTACGCCAGCAGACGCGTCCGCCGCGGACCGCGAAGATCCCGTAAGGGACACGGTCTGCGGCCCCCGCGACGCCCCGAAACCTGAGATACTCGGCGGCCCCGCCCCCCGGTCTGCCGATGCTGCTCGCCCTCGCCCTCGCCCCCGCCCTCGCCGAAGACCCCGCCCCCCCCGCCTGGGACATCGCCGCACCCCACGGCCCCGGCCACGACGTGAGCTTCACGGTGAACGAAGGCACCTGGATGGGCGTGGACGTCTCTCCCGACGGCGGCTTCGTGCTCTTCGACCTCCTGGGCGATGTTTACGAGGTGCCCCTCGCCGGCGGCGCCGCCCGCCGCGTCACCTCGGGCGAGGCCTGGGACACCGACGCCCACTACAGCCGCGACGGCCACCGCATCGCGTTCACGTCGGATCGGGGGGGCAGCGAGAACCTCTGGACGATGAACCTCGACGGCACCGAGCTCAAGGCGCTCACCGACGAGAAGGTCGACCGGTGGACGGACCCGGTCTGGGCCCCCGAGTCGGGGTGGATCCTCGGCCGCCGCCGCTCGGTCGACACGCGGAGCATCGGCGTGCAGGAGCTCTGGCTGCTCAACGAAGCGGGCGGCAGCGGCATCAAGATCACCGACAAGGCGGCCGACCCCCACGCGGGCGAAGCCGCCTTCTCGCCCGACGGCCGCTACCTCTGGTTCAGCACCCGCAGCGGCCGCTTCGAGTACGACCAGAACGTCCACCAGGGGCTCTGGGAGATCGCCCGGTACGACCGGGTGCTCGGCGAGCGCACCACGATCACGACGCTCACCGAGGGCGCTGTCCGCCCCACCCCGTCGCCGGACGGGAAGTCGCTCGCGCTCATCACCCGCAACCGCGCGAAGTCGGTGCTGATGGTGATGGACGTCGCCACCGGCAAGCTCCGCCGCATCGCCGACTTCCTCGACAAGGACGCGATGGAGGCCTTCGAGCTCCGCGGCGCCTACCCCCGCGTGGACTGGACGCCCGACAGCAACGAGCTGGTCTTCTGGGCCGGCGGGAAGCTCTGGCGCATCAACGCGAGCACGCTCGCCCGCGCCGAGATCCCCTTCTCCGCCCTGGTGGAGCACCGCATCACGGACTCGGTGCACCCTGCCCGGCGCGTCCCCCACGGCGACGTGTCTGCCAAGGTGATCCGCTGGCCGCAGCGCGCGCCGGACGGCACGATCTATGCGGCGGCGATCGGGCAGCTCTGGGCGATCCCCGCGTCCGGGGCCGCCAAGGCGATCACGCCTGCGACCCAGACCGCCTACTTCCCCTCGCTCACCGCCGACGGAAAGTCCCTCACCTACGTCACCTGGAACGACCAGAACGGCGGGCAGGTTTGGTCCGGGCCGGTCGGCGCGCCGAAGCAGATCACCCGCTCCGGCGCCGACTACCAGTCCCCGGTGCTCAGCCCCGACGGCAAGTGGGTGACGTTCCTCAAGGGCGCCGGCGCGACGGTGGTCGGCGGGGACCTCGGCGGTGAGTCCAACTACGAGCTGATGCTCGCGCCGGTCAGCGGCGGCGACGGGGAGCGCCTGCGCTCCATCCCCTTCCGCGGCTCCAACAACCGCGCCCCGCGCCTCCAGTGGTCGCCGGACGGGCAGCGCATCTACTGGATCGAGGACGAGTTCCCCGAGCCCCGCGCCCACGAGAAGACGGTGCTGAAGTCCTGCGACCGCCTCGGCCACGACGTCCGCACCCACCTCCGCTTCGACGGCGCCCAGGAGATCCGCCTCTCTCCAGACCAGAAGTGGGTCGCCTACAAGCACGATCACCAGGCGTGGCTCGCGCCGATGCCCGCGCTGGGGAACCTCACCGTGGAGGCCGACTCGATCCCCTCCCGCAAGCTCACCGACGTCGCGGGGGACTGGCTCGACTTCTCGGGGACCGACATCACGTGGTCCCACGGGGATCATTTCTACTCGCTGCCGGTGGCGGGCACCGTGGTGAAGGACGCCACGGAGCTCCCGGTGGCGGCGGACCGCGCGATGGCGGTGTCGGTGCCGCGGTTCGAGGGCAAGGGCACGGTGGCGTTCGTCAACGCGCACATCGTGACCATGGAGGACGACGTGGAGATCGCCCGCGGGACGCTGGTGGTCCGCGGTCGGGAGATCGTCTCCATCGGCGCCGGCGTCCTCCCGCCGCCCGACGCGCAGGTGATCGACGTCCACGGCGCGACCATCCTCCCGGGGATCGTCGATGTGCACGCCCACCTCGGCTACGCCTCGGGCGACGTCTTCCCCGAGCAGGAGTGGCGCCACCTCACGAACCTCGCGTACGGCGTCACCACGGTCTTCGACCCGAGCGCGGCGACCGACCTCATCTTCGGGCAGGGCGAGCTGGTGGAGGCGGGGCGCATGGCCGGCCCCCGTACGCTCTCTACCGGGTTCATCCTCTACGGCGCCGACGACACCCAGGGCGCGAAGATCACCAGCTACGAAGACGCGGAGAAGCACGTGCTCCGCCTCCTCCGGCTCGGCGCCTGGGGCGTGAAGTCCTACCAGCAGCCCTGGCGGAGCCAGCGGCAGTGGATCGTGGAGGCCTGCCGCAAGCTCGGGGTGCTCGATGTGCCGGAAGGCGGCGGCGATCTCTGGAACAACATGACGATGATCGTCGACGGGCACTCGTCGATCGAGCACGCCATTCCGGTCGCGCCCGTGTATGCGGACGTCAAGACGCTCTGGTCCAAGTCGCGGACCACGTACGTCCCTACCCTGCTGGTGGCATACGGCGGGGTCTCCGGTGAACACGCGAGCTACCAGGCAGAGAAGGTCTGGGACGACCCGCGGCTGAGCCGGTTCACCCCGCCCGAGGTGCTCATGAGCCGTAGCTACCGCCTGCCGCTGTACATCACGGACGAGGCCGAGTTCCACCACCGCACCGTCGCCCGCGACGCCGCCGCGCTCCAGCGGCTGGGCGTGAACGTGGCCCTCGGCGCCCACGGCCAACTCCAGGGCCTCGGCCCCCACTGGGAGCTGGAGGACCTCGGCGGCACCGGCGCGATGTCCCCGCGCAACGCGCTCTACGCCGCGACCATGGGCGGCGCGAAGCACCTCGGCCTCGACCAGGACATCGGCTCGCTCCGCGAAGGGAAGGTCGCCGACCTGTTCATCGTCGACGGCGACCCGATGGTCGATCTGAAGGCCGCCCGCGAGGTCCGCTACGTGATGAAGGACGGCATCCTCTACGACGCCGCCACGATGGACCGGCTCTCTCCCGAGCCCGAGACCCGCAAGGCGATGATCTGGGAAGTGGCCCACCGCACGATGGACGACGCGCAGCCCGTGCAGCGGATGTCCACGCCGCGATAAGCCCGCGGCATGTCCGACCACGCCCGTGTGAGCGCCGAGCTGGCGCGTATCGACGCGTTCTTCCCCGTGCTCCAGGGTCTGGGTACGCGGTGGGCCGCGAGCCGCCCCTTCGAAGGCCTCACCATCGGGGTGCACCTGCACCTCACCACGATCACCCTGGCGCTCATGCGCGAGGTGGTGCTCGGCGGCGGGCGCTGGGTCGTGAGCGCGGCCAGCCCCGCCACGACCGACCCCGGCGTGGTGGAGTACATGCGCACCCTCGGCCTCGAGGTGCACACCGGCCGCGGCTCGAAGGACGGCATCGCCGCCACCGTCGCCGCCGAGCCGATGCTCTTCGCCGATGTCGGCTTCGCCCTCGGCAGCGCGCTCCTCGACGAGGGGCAGTGCCCCCGCGGGGGCGTTGAGATCACCCGCACCGGCGTGAACCGGCTCCGCAATCGACTCCCGCTGCCGTTCCCCGTGCTCAACATCAGCGACGGGCGCTTGAAGCCCGCCGTGGAGAGCCGCCGCGGCGTGGGCGAGGGCCTTTGGCCCGCGTACACGAACCTCACCGGCCAGCACCTCAGCGGGCGGATGGTGCTCGTCGTCGGCTATGGGCCCGTCGGCGCGGGCGTGGCCAGCTTCGCCCGGGCGGCGGGCGCCACGGTGGAGGTGGCGGAGAACGACCCCGTGCGGCGGCTCATCGCCCACTACGACGGCCTCGCCACGACCGACGCCGTGCCCGCGCTCAAGCGCGCCCGCATCGTCGTCACCGCCACGGGCCGCAAGCACACCCTCGGCGCCGCCGAGCTCGCCACGCTCCCGGACGGCTCGATCATCCTCAGCGCCGGCCACGGCGGCGACGAGATCGACGTCGCGTGGCTCCGCAACAACGCCGAGACGGTCGACCAGATCGGCAAGCTCGTGGTGCGCTACACGCTGCCCGGCGGGCGCAAGGTCACCGTGCTCGCCGACGGGCACCCGCTCAACATCGTCGCCAACTCCGGCTCGCCGGAGCCGGTGCTCCTGCACTTCGTGCTCCTCGGCCTCGGCCTCGAGTACCTCGCCCAGCGCGAGAGCCCCCCGGGCGAGATGGAGCTGCCGCTCGGCCTCGAAGAGGAAGCTGCCCGCCTCGCCCTGCGGGTGATCGAGCGGCCGGTGTGACGACGGAGGTGCGCCTCCGCGGCGCCTACGCCGCCCTCCGCGACAACCGCCCCGAGGCGGCGCTCGCCGCGCTCGACGCGCTCCTCGGTCCGCCCGACGGGGCGGGCTCCACCGTCGCGAGCGCCGAAGCCCTCCCCCCCCGCGACCGCGCCCGCGCCCACGCCTGGCGGGCGCAGGCGATGCGCGCCCTCGGCCGCGCCGAGGAGGGCGCCCGCGAGGTGATCGCCGCGATCCGCCTCGCGAAGGCGGAGGGAGACACCGACGGTGTCCTCGCCCTGCGCGCGCTGCACACCGAGCTCTCGGCGTCCGTCGCCAGCCTGCGCGCGGCGGAGGCCGGGCGCGCGGCGGACCGGGCGCTCCTCGGCGCCGACGAAGCCGCGATGGACGCCGAGACGCTCCTGCGGAAGTCCGGCGCCTGTGCCGACGCGGGGGAGGCCGCGGAGGCCGAGCGCACCGCCCGCCTCGCGCTCGCCCGCGCCGCCACGCCCCGCGAGCAGGTCCTCACCCGCCTCGCCCTCGCCCGCCTCACCCGAGACCCGGCGTTGGTGCTCGCGTCCCACACGATCGCCGACGCCGCCGACGACCAGAACCTCCTCACCGCCGTGGCTCACGCCGCCCGCGCCCTGGCGGTCCAGCTCCCGAGGCCGTCCTTCGGGTGAAGGCCAAAGGAGCGGCGCCGGAGAACCGGCGTGCCGGGCCGGCGGGGTGGGTGGTCGAGGAGCCGCTGGGGGGAGAATGGGGGGGACGTACAGCGGCGCCAGTGACCGCGTCCAGGTCGCGACGAGCACGATAAGCCTCCTCGGATGTCCCCGCTTCTCCTCCTCCTCCTCGGCTGCACCGGGTGCGCTTCCGACACGACCGAGGCGCCGGCGACCGACACCGGCGACACTGGGGTGGGTTTGCCGTGGGTTGACGTTTCCCTTGGCAGCAGGGCAGCATGCGGGGTCCGCACGGATACCCGCGTGCGCTGCTGGGGAGAAGGTGTCGACACGGGGTACTCGCCGGAACCCTACCGGGTGATCTCGGGGGCGCCGACGACGGCCGGTTTCGTCGACGTGGACCTGGAATCGGTCGGGGACGCGCTCGACTACCAGAACGCGTGCGCCCGGCGTGAGGACGGGAGCGTGACTTGTTGGGGAAAGGGTGGAGGCCGGGATGATGAAGGCCCCTACGACGAAATCCGGATGGTGTACGGGGGGGTCCTCGCGCGCCAGGGAAACACGGTGCACTGTCTCAGTACCTGGGAGGAGGCGCCTTGCGTTCACGGCGCGGTGACCTACGACGTCGCGCAATACTCGGGCGGAGGCATGACAGCCTTGTTCGTGGGCGTGGACGGCGAACTCCATCTGGAGTGGTTTGACGCCCATGGGCCCGATCCGTACCAGTTCGTGATGGAGCTCCCGGCGGGGCCGTGGGCCCAGGTGTCCGCGCCGTTCGGGTACGAGAACGCATGTGGGATCCGCTCGGGCGGTGACATCGAGTGTTTCGGCGAGGAGCCGTCCGATTGGCCTGGGGTATTCGACGCCCCCGAGGGTGAGTTCGTGGACCTTTGCGTGGACCTGATGGTGCGCTCCGCATGCGCGCTCGACGCTGGCGGCGCGCCCACATGTTGGGGCTACGATCACTACACTCCGGATCCGGGCCCGTTCGTGGCCCTGACTTGCGGGGAGAGCAGCTACTGCGGCCGCACCGCGGATGGCGAGGTGCGCTGCTGGGGGGACTGCCGCGGAGGCGTCTGCGACGTCCCCCCGTGACCGCCGCCCGCCGCGCCCCCGCCCGC